>JAHLLD010000002.1:0-300000 GCA_020444325.1 bacterium
AGGCACTCCCGCGTGCCGCAGGCACTCCCGCGTGCCGCAGGCACTCCCGCGTGCCGCAGGCACTCCCGCGTGCCGCAGGCACTCCCGCGTGCCGCAGGCACTCCCGCGTGCCGCAGGCACTCCCGCGTGCCGCAGGCACTCCCGCGTGCCGCAGGCACTCCCGCGTGCCGCAGGCACTCCCGCGTGCCGCAGGCACTCCCGCGTGCCGCAGGCACTCCCGCGTGCCGCAGGCACTCTTGCTATCTCACCCGGGTGCTTCTATATTGCTTTTCCCCCTTCGATATTATCAACTGGAGGAATACGATGCTGAACATTACGTATCTGAGCCATTCTTCTTTTCTTCTGGAGGACGGGACGCACACGGTGGTGATCGATCCGTTTCTGACAGGAAATCCGAACGCGCCGATGAAGGCGGAGGATATCGATGCGCAGTTTGTGGTGCTGACGCATGCGCATGGCGATCATATCGGCGATGCATTCGAGATTGCGAAACGCTGCGATGCGCTGGTGATCGCAGTGAATGAACTCGCCAATTTTGCAGCTGAAAATGGTGCCCGGGCACATAACATGCATATCGGCGGTGCTTACACGTTTCCTTTCGGACGACTGAAATTCACCATCGCACATCACGGATCGTCATCTCCCGACGGCAGATACATGGGTGAACCTGCAGGGGTCGTTATCACCATGGGCGGCAAGACGGTGTATCACACCGGCGATACCGGCCTTTTCCTCGATATGCAGCTCATCGGGCAGCGGGATGCCATCGACTGCATGATCGCGCCGATTGGAGATAATTTCACCATGGGCATCGATGACGCGGTGAAGGCGGTGGAGTTCGCCAAGCCGGGCCTGGCCATTCCCATTCACTATAACACCTTTCCCGTGATCGAGGCCGACCCGCAGGAGTTTCGCAGCAAGGTGGAAGCGTCGGGACATCAGGCGCGCGTTCTCGACTTCGGTGAACGCTACGAACTCTGACAGACGCATTGAGCTCAGACAAACGTTTCGAGCTTTGACAATCGTTTCGAGTTCTGACAGGGTACGCCTGTTGTTACCGCGCGTGGAGTTTTTTACGGTCAGGAAGAGTTCCCGAACGGCTATTTGTTTTTTGTGAAATAATTCGCAGATTGGTGTCCCTTCAAGGGCCAACGCTCTTGGAAACGGAATGCACTGATTGACCATCCCGCGTCTGCCTGCAAGCCCTGCGCGCGGTCAATGACACAACATCGAAAGGGTATTTATCCCGGACAGCCCGGAGGGAAGGGTAGTTCATCCTGTTCCACCTGTGCGAGCATGCATGCATACGTTTGCTTCCGCATTGTTCCGCAATATTCATCTGATTCTCGTAGTGACGTTTGTGTTTACCGCCTGCGGCGGGAAACAGATGAGCATTGAGGAATTCCAGGCCAAAGCGCGTGAAGCGGAGGAAAAATCCTCCTCGATTGTTTCCTGTCAGGAATCCATGCGCGACCTGCTGCAATCCTACAACCAGACTGTTGCTCCCGAGCGACGCCTCACGCTTAACTTTCATCCGGAATCAGGCATGAGCCGGGAAGAGTTGAAAACGCTGCTGGCGCATATCGAGAGCGAACCGGACCCCGCCTGCCGTGGGATACTCGAACAGATTGCCATGCTGCAGGAAGACGTCGATCTTCTGCATGACAGTCTGCACGAAATCACGGAAGAACTGCCGGCACCGCATCGCGTCGAGCGCGGAGAGAACCATTACACGCTCTGCATGGATTATCTGATGCAGAATCATGGGCTTTCGCAGCGCGCAGCCGATTCCCTCGTGGCGCGGGTCGCGTTGACCGGTGACATCATCGAGGGTTTCCATGTGTGGTACCTGTACCAGAACGACGTGTTCGGAACCTTCGTAACGCAGGGCGACGCGAGTATTTCACCGACGGTGTTCGCAAAGGTTGTCAAGAACCACCTGCTCGAGGAAGCCCGCAAACAGGGACGCCACGAAGCGTTTGAAAGCATTCTCGACAGTCTCAAACGTTCCGGTGCCCTGCTGGCCAATCTGAAAAACGGAGCCCTGCGGTAAATCCGCCGGACGTAGGAAAAAAGTGGCGGTCCCTTTCCTCACCGGAGAGGGACCGCCTTGAATTTAGGGGAGCCCGCCCACATTATCGGACTCCCTGTCACTTCGCTCAATCAACAGGGTAATGCGTCACTGTGCTCATCTGATCAGCATCAATTTGCGCGAAGTGCTTGTCTTGCCATTATCCATTTTGCAGAAGTAGATGCCTGCGGGGAGATCCCCGGCGTTGAATCGTACGCTGTGCCGGCCGGCGGACTGCTGCCCGTCGACCAGGCGTGCAACCTCCCTTCCAAGGGCGTCGTGCACGGCCAACCGCATGTACATCCCATGCGGGAGGCTGTAGCGTATCGCGGTGCCTCCCGTGAAAGGATTGGGCGAGTTCGCCTCGAGTGAAAACTGTGCAACCGTGCCGCGGTCATCGCGAGCGTCGACGAGGGATACCGGGACATTCGCTCCGGTGAGATACCAGACGTACTGGTTGGCGAGCAGGGGATCATCGTCAGTTCGCTCCCCGATGCCCCATTCTACAAAGAGAATGTGGAGCTGGTCCTGCTCACCGGCATACGCGGCCATCTTGGTGTATTTTGCACCCACATCGGTCAGCGCGGTCAGCCGCATCATGCTGTCCATCTCCGCGGTATTGTGATCGGGTTCGGCGAAATCCCAGGAATAGGTCCAGGGCCGTTTCAGGTTCGATGCGATGTGCCGTCCATTGGCATAGATTTGCGTGATCGTGTCTTCAAACAGCGTGGGAGTTCCCGCAACATCGGCCACGGTCCATGTCAGCATGGGCGTGATCCACTTCGCCCAGAGTTTCGTTCCATCCCCGTTGCGTGCCCATGCGACTTCATTCCGAAACACCGCAGCTTCATCGCTCTCCGACTGTGATGTGAACGCCAGTCTGTCCGTACGCACCCGGTACACGGGTCCCGCGGGAAGGATGTGCCATGTCCCACGGGTGTCACGGAAGATTTCGGTGACGAAGGTGGAGTCGACATGCCGGAGATTGATGGAGGAATCGGGCAGCGCTTCATCGAAGGGATTGAAGGGATTCAGATCAGCGGAGCAGACGGTAAGGAAATGCGGGATGTTGTCGGCGTCGAGCACGACATCGAGATCCCAGGACTGCGCAATCTTCGTCTCGAAGGGGGCAGGACGATCCTGCAGTTCGGACAGTCTTACGGTTTGTACCTCACCCCAGCTCTCTCCTCCGTTCGTTGAAATGCGCCATGCGATGGCGTGCAGTTCGTCGATCAGGTTGGCGCGTCCCGGTTCGGTCTCGCTGAGCTGTACCCAGCTCGCGACCATCGTACTTCCGTTCGGTGAGATGCTCAGGCGATGACTCAGCGCTGCATAGCCGTTCGGCACGATGCCCGATTTGAAAAACGGATTTTCAAGGCTCGCAGCATTCCAGTTCTCGCCGCCGTCAGTCGATTTGAGAAGGTAGTATTCCTCGTAGGAGAGTCCGTTGGAGGGATCGATCGCCTCCGCGGCGGAATAGAGATCGCCGGTGCTCCGATCCATCATGATTGACCAGGGGATGCCCCAGTCCGGGGGACCCGGTACTGTTGCATACGCGGGGGACTGATTCATCAGCCCCGATTTCATCGCATTGATTTCACCGAATCCCTCGCTGCCGTCTCCGAAGCTGACGACCTGCGGCCAGAGCAGTGCGGTTTGCGGTACCGTTTCTCCGGCATTGGGAAGGAATATATTCGGGTAACGGGGCTGGTCTGTGGTCGCCACATTGCCGCCTTTGGGCGACCAGCTGTTTCCATCGTCGGTGGAGTAACGGATATACAACGTATTCCCGTCACCATCGGGGGAGCGGTCATCACCGCGAAATACAATGGCGACACTTCCTGTATTCGGGTCACACGCTATCTGATTGCGGTTCTCACCGATCATGCAATAGGTGTTTGCCATTTGTCCCACCTCAAAGAGCGGAAACTGCACCGAAGCGTTTTGCGCCGTGGTGTTTGCTGTCTTCACCAGTCGCCGCGGCGCATCGGAGGCGGCTCTGTATGCGTTGCGGGATTGGGAAGTTCGATGTAGGGGGGAGAGGGGGCCCGGGATTCGGGCAGACGATTGGCGTTCGGGTTGATCGGTCGGACGCAGCTGGACCTTATGTGCGGGGGTGGCAGGAGGCTCACGCAGCGGTGACTGGGCGAACAGGCTGCAGGTCAGGAGGAGGACGGACAAAAGCGTAGCGAGGCATCGCATCATGACAGACTCCTGTATGCATGTGGGAACGGTCGGGAGCCTGACACCTCCACCCAGACGCCAGGCGGCTATGTATTGTGTTCATAGTCTAGGACACCAGAATCGGAATTAGGTAACAAAAAAAATCCTCCCCCGAAACGGGGGAGGATTTCAAAGCGGGAAAAAGATCTGCTTATTTGCTGAGCATCATCTTTTTCGCAACACTGTTGGCGCCGCTCTCGAGACGGTAGATATACATACCGCTGGAAAGCTTGCTGGCGTCGAAGGTCACGCGATGCGTTCCGGCATTGCGATACTCGTCAACCAGCGTGGCAACTTCCTGTCCGAGCAGGTTGAAGATACGCAGGGAAACCTGCGAAGCCTTCGGCAGCGTAAAGCTGATTTCGGTGCTCGGGTTGAAGGGGTTCGGGTAGTTCTGTGCGAGTGCGAAGGCACCCGGGGTTGCGTCGAGCTGCTCGACGTCAACGGCATCCAGAACCTTGAGCATGACATCGTTCACATACCAGACGACCTGATCGGTGAATACGGGATCGTCATCAAGACGCTCACCGATGCCCCACTCGGTAAAGATGATATGCAGATGGCCATCTTCGCCCTGCTCGTTGGCATAGTAGGCGATCTTCGTGTACTTGGCCATGACATCTTCAAGATCCGTCACGCGCATGATGCTGTCGAGCACGAAGGTGTTCGGGTCGTCCGGATCCGTGTAATTCCACTTGTAGGTCCATGCATCGAGACTGCGGCTGTCGACATTACGGCCATTGACATAAATCTGGCAGATGGTGTCAGCCGGCAGGGTCTGATCGACGACCGGGAACCAGGTGAAGATCGGGGAGATCCACTTCGCATAGATCTTGCTGCCGTCCCAGTTACGGGCCCAGTTCGGCTCGTTGCGGAACACGGCGGCTGCGTCGGTGGAGGAGGTAGCGGTGAAGGACAGGCGGTCGGTACGCACGCGGCGCACGGGACCAATCGGATATACTTTCCAGCCACCCTCGGGAACCATGCAGATTTCCGAAGTGAAAGTGGAGTCGACGTGCACGAGGCTGATGGTGCTGTCCGTCGGGGCTTCGTTGGTCGGCCAGAACGGATACAGGTCAGCGGAGAGCACGGTGATGAAGTGAGGCATGTCGTCTTTGTCGAGGATCACATCGAGATCCCATGACATTTCGCACTTGGCGTCGAAGGGACGCGGGAGATTCGGGAGTGCACTGGGCTTGATACGCTCAGGATCGCTCCAGGTGGAACCCATATCGGTCGAGATGCGATAGGCGATCTCATGGTTGGCTTCGAGCAGCAGGGCCGAGCCCGGCTCGCTTTCAATGATCAGGTTGTAGGCGCAGATCATCGTGCCGTTCGGCGAGATGTCAAAACGCACGTTGGTCGTGAAATAACCACTGGGCGTCAGGTCGGCGTACCACACCGGGTTGTCGAAGTTGACAGGATTCCAGTTCGCGCCGCCGTCGGTGGACTTCATAACGAAGTATTCGCCGGTGGAGGTGCCGTTGGAGGGCTCGAGTGCGAGAGCGATGCTGTAAAGATCGCCGGTAGCCTGATCCTGCTTGATCTGCCAGGGGATTGACCAGTTGGGAGGAGTGGCAAACTGACCGTACGACGGGTTGCCGTTGCCGATGTCGGCCTTCATCGAGTACACTTCACCGAAACCGTCGGTTCCGTCACCGAAGGTCGTGACCTGCGGCCACAGCACTGCGGTGTGGGCGCCGCTGCTGCCATTGGCGTTCGGCAGGAAGATGCTCGGGTAACGCGGGCTTGCACTGTTGGCGATGTTGTCGCCCTGCGGCGTCCAGGTCGCGCCGTTATCGTTCGAATAGCGAATGTACAGCGTGTTGCCGTCGCCCTGCGAGGAGCGATCGTTGCCGCGGAAGATCACGGCGACATTCCCGGTGTTGGGGTCGCAGGCGATCTGGTTGCGGGTGTCACCGATCATGGCATACGTGTTGGCCATGAGTCCGATTTCATAAAGGTCATTGGTCTGCGTCTTGCGAAGCGTGTTCGTGGTGCTGCGCACGCGGTTGTTGCGGGCCTGTTCGGTAAGCATGAGCAGCTTCTGCTCGAAGGTGACCTTGGGAGCTTTCGCGGCATCGAGCTGGGCCGATCCGGACAGGGCATCAGGTGTTTTGACAACCACCTGCTGTGCCTGTGCCACTCCGGCGAAAGCCACCAGAACGGCGATCAGAAACAGTTTCTTCATTCGTGACTCCTGTTGATTGAGTGGAACGTGTAAATTATACGTTGTTCGCATGCAATGGCTAAAGAGGGCGGAGAGAGCCGGTCTTTCTTCTTAGACACAGAATTGCGGACTTGGTAACATCATTTTCCGCAACATCGCACGCCTCAAGGACGGTCCGCTGCGAGATGTCCGCAACGGCAGAATCCAATTCGTAATGTAATAGTTGTGCAAACAAAAGCCTAACAATATCCACCGGAACCCGGTGTTTCAGGGTGGATATGCGTCAATAGGATGCGAGATTTACTGTATAGGCTTCGTTGCCGTAGGTGACATTGAGCAGTTCCATGTATCGGTCCGCATCACGTTTGTCGGAAAAGGGACCGACAAGCACGCGATACCAGCTTGTGCTGCCTATCCTCTTCTTCGTCAGGAACGCGGGGTAGCCCAGTCCGACCAGTTTCCTGGCCTCGCTGCGTGCGATAGGCAGCTCCTTGAACGATGAGACCTTTACCGCATAGCCGTTCAATGGCTCGTTGATCACGTCAAACTCGCTGCCACTCCGCTGTGTGGGGAGAGGATCAGCCCTGTGCCGTGGTGCAGGTGCTGTGGCGGTGCTTTCTGCAGGAAGGTCTTCCTCGACTTCGTCCACGGCAAGACGTGTGCTGTCAAGAAAGGCATCAGCCGGGAGCACGCTGGCGTAATTCGCCTTTGCTTCGGTCGCCTGCTGCGGGGAGTCGTACGGACCGAGGCGCACGCGGTAATACGTGCGGTGTTTGCGCGGAATGTATTCGCTTTCAACAACGACGTCAAGACCCTGGGCACGGTACCGCTCTGCTTCCAGGTCGGCTTTTGCCAGATCGTCCCATGACGAAACCTGCAGGAAATAATCCCATGATCGCATCGGCGTTGCTGCAGTTTCATCGACGTGCGTGGCAGCGTCGTCGGTGAGCTCCGTATCCATTGGTGGAATCACTTCCTCGCTGCTGCTGAAAAGCCCTGCAATACTGTCGCGCACGGACGGGAAGGGATTGATATGCCAGAGAAAAGCGATGAGCACGAGAAATATCACAATGCTCAGAATGGCGATCAGCGGACCGCTTCCGGATTTTTGGCCTTTCGCGGGCGCATCTCCTGTATCGCCTGCCTCGGACGAACCGCCTTCTCCGGTATCATGTGCTGCCGCAGCATCGGTTGCGGATCCCTCCGTCGTCGCTGTCCCCTCTGCTGAGGAACTGCCGTCATCGACCCCTGAAGCATCGGCCGACGCAGGCGGCATATCCCCGTCCTGTGGGGGCGGTGCCGATTCACCACTAAGATGTGAGAGATCTCTTTCGGGGTATTTGTTCAATACGCTGTGACGGCCCGTATCCCCGCCAGGTGTCTCACCGCCTGTTGAAGGGGTGGACTGTCGGGGAGAGCCGGCACGCGATCCGGGGTTTTGCGGATTGCTGCCCTGCGCAAAGTTGAAGTCAGGCACGGATGAATCCTTCTCTGGTGATACGTCCGTTTATCGCCGTTTCGGAATCGTGATCTGCTTGATGTTGTGTTCGACTTTCTTCTTGTAGTAGTTCGACTCGGGGCCGAGTTCCATGTATTTCTCGTATGCCGCGAGCGCCTTCTGCAAGTCGTTGAGGCGAAGATACGTATCACCGAGAATGCGATATGTTTTGTTGTACTCCGCATCGAACGTGCGAGCCTGGATAAGTGTCTGTTCCGCGTCGGCGTACTTGCCGTCATGCAGCAGGAACTCTCCGAGACGCACGCGCGCCCAGGTCATGAAGGGATTGGTCTGCAGCGCTTCACGCAAGTCGATGATGCCCTCAATACGGGTTTCATCCCTGTTGAGTTTGCCGCGGCCGACCTTGGCCAGGTTTTCCGCTTCCTTGATCTTGGCGTACCCGACCGAGTCGTACATGCCATACTGCATGTGGTTGGGGAGAAAGTCCATGGTCAGGATATACTGGTCAACCAGATTTCCTGCCGTCGCCGCACCACCGCCGGTCTCATGCACGTTGAAGCGGACGATCAGCTCTTTCGTATTGTCGAAATTCACGTCAGTGAAAACGGCATCCACTTTTTCGGTGATGTACGTGTCGTTGATCATTCCCTCGTTCTGCGTCCACGTCGTCAGCACGATCAGGGCTGTTTTGGTGTAACCGAGTACCGTACCCTTGACCTGCTTGACACCATCCTCGAAGGTGCGCGTGGTCTGCAGATACATCTGCACTCCTTCATCAAGAGTGACGATGGGATGCATGACCACTTCGCCGCCCGGGAAGTTCAGCAGATCCATGAGCTGATACTTGCCGCCGCCCATCGGGGAGACGATCAGCGTCACGTTGCACCCGTTTTTCTCGGGCCCCGTGTGATACAGCATCCACATCTCGTCTCTGCCGTCACCGTCGAAGTCCGCCTGGTAACCACTGAGCGTCCCCTCCGGTTTCTCACCGAGACAGACATCTTCGGGCTTGATGCCGTCCGCACCTTCGGCAATGATATCCGCCAGTGCGGTGGCAGGAAGGGTGACCTTGGCATAGGCGTCGTCGGGGGCGACGCTGTACTGCATGCCGAAGGCATACTGTGCCTGTGCCTGTGTGGCCGGTGCTAGAAGACAAACGACGAGGAGGAGGGTGGAAACGAGCGTTTTCATGAGCATCGAGGATGGATATGAGTAATGTAGAAATCTAGGCCAAAATACAGAGTCTGCGCTCCAGTTGCAACCAGATGCAACGTGCTGGAAGTGCCTGCTTATATGCGTGAAAACGCGATGTGGTTCCCTGCCCGCTGATGGACTGCCACCGACTGCATACCGGGCTGCATGCAGGTTGTCGGCCCGGTGTTGACCCTGTCCGGCCGATTTCCCATTTTATAATCTGCAATTCCCGCTATCTACATGGAGGTTATGCATGCCGTTTGCATCCGTCAATCCGGCGACCGGTGAAATTCTCGAACATATCGATGCCGATGCGCCTGAGCGTGTCTCGCAGAAGCTCGCACTTGCTGAGGAGCGATTCGCCGCGTGGCGGAAGGTTCCGATGGAGGAACGCACGCGGCACATGCTGGCAGCTGCCGCGGAATTGCGTGAGCGTGCCGATGTATACGCGCGCGCCATGACCATGGAAATGGGCAAGCCGATTACACAGGCGCGCAGCGAGGTCGAGAAGTGCGCCTGGGTCTGTGAGTATTACGCCGAGGAGGCCGCGGGTATGCTGGAAATCGAATACATCGATTCGGATGCGGGGAAAAGCTATGTGCGCTTCGATCCTCTCGGACCCGTACTCGCCGTCATGCCCTGGAATTTCCCGTTCTGGCAGGTGTTCCGTTTCGCCGCTCCCGCCCTCATGGCTGGCAATACCGGTCTCCTCAAGCACGCTTCGAATGTGCCCCGCTGTGCATTACTGATCGAAGAGGTGTTCAAACGTGCGGGCTTCCCGGAAGGATGCTTTCAGACGCTGATGATCTCCTCTTCCGAGGTCGACGATGTGTTGCGCCGGCCTGAAGTGCGGGCGGCCACACTCACCGGCTCCGAGCATGCCGGGGGGAAGGTCGCACAGACGGCAGGCGGCGATATCAAGAAGACGGTGTTGGAACTGGGCGGAAGCGATCCGTTCATCGTCCTCGACGACGCAGATGTGGAGCAGGCCGCACGCACCGGCGCGACGGCGCGCATGATCAATACCGGGCAAAGCTGCATCGCCGCGAAACGCTTCATCATCGTCGAATCGGTGCGTGAGCGTTTTACCGAAGCGTTCGTACAGGCGCTGAAGGAAATGAAGGTGGGGGATCCGATGGAGGATGATACCGAGGTCGGTGCCATGGCCAGGGAAGATCTGCTGCGTGAACTCGATGCGCAGGTCAGGGCCAGTGTCGACGCGGGAGCGCAGCTGCTGCTGGGTGGTGGGCGAATGGACATGAAAGGTGTATTCTATGCACCCACCGTGGTGACCGATGTGCGCAAGGGGATGCCGATGTATGAGGAAGAAACCTTCGGTCCGGCTGCGGCCATTATCGTCGTGAAGGATGAACAGGAAGCGATCACTGTGGCAAATGATTCGGATTTCGGTCTCGGAGCCAGTGTGTGGACGAAAGATGCGCAGCGCGCGGAAGCTCTGCTGCCGCATATCGACGCCGGCGCCGTGTTTGTGAACGGACTCGTCAAATCCGATCCCCGGCTTCCCTTCGGGGGCGTCAAGCGCTCGGGCTATGGCCGGGAACTGTCACATTACGGTATAAAGGAATTCGTAAATGTTAAAACAGTCTGGATCGCATGATGAAACATCTGATACTGCTCCTGTCCGTGCTGCTGCTGACATCGTGCGGGAGCGAGAAAACGCAGACAGAGACAGCGACGGAAATCGCACTGGTAGAAAGTACGCCGGTGGAAACCCCTCTCGGACTCGATGCTTTCAAGAGTACACGCAGTACCTGGCTGGATATGATCGGCGCTGCGGAGAAAAGCCTGGATATCGCACAGTTCTATTTCGCCAACATGGAGGGCGAGGCTCTTGATGGTGTCATCGAAGCCGTTCTTGCCGCCGCGAAGCGTGGTGTGCGCGTACGCGTGCTCGCGGAGAAAAAATTCTATGACCTGTACCCCGAGACCGTTGATATTTTTCGCAGGGAAAACGGTATCACCGTCCATATTTATGATATTTCCGGCATCAACGGACGAGGCGTGCTGCACGCAAAATATTTCGTGGTCGACGACAAATCCGTATTCGTCGGGAGTCAGAACTGGGACTGGCGTTCCCTGACACAGATCAACGAACTTGGCGTTGCGATCACCGACATCGCCATCGCGACGGCCTTCACCACGGTGTTCAATTTCGACTGGCAGCTCGCCGAAAACCGGGGACTGGAGGAAGCGAGCAGAAGCGCCGGCCGCATTACCGGGAAATTCCCGGTCGTTATAGAGGATGACCTCGGGAGGCACGAGATCACCCCGGTGTTCAGTCCGCGCGATCTTCTCCCGATGGGGGCGGAGTGGGACGAAACAGCAATTAAAAAACTGATTGCAGGGGCGCAGGACAGTATCAGTATCCAGGTCCTGAGCTATCACAGTTATCCACCCATTGGAGATGTGCTGCTTGCCGCTGCTGAGCGCGGTGTGCAGGTGCACATGCTGGTGTCGGACTGGTCGCTTCATCCAGACCAGCAGGAGGATCTCAAATATCTGCAGGGAATTCCGAACATCTCGGTGCGCTTCACCGCCATCCCTGATGCAAGCGGTGGTTTCATTTCCTACGCCCGGGTCGAGCATTGCAAGTACATCCTTGTCGACACCGACCGTGCGTGGATCGGAACCAGCAACTGGTCACGCGATTATTTCCACTCTTCGCGGAACGCCGGGATCATCCTCCGTTCGGCGGGACTCGTCGGGTTGCTTCATGAAAAATTCCAGCAGAGCTGGAACGGCCCGTACGCGCAGGATCTGGATCCCGCGAAAAAATACGAGGTGCGCAAAAACGATGATGGGAGCGGAACGTGACAACGGTCGTGCGCAAGGGCGGTAAGGTAGATATCCCTCCGGGAGATGAATCGTCAGGTCGTTCCGGGCAGAAAATTACAGACGAGGAGCAGGCACGCAGAACACGCTTCTGGGCACGTGTGTTTGCCATTACCATGATTGCGACGCTCCCTGTGACCGCAATCGCACTCTGGCTTCTGACCTACCTGCCGCTCTGGCCGCATGACCTCGATGTGCATGGCCTGATTGCGATCTCCGTCGGTATCGTCGGTGTGCTCGTGTTCTTCATTTTCCTGTACAAGTTCCAGATGCTCGCGACGCTCACTCGCCGCAGACGTATCGTTGCGCTCATCCTTCATGCGTGCGTCGTTCTGCTGCTCTTCCTGCTCCTGATATGGGGAGGATATGACAGTCCATGGCGCGACCATGCATTCTGGGGCACCTTCAATCTGCAGGAAGCCGTCAAGCCGTGGGTTATTGCCGTCCTTGTCATCGGAACGCTGACCATGCTCGGCAGCCTGTTCGACTACGTGCGGAAAAGACTGTCCGGCGAGCTATGCGATTGACGGAAGGGACTGCGGAGACATGTCAGGCGGCCGCTTCACCGGCTGCCTCAGGGGAGAGCAGTACGAATTTCTTCAATGGTACGAACGGCGGCCATGCCGTCGCCGAACAGCGTTACTGCGCTTTCGGTCGGCAGTGGCAGCTCGAGCGCTTCGCGAATGCGCTGGGGATCGCTGCCCGTAATTGTACACCACCCGCTCTCGCAGAGCTGATGCCAGGCGGTCGCATCGTCGAGACAGATGCTCGGGACGCCGCTGAAGCATGCCTCACGCGTCAATCCGCCGGAATCGGTGAGCACGTGGCGGGCGCCACGCAGCAGCGCGAGCAGTTCGTGATGAGCGAGCGGAGGGAGCAGATGCAGCGAGCCTTGTGAGGAGGAAATGCCCGCTTCTTTCAGACGGACTTCGGTGCGGGGATGCAGTGGCAGGAATACGGGCAGGGGGAGGTCGGTGAGGGTATCGATCAGTGAAGTCAGTCTTGCCGGGTTGTCTGTATTGATAGCCCTGTGTACGGTGCTGAGCGCGTATTCACCGGACGGAAGCGCGTATTTCTGGCGGAGCGACTGCAGTGCGGGCAGGTCGGTGATCGCCCGGAGATAGAGGTCGAACATGATATCGCCGGTGAAAACGGCGTCTCCTCCGGCCAGCTCCGCGTCGAGATTGTCCACGGCTTCTTCCGTCGCGCAGAGCAGTAACGAGGAGAGATGGTCGACCGTCACGCGATTGCCCTCCTCCGGCGCCGAAGCGGGATGGATGCGCGACCCATGCATGTCACGGCTGCGCTCCCCGGCCTCCACGTGAATGAGTGGGAGGGAAAGGCGCGTGGCCGCGAGTGCGGCGGCCAGTGTACTGTCGGTGTCACCGAAACAGAGCACGGCATCGGGACGGTATTTCCGCATCAGCGGATCGAGCTGGGTAAGCAACGACGCGAGCCGTTTGCTGCCGTCCATTCCCCCGGCGTCAAGTGTCGCGGCGGGACGCGGCAACGCGTATTCCCGGATGAATTGCTCCGAGAGTGCGGTGTCGTAATGCTGCCCGGTGTCAAGCAGCACATTGTTGAACGGGAGAGGATCATGCGCAGCGATGGCCGCGAATTTCAGGTATTGCGGCCTTGTGCCGATAACGGTTAGAAGTGTGGACATACGCGCTGGGTGTCAGAGATGAAAACACACGGAGGTCAGTTCCGCATTGACAGCAGCCTGCCGGCCCTGGATGAGACCGAGGGGACGCACAATCTCCACCATTTCATTGAGACTTCCGTCAAAACGGTATTTCTCCCGGAACTCTTCACGCGGATAAATCACCCATATCACGCCTTCAGGATCGATGGCGGGTTTGAGGCGGCGGGCTTTCTGCTTCCACTCGGCTGCGGATGTCGGCGCCACGAAGGCGATATCGCACACCCCCTGCATAACGAGTTTGTTGTCCTCACAGAGCGGAACGATGATGTCGCGCAGATATTCCGGTTCGCGATCGATGCGGATTTTCAGCCAGGGGATGATGCCCCATTTTTCGCCGAGGGTTTTTTGTGTTCTGCTCATGGTATTTGCGGATGCTATTCGTCGTCCGTGGATGGAAGTGCCTTTTTACCGATATCGGTGCGGTAATACGCACCGTCAAAACGAATGCGATTCACCGCATTGTAGGCGAGCCGGATGCTTGCCGCGAAATCCCTGTCCTCTCCGAGAGCGGTCACCCCGAGCACGCGTCCGCCTGCTGTGACGACACGGCTGCCATCTTCCCTGGTGCCCGCATGAAACACGATCACACCCTCACGGTTCTCATCAATGCTGTCGAGTCCGGAAATGGTTTTTCCCGTTGCGTAGGCATCGGGATATCCGCTGGACGCCATCACCACGCATACGGCATTCGCGTCATGCAGCGGAAGCCGGCTGAGTTCCAGCTTGCTGTCAGCGATCGCGCCGAGAAGGTCAGCCAGATCGTAATCGATGAGAGGGAGAACCACCTGTGTTTCGGGATCGCCGAAACGGCAATTGTATTCAAGTACTTTTGGCCCGTCTTCCGTCAGCATCAATCCCACGAACAACACCCCGGCATAAGGCACGCCATCAGCGCGCATGCCGTCGATCGTCGGTTTGACGATACGAATCTTTATGTCGGCCAGCAGCTCACTCGGGACATGTGGAGTAGGTGCGAATGCGCCCATCCCGCCGGTGTTCTTACCAAGATCGTTATCGAGAATGCGTTTGTGGTCCTGCGCCGGAGCCAGGGTGACAAAGCGTGAACCGTCGGTGAGCGCAAAAACGGAAGCTTCGACGCCGGTCAGGAATTCCTCGACGACCAGTGTCGTGCCGGCCTCACCGAAGGCACCGCCCTCGATCATCTCCTTCGCGCTGTGCAGCGCGTCTTTCTCGGATTCCGCGATAATGACGCCTTTCCCGGCAGCGAGTCCGTCTGCTTTCAGAACCAGCGGATATTTGGAACTGTGGAGGTACTCGAACAATGCTTCACTTTCGTCACTGGTGAACACACGGTATTCCGCTGTGGGGATGCGGTGCCGTTTCATGAAGTCCTTCGCGAACGCCTTGCTGGTCTCGAGCTGTGCCGCCTTGCGGGTGGGACCGAAGATGCGCAGCCCTTCATCCTTGAAGCGGTCGACGATCCCTTCGGCCAACGGTGCCTCAGGGCCGACGACGGTGAGGTCGATGTGTTCTTTTTTCGCAAATGCAAGGAGGGCGTCGATATCTGTGGGCTTGATGTTGACATTGTGTCCCAGTCGCGCCGTTCCGGCATTCCCGGGAGCGCAATACAGGGCGTCGACGTTCCTGCTGTGATTGAGTTTCCAGCAGATGGCGTGTTCACGGCCGCCGTTGCCAATGACAAGAATTTTCATGCTGCATCTGAAGAAGTAGGGTGATGTTCATCATGCGCCCGCTGCCTTCCGGCTGAACGCGTACGCACGCGCGTACCATGTGGGTCCGCCTCGAGAAGAGACGCGAACATCGTTGCAAGCCGGCCGGTCAATGATTTGCGGTCGAATTGCTCAACATAGTCATACGCTGGAGCGGGCAAATTATCATTTTTATACAGTGCATACAAGGCGAGTATCTGATCTGTAATGGTCTTCCTGTCCTCAGGAAACGCAAAGAACGCCGCGCCGCTTTTCTGCAGCACCTGCCGGGCCGCTCCCTCCGGAACGCAGGCGAGAACGGGCTTGCGAGCGCCGAGATATTCATAGAGTTTCCCAGTCGACATCATCTCTTCGCCCCGTCCGCTGCCGATGATCAGCCACAGCACATCGGCATCGACCAGGTGCTGTATGGTTTCACGATGCGGGAGATAGCCGTGCATGAACACGGCATCATCGAGCTGCAGCTCCGCAGTGAGCCTGCGGTCTTCTTCGCGGTCCGTTCCGACAAAGTGCGCTTCAATCTTTCCGCGCAGCGCAGGCTGACGGTCAAAGGCGTCGCACAGCGCACGGAGAAAATGCTCAGGTGTCCGGTTGTAGTAGAACGTACCGGCATAGAGGAAGCGCATGGGGCCGCCGGATTTGCGCGCACGCTGCACCTGCCGGAAATCGTCCTGGTCGAATCCCTGGGAGAGAATCTGTACGTCATTGTGCGCGAGAAAGGGGTAGCCCTTCAGGATGCGCTCCTTGATGGGACGATTGATACTGATGATGGTATCGGCGCTGCGCAGGACGCGATGTTCCTTCCTGCGATGCAGTGCGCGATGGAGGGGGGTGGGATAAAAGTGCAGCGGATTTTCGAGCCAGGCGTCGCGGTAGTCAATGACGAGGGGAAGGCCGGTGCGCCGCTTGATTTCCGCACCGATGACGAAATCGGTATAGGGCGGCGCCGTCGCAAAAATCACATCGAAAGGCTGGCGCTCATGGGCTTCGAGCGCGGCTTTCACGGCATGTTTTTTCCAGCCAATCTTATTGTCGGGAATGAACAGCGCGTTGCTGAGCTTGGCGAGCAGACCGCGGGACTTTCCCGATGGCATGCGTACCACATCTTTTTTCCGCATCAGATGCAGCGGGTCGAGCGAGCGCGTTCGCAGCACTTCGATGCCGAGTCCTTCCAGCTCATCGAGCAGACTCTCGTCTTTCGCAAAATATGCTCGCTCGTCGACCGTGAGTACCGTTGGCTGCCATCCGAATGCAGGGAGGTATTTGACGAACTTCAGTGTACGCTGCACGCCGCTGAGGCCGAGCGGCGGAAAATAATAAGCGATCACCAGGACGCGGTGTACGGTTTTCTGTTCTCTCACGGTTCGAGCTCCGTCAGGCCGCGGGGCAGGGAAGTCAGTGCTTCGGCGCCGCTGGAGGTGATCAGGATATCATCCTCGATACGAACACCGCCCAGTCCGGGCACATAGATGCCAGGTTCAATCGTAATGATCATCCCGGGCTCAAGCGGCTGGCTGTTGCGCCATGAAAGCAGCGGCGCTTCATGAATTTCGAGTCCGATGCCATGTCCCAGCCCATGCTCGAAGCGGTCGCCGTACCCATTGTCGCGAATGACATTACGCACCAGCTCGTCGAGCTGATTGCAGGGGAGGCCGGGAGCCGCGGCTGCACGTCCGATCTCCTGCGCGCCGGCGACGACATCATAAATGCGGCGCATGCGGGGCGACGCTTTTCCCAGGAAAACCGTGCGTGTGATATCGCTGGCGTAGCCCTCGACGACGCATCCGAAGTCCATGAGCACCGTGTGGCCCGCGCGCAGTGCACTGCGTGAGGGTTGCCCGTGAATGAGCGACGAGCGTTTTCCGAAGAGTACTATGGGTGGAAAGCTGTCGCCGTCCGCGCCCATGCGACGCTGCCGGTAGGTGATCTCCGCCGCGATGTCAATTTCGGTCACGCCCGGTTTGAGCAGGGGGAGGATTTCGTTGTACACCATTTCACTGATGCGAATAGCCTGACGCGTGGAATGCACTTCGTCCGCATATTTGTTTTCCCGCAGCTGTTCCACTGCGTCGTGCAGAGGCAGGAGGCGCAGCGGCTTGAGCGTGCGCTTCAGGTTGCTGACGGTGGTGTAGGAGAGGTGCCCCGCTTCAAAGGCCATGCTGCGCTGCTTCCGAAGCAGTCCTTCAGAACGCAGGGCGTCGGTCATGCTGCGTCCCGCAACGATAAGGATTTGCGTCCCGCGTACTTCCCGGGCCGCCTGTTCGCGATAGCGCGGGTCGGTCAGCAGGATGCTTGAGCGTTTACGGACCAGCAGCCAGCCGTTCGAGCCCGTGAAACCGGTCAGGTAGCGTACGTGAGGAAGGTGGGTGACGAGGAAGCTGTCTGCCAGTCCCTCTCGCAGTGCATCCTGCAGAACACGCAGACTCTCACCGCGACGCCTGTCCCCGGACGCCCGGGAAGCAGTCCTATGTGTGCTTTTTGCACCCAAGAATGTGGATAACTTCTGAAAACTTGTGGATAACGTGATGCTGGCACGGGAAATCGGGCTAAACGGACTGTTTTGCCAGATTATTTTCCTGTGCAGAAGCCGGTCAATTCAGGAAAACTGTGAATAACCTGCGATCAGGCGTTGCCGGCCTGGTAATTCGGCGCTTCTTTCGTGATAAAGACATCGTGCGGATGGCTTTCTTTGAGTCCTGCCGACGTGATCTGTATGAACTCGGTGCGTGTTTTGAGCTCGCCGAGGTTTTTGACGCCGCAGTAGCCCATGGCGGCACGGACGCCGCCCATGATCTGATACACCATTTCTTCCAGTTTACCGCGATAGGGTACCATACCTTCGATGCCTTCCGGTACAAGCTTCTTAATGTCGTCTTCGACATCCTGGAAATACCGGTCCTTGCTGCCTTCCTTCATCGCGGAAATCGATCCCATGCCGCGGTACACCTTGTACCGGCGTCCCTCATAGAGGATTTTTTCTCCGGGACTCTCCTCGAGTCCGGCGAACATGCTGCCGAGCATGATGGAATCGGCTCCGGCGGCGAGGGCTTTGGGTACGTCACCCGTCTGCTTGATTCCGCCGTCCGCGATAATGGGCACGTCATACTGCGCAGCGGCTTCCGCGCAGTCCATGATCGCGGTGATCTGCGGCACGCCGACGCCGGTGACGACGCGTGTCGTGCAGATGCTGCCCGGACCGATGCCGATTTTCACCGCGTCTGCACCGGCCTTGATAAGATCTTCCGTCGCTTTTGCCGTGGCCACGTTTCCGGCAATCACATCCGTACCGGGGAATTGCTTCTTGACTTTTTTCACCGTGTCAAGCACGCCTTTTGAATGTCCATGCGCGGTGTCGACGACGATGACGTCCACCGCGGCATCGACGAGCGCCTTGACGCGATCAAGTGTGTCTGCGGCGATTCCGACAGCGGCACCGACGCGCAGGCGCCCGAGATTATCCTTGCAGGCATTCGGGTGGTGCTTCTTTTTCATGATGTCTTTGAACGTGAGCAAACCACGGAGCCGGCCTTTCTTGTCGACCACCGGCAGTTTTTCGATGCGGTGCTCCTGCAGGATGGATTCCGCTTCCTCGAGCGTGGTCCCCAACGGTGCCGTCACGAGGTTGTCGCGCGTCATGATGTCATACACCAGCATCGCGCGGTTGGGTTCAAAGCGCAGGTCGCGGTTCGTCAGGATGCCGATCAGTTTCCCGATGTCGTCGACGATAGGGATGCCGCTGATACGGTATTTCTCCATCAGCTCATGTGCATCGGCCACGGTCTTATCTGCATGCAGGGTGATGGGATTGACAATCATTCCACTCTCCGAGCGTTTGACCTTATCGATCTCCTCGGCCTGCTTGTCGATGCTCATGTTCTTGTGTACGATACCGATGCCGCCCTCACGCGCCAGCGCGATGGCCATGTCCGATTCGGTGACCGTATCCATCGCCGCACTCAGCAGCGGGGTATTCAATGTGATATTGCGTGTCAGACGCGAGCGCACATCAGCTTCACGGGGAAGGATGCTGGATTTTCGTGGAACGAGAAGAATGTCGTCAAAGGTGAGTCCGATGCGAATACGCTTGTGCGGCATGATGCTAGCTTCCCGAAAGTGTATGAGGTTTTACGTATATGCGTTCTGTCTCGTCAATGCGTGCTCTCACATGAATGCGTAGGGTCACGCCATTGCGTGCTGTTACGTATATGCCGGAATACCGGTGATCTGCTGACCGAGCACGAGGGTATGAATATCATGCGTCCCCTCGTAGGTGCGAACCGATTCCAGGTTGTTCATATGGCGCATGACGGGGTACTCGTCGAGAATGCCGTTCGCACCGAGAATGTCGCGTGCGAGCCGCGCTATGCGCAGCGCGATGTCGACGTTGTTGCGCTTGGCCAGCGAAACATGCGCAAAGTTCATACTGCCATCATCTTTCATGCGTCCGAGATGCACGGCGAGCAAACGCGCCTTTGTGATTTCCGTCACCATGAATGCGAGTTTTTCCTGCACGAGCTGGAATGAGCCGATGGGACGGTCGAACTGCTTCCGCGTCTTTGCATAATCCACCGCGGTATCGTAACAGGCTTCGGCGGCCCCGATTGCGCCCCATGCGATGCCGAATCGGGCCTGTGTCAGGCAGGAAAGGGGGGCTTTGAGTCCTTCCGCATCGGGGAGCATGTTCGTGGCGGGAATGCGGCAGTCCTGAAAAACCAGTTCCGATGTCACGGATGCCCGCAGGCTGTGCTTCCCCTTCATTTCAGGTGCGCTGAATCCTTTCGTCCCTTTCTCAACCAGGAAGCCACGGACTGTGCCGTCAAGCTTGGCCCAAACGACGGCGACGTCAGCCAGTGTCCCGTTCGTGATCCACATTTTCGCGCCATTGAGAATGAAGCTGTCACCGTCGCGCACCGCGCGCGTCTCCATGCCGCCGGGATCCGAGCCGTGATCGGGTTCGGTGAGCCCGAAGCATCCGATGGCGTCCGCCGCGGCAAGCCGTGGCAGCCAGTGCTTCTTCTGCTCTTCGGATCCATATTTGTAGATGGGGAACATGACCAGGGAGTTCTGCACGCTGGCGAAACTGCGCACGCCGCTGTCGCCGCGCTCGAGCTCCTGCATCATCAATCCGTAAATCACATTGCTCGCCCCTGCACCCCCGTATTCCTCGGGTAGATTGACACCGAAGACCCCGAGTTCAGCCATCTTTTTCGGCAGTTGCATCGGAAAGCGTCCCTCCCTCGCGGCTTCCTCGATGACCGGCAGTACCTCGTCGTCAACGAAGCTCCGCATTGTGCTGCGCACAAGACGTTCTTCTTCCGTAAACAGTATATCGATGTTGTAGAAATCTGATCCGGTCTGCATAAAATCCATCCGGTCGTTCTCTGAAGGCGGGACTGCTGGGGAAATCCAGAATATCAACAAACCTAAGAAGGACGGCGGCGAAAAGCAAGGTAGTAGGGTGTCATTCCTCCGTGCGCTTCCACTTCCCACAGGCGCTTCGCAGCAGGGATGAACAACGGCCGGGGCCGTCATCCAGCGCCGGGAGGGAGACTGGCGGAGCAGGGTGGGATATTTGTATATTGCGCACAATCAACGACGTATTCAGGCAACGAATAAACAGAAAGGAAGTATTTCCATGAAATATGCTGTGACAGCACTCCTGCTCGCATGCGCCACCACGTTTGCGCATGCGCAGATACAGATTACACGGGCAGATGTTGAGGCGCGCATGGGCGCGACGCAGATGACATCATACGATTCGACATTTTCCGGTGGCACGACGTTTGACCTCTCAGGGTCGGTCTACGACCTCTCGATGATCACTGGCAATGCAACGACCGTACAGACGATGTTCATGGATCCGGCGCAGACGCCGTATCCCCATGAATTTCCTGATGCGACGGATGCGCAGGCTGTGCAGACAGGGGAGGGCGCGGGATACATGTACCTGCGTCTGAGTGATGAGGGACTGTACGCGCTGGGGATCGGCGCCGAGGTGCAGGGGATGGATTTTCTGCTCAAGTACAATCCGGAAAAACCGCAGATGCTGTTTCCCCTGCAGAATGGAACGAACTGGACGTACCAGAGCGGGGTCATGTCGCCGTTCGATGGAATGGAACAGGTCGAACAGAGCGACATCGAAGTCGTCGGAGAAGGTACGCTGCGTACCCCCGAAGGCGATACACCCTGCCTCGTGGTGAAGGAATGGTCGCGCTCGACGACGAAGATTGAATTCGGGGGACAGGTGCTGACCGAATCATACACGACGGACATCAGCTATCAGTTTCTTACGAAAACAGGGGTGAGCGGTTCGATCAGCATCGATACGCTTGATGCGGACAGCAATACGCCCGGACTCGTCTACGCAAGCTGGTCGAAATCGGAAATCAGCACAGGGACGGAAAACGTGCCCCTGGCGCGTGACCTCACCGTGCGATCGGTATATCCCAATCCCGTGGCTTCCGGACAGATCACCGTCGAGTGGTTCTCCGCCTCGGCCGGAAATGTACGCCTGAGTGTTGTCGATGTGCTCGGACGCGAACGCATCGCAGCATGGTCGGAAAACGTGAATGCGGGCATGCGGAGCACGAGGCTTCAGCTCGGGACCCTGCCACAGGGACGGTATTTCCTTCGCATCCAGCAGGGTACGGATGTTGCCATGCGTCCCCTGTCTGTCGTACATTGATGCAGGAACAGTTGAATGCGTGAGAGATGCGTGCGCTCCGTCCGATCATCGGATGGAGGGATCGGTTTCGATCCCACGCAAACGGTCTCATGACGGTTCTCCACAATGGACACAGGTCTCACGCCATGCACACCCGAATCGCCTGGTTGTTTGCTCCTGCTCTGCTGATAGTATTGTGTTCAGGGACTCCTGAATCCGTCGCGGCCCCTCCGCGACCGGCTGAGCATATGGATTATGCAGAAACTGCATATTTCCTGCCGGAGGCGTATGCAGAATCTGCATATTCTCCGCGGGATTTTTATGCGGAAACTGCATATCGCGTATCCAACCCGGCTGCGACACCCAACCGGGGCCGTCCCCCTGCACTGGAGACAATCCCTTACGCGCAGGAGTTTCTCCTCGTTGAGAACAACGGGCAGTGGAGTGGTGATGCAAAACTGGGACGCCTGCACGCGGTGAGCACCGTCCACGACGGGGCGCGCCTGTATTTCTTCGACAGGGGCATCAGCATCGTTCACGAAGGTCTTGCCGCCGCATCGGCCCGCCGCATCCCCGGTGCCGAGCACTACACATCGCTGCCGCCGCAGCTGCAGCGCTATCGTGTCGACCTTCGTTTTCTCTCCGCCCGCATTCCCGCCGACGTTCTTTTTTCAGAAAGTGCGCAGACGCGTTTTCGCTACTACATTCCCGGTTCGCCCTTAGGCGTTGAGGCTGCCGGGTCCCGCGTGATCGAGTATCGTGATCTCTACCCGGGGATCGACCTGTCATGCCGTATCGAGAACGGTGGATTGAAGTATGAATTCCATGTGCATCCCGGAGCGGATCCTTCACGCATTCGTCTGCGCTACGATGGTGTGAACGACGGAAAGATCACGGGCAGCGGCGGACTCGCACTCCGTCACGGCGCGGGTACCGTGCAGGATTCCGCGCCGGTGGCCTGGCAACCGGCGGGGGCAGTGCATATGCCGTGCGACATCGCATGGGCGAAGGATGGACATGTCTTCTCATTCAATATGGGAGCGTATGACAGAACGCGTACGCTCGTCATCGATCCTTTCCTTCAGTGGAGCACATTCCTTGGCGGCAAGCTTTCGGATTATGCCCGCGATGTCACCGTCGATGGCAAAGGTGGGATGATACTCTGCGGATACACCGCAGGGAACGACTTTCCTGTTACGCCCGGTGCCCTGCAGGCGAAATCCCTCGGCAATTTTGATCTGTTCATTACCGCCTTCAACCGTGAACGCAAGATGCGGTGGTCGACGTATTACGGTGGGACGGGGTCGGAAGAAAATCCCTGCATCGCACGTGCCGAGAAAGATGGCGGACTGTATATCTCGGGCTCGACTTCGAGCAGGGATCTCCCGGTTTCGCCTGAGGCCACGCAGCCACGAAACGGGGGACGATACGATGCCTTCCTCCTGGCGCTGACGTCCGAGGGCCAGCGTCGCTGGTCCACCTATTTCGGCGGCAGCTATTCCGACGAATGCAGTGACATCGCCGTTGCCGGGGATGGATCGATCTATGTTGCCGGGGGGACGTACAGTACGAATTTTCCGGTCACACCCGATGCGGTGCAAACCAGCAACGGCGGGGATTATGACATGTTCGTGGCGCAATTCACGGCGAAAGGCACGCGGCAGTGGGCCAGCTACATCGGTGGTTGGAGCATGGATTACGCCACCAGCATCGCGGTGGATGAGGCAGGAGACCTCTTTCTCGGCGGAAGAACCGAGAGCAGTAATTTCCCGGCGGTCTCGCAGGGTCTGCAGTCATCTTACGGCGGCGGCAGCTTCGATGGCATCGTACTGCGTATCAGCGGCAAGACGCACAAGTTGCTCTGGAGTACGTATGTAGGCGGAGAGGAAGAGGACAACGTTGACCAGCTGCTCCTCGACGCCAAAGGGAATATCGTCATCACCGGGTACACGGCAAGCAAGCGTTTTCCCATAGCAGGAAAAGCCGAGCAGCGCCGGCAGGCGGGCCTCATTGATGCATTCCTCGCACGGATGGACGGCCGTGGAAAAATCCAGTGGGCGACCTATCTGGGTGGGTCCGAAGTCGACAAGGCGACGGGGCTGGCAGTGGACAAGTACGGGAATATCATGATTGCCGGTTTTACCGGGAGCAAGAATTTCCCGCTCGCTGGCAAAGGTTTCCAGGAAGAGAAGAAGGGCGGCTACGATGTGTTTCTTTCCCAGTTCGGCACAGAAGGCGCCTATATCTGGGGAACGCTGTTCGGTGGCGAAACGCATGATATCGCCTACGGTCTCGCGATTGATGCGAAGGGAAATTCCATCGTTGTTGGCGGTACGGAAAGCCGTGGCTTCCGCACTGCTGGCAATATTTACCAGGGTGACCTCGCAGGACTGACAGACGCTTTCGTACTTCGCATCATCTTCAATGAACCTGCAGCGAATGCAGGTCGCGATACCACGATCTGCTACGGCGGCAGCGCCCAACTCGGTGGAGAAGCGGTGGGTGGACAGCCTCCATATCGTTACTCCTGGGCACCTTCATCTTCACTCTCATCGGCGACGGATATACATCCCCAGGCAACTCCATCGAAGTCGCAGGAGTATGTGCTCGTCGTGACGGATGCTGAAGGCGCCGTCGCACGGGATACGGTCATGGTGCATGTCTCCAGTCCGCCCGTGGTCGATGCCGGGAATGATCGTGCACTTTGCCCGGGAGGCAGCGAAGCACTGCAGGCAAACGTTCGCGACGGTCGTCCCCCTTACACCTATACCTGGTCGCCTGCTGAAGGACTCAACAACGTGGAATCCGCGAATCCCGTCGCAACTCCCGGGCGCAGTACGCGCTACGTGATCACCGTGCGGGACGCCCTCGGCTGCACTGCCAGCGACTCGGTTATGGTCCGCGTGCATCCCGCGGTTGCAGTAGATGCAGGACGCAGCCTCGAAGCGTGTGCGAACGCACCGGTGCGTCTGCGCGCCGCGGTCACGGGGGGACAGGCGCCATTCCGCTACAGTTGGAAGCCTGCGGTGGGACTCGATAACCCCGGTCTGCAGTCTCCGCAGCTCATGCCACAGAAGGATGCCGTCTATATCGTCACGGTCACCGACGCGAATGGATGTACCGGGAGCGATACGCTGTCGGTTTCCGTTCATCGTCCCCCGGTCGTGGACGCAGGCGACAATCAGGCGCTCTGTGCGGGTGATGAATTGAAACTGCGCGCGAGGGTCAGTGGAGGCAAACCGCCTTACACCTACGCATGGTCTCCGGGCACGGGACTCTCGTCCACAAAGGATTTGAGTCCGGTGGCAAGTCCGAAGAACACGACGATGTATGTTCTCAGCGCGACAGATCGGAATGGCTGCATTGTCCGCGATTCCGTACTCGTCAGCGTGCACCCACAGCCCGTACTGAAAATGGCGACGGATGTGGATCTCTGTTCCTCAACGGACGTGCAGATCGGGGCGGAAGCCACGACCGGTACGCCGCCGTATCGCTACAGCTGGAAACCGGCGACCGGGCTCAGCGCGGCGAATATTGCAATGCCCAGAGCGGCACCCGATCGCAGTACGACATACACCGTTGTCGCGGAAGATGCCAACGGCTGCCGCGTGCAGTCAACAGTGCGCGTGACCGTGCAGCCGAGACCCCGAATACGACTGCGCGACAAGGAACGCGTCTGCCTCGGCGCGGACCTGAAGCTGGAGCCCGACGTCTCGGGCGGGAAACCTCCTTACACCTACGCATGGTCGCCGTCATTCGGACTTTCCGCTGCAAACATCGCCCGTCCCGTAGCTCGCCCGGCTTCCCCGGTGACGTATACACTGCGGGTGACCGATGCGCGCGGCTGCGTCGGCGAAGCGAAAGTAGATGTTGAAGTGCTCGCACCGCCGGCGGTCAACGCCGGGGAGGATGTCGTGCTGTGCGAGGGTACGCCTGTGACGCTCGATGCGCGTGTGACGGGAGGACGGCCTCCGTACCGCGTTGTCTGGAGTCCCAACGAGGGGCTGAGCAGCGTCCGCAAACTCGATCCCACCGTCCGCACTACACAGTCGCGCGTGTACACCATAACGATCACCGATAAAAATGGCTGCGTCGCGACGGACGAAATTACGGTGCAGGTCGCACCGCCGCCTCGCGTCAATGCCGGCAAGGATGTCACGACCTGTTCCGGGACACCGGTCGCATTGAACGCCGCAGTGAGCGGAGGCACACCTCCGTATCGCTATCAGTGGGCACCGGCCGCGGGACTGAGTGCTCCCATGGCCGCCACCACGACGGCACAGCCAGACAGATCCACCCGCTACACGCTCACGGTGACCGACGCGCGCGGATGTGTTGCAACGGATGAGGTGTCAGTTGATGTTCAGGCGGCACCTGTAATTACTGCGCCGAAGGAACTGACGATTTGTCGTAACCAGGGACAGCGTATCGAACTGTCTGCGAGCGGGGGACGAAAGCCATATCGCTATGAATGGACGCCGCGTAATGGACTGAGTGACGGCAGCAGTGCTACCCCGGTTGCAAATCCGATTCAGACGACGACGTACACAGTGACCGTTACCGATCAGAACGGCTGCCGTGTGTTCAAGACCATCACGGTGACCGTGCTCCCGTGCAACAAGTCCGATGCCGGAGATGACGAGACCATGTGCGACGGGGGCGAAGTACGTATCGGAGCCGCTGTGGTAGACACCATGTACGGTGCCCAGTATTCGTGGAAACCTGCAGCGGGATTGAGCAGTGCGACTTCCGCGCAGCCAGTGGCACGACCTGCAAAGACCACACGGTACGTCCTGAGCAAAAGCAACCGCTTCGATTGCGTGAGCAGGGACACCGTGCTGATTACCGTATTCCCCTCACCGAAGGTGGAAGCGGGGAAGGATCTCGTACTCTGTCCCGGCAGCAGTGGAGACCTGAAGGGTAAGGTGTCCGGCGGTACGCCCCCCATATCGTTTCGCTGGGAGCCTGCAACCGGACTCACCCGCAGCGATGCGCTTACCGCCCGTGCCTCTCCTCTGGAGAGCACGACCTATCGGCTGATCGTTACGGATGCAAACGGTTGTATGGCGGAAGATTCACTCACCGTACGCGTGCCGCCGGCACTGGCAGTTGACATGCAGCGAACGGTTGAGGTGTGTGAGGGAAACGAAATTCGCCTGGGGGGCAGGATCAGTGGAGGACAATCCCCGTATGAAGTGATGTGGAGTCCGGCAAAAGGACTCAGCGACCGGAAGTCCCCGACTCCCGCATTTTCGGGCAGTGCCTCCGGCATATATTTCATGACCGTCACCGATGCCGTGGGCTGTGAGTTCATCGATACCGTCGCCGTTACTGTTTTTCCCGCACCTGTCGCGGAAATCCGTACCGAAGGTCCCCCGGAATTCTGCGAAGGTGAGAGCCTGACGCTTGCCGCTCCTGCGGGGTACGCAGGCTATGCCTGGAGCAACGGTGCGAAATCGTCATCCATTACTGTGAAGGAAGGCGGGAGCTATGCTGTCACCGTGACCGATGCGCATGGTTGCAACAGCACCTCGCAATCTCTCAGCGTCACCCGCCATTCGCGTCCCACGCCCGCCATTGCGGCGCGTGGACCACTGACATTCTGTGAAGGCGACAGCGTGCTGCTGGACGCCGGTAAAGGCTATATCGCCTACAGCTGGTCCACCGGTGCGACGACGCGGCGCATTGCGGCGCATGCGTCCGGCACCTACAGTGTCAGTGTCGTCGGAGACGGTGACTGCGAAGCGCAGGCAGAGCCTGTAACGGTGACAGTCCACCCTTTGCCTGTCGCATCCATGCTCCGCCGCCTCGATACGCTGATCGCCGCTCCTGCAGAGAAATATCAGTGGCTGCGCGACGGCAGAGTCCTTCCCGATGCGCGGGGACGCATGCATGTTGCCGATGCGAGTGGAACCTATGTGCTGCGCACGTCGAATGCGCAGGGGTGCTCGGCTGAGAGTTCGCCGATGAAGCTGGAATTCGCTTCCGCGACGGTGGATCTCCCGGATCTCCGTGTGCATGCAGGTGATACCGTGGATATCAGCCTGCGGCTCATTACGTCGAAAGGACTCGACCGCTCAGGCGCCGATACATTGCTGGCCCTCATGCCGCTGAAAAAAAAAAGTGTTCGCATCCTCTCCGGGGGTGATCTCTGGACGGATGACGACGGTGAAGAATATGTGCGCTTTCACGGCAGTTACCACAGGGGAAAGAAGACCCTGGCCGTTGTGCGCATGGTCGTAGAGGAGGAGAGGGGCGTGATCCCTCTTGAGCTTGTTTCCGTGCGATGGCTGAACGGCCTCGTTCGCACTATTCGCAGGGATGGAAAAATCCGCTTGCAATAGACCCCCTCCTTCCGTAGACTTTTCCATACGATTATCACATCGGTTGAGGTGCATTCGTGAAGTCACGCCTGCTTGTTCCGCTGCTTTTCATGTTGCTTTCGACGGCCGTCATCGCCCAGCAAAACGAGGAGGATGATACGCAACGGCCCCGCTATGGCGTATTCGGTGATTACGCGCTGAACTACCACAGCGCGGATTTCCAGCGCCTGCCGGGTGTGCCCAACTGCTGTCCCCGATTCGAGGAAGGTGACGGCAGCGGCTTCATGCTCGGCCTGCTCTATGAGCTGCCGCTCATGCAGAAGCTTTCGCTGCTGGTGCGGCTGGGTTACGTGGATTACAGCGGACTGCTTTCAGCCGAGGAGAAGGAAATGCTGTTTGTTTCTCCCACCTTTTACGAAGGCACCTTCGAGCATACGGTAGATGCCTCGCTTGCCGCCATTGCTCTTGAACCGATGATCGCATACAATATTGCAGGCGGACTTTCGCTGCTTGGCGGATTGCAGGCGGGTCTGGTCACGACGGCACAGTACGAACAGGTCGAGACCATTATCGATCCACCTGACCGTGGTGTGTTCGTCGATACGCAGCAGCGTACGAGGAATTTTTCCGCGGGGGACATTCCTGATGCTTCCTCCTTCGTCGCTTTCCTCGTGGGCGGATTGCGCTACGAGGTGCCGCTGAATGATCGGGGCACGCTGTTCGCTGCACCGGAAGCGCTGTACTCACTCGGACTGACACAGGTAGTGTCTGATCTCACATGGTCCGTCAATACCTTTCGCATCGGTGTTGCCCTGATGTATCGTCCCAGAGCGGAAAGGGTTCGCATCGTTGCTCCACCGCCTCCACCTCCGCCGCCCCCGCCACCCCCGCCACCACCTGAGCTCATGGCTGCGGTCACGGCATCCGGGGTGACGGATGCAGGCAGGGAACTGCCGATCGCGACGATTCGAGTGGAAGAGTTCATTTCCTCCGAAATGCGTCCCCTGCTCAACTATGTGTTCTTTGATGAGAATTCCTCCACGCTCCCGGATCGGTATGACAAGCTTTCGAAGCCGGAGACCGCGTCCTTTACCATGCTGCAGCTCAAGCAGCTCGACAATCTCGAGACCTACCATCATGTTCTGAACATCATCGGCAGTCGCATGCTCGAGCATCCGGAGGCAACGCTGCAGCTGGTTGGAAATAACAGTGATGAAGGCGTGGAAGCCGGGAATACGCAGCTGTCGAAGCAGCGCGCGGAAACGGTACGTGACTACTTTGCGTCCGTGTGGGGCATTGCGCCGAATCGCCTTCGTATCGAAGCCCGCGATCTTCCGGCAAAGCCTTCGAACATCGAGGAAGTCGACGGCATTCAGGAAAACCGTCGGGTAGAGATCTACAGCAATGTTCCGGAGATTCTCGATCCCGTTATCATTGACGATACGCTGCGCTCGGTCAATCCGCCGCTTATTCGTTTCCGTCCCGATGTGCAGAGCGATGCAGGCGTCATCGACTGGGCGCTGCGTGTACGGCAGGGCGAGAAGGATTTGAAGGGATTCCGCGGCAAACTCAATCCCCCCGAGACCATCGACTGGGAAGTGCAGAACGAGCGCGAGAGCATTCCGCGTTCGGATGAGGACCTTACTTACATTCTCACTGTGACTGATGCAGCGCAGCAGGTGGCATCATCCGAAGCGGGACGTCTGCCCGTCGAACAGATTACGGTGCAGAAAAAGCGCCGCGAGCAGATGGGTGATCGCATCATTGACCGCTACAATCTCATTCTCTTCGATTTCAATTCGGAGAAACTTGGTCCGCGCAACGAACGCATCATCGATATGATTCGTCCCCGCATCGCCGAGAACGCCACGGTGACTATCACGGGCTTCACGGATCGTATCGGCGAGACTTCAGTCAACGAGCCGCTTTCGCAGGGACGTGCACGCAGCGCCGCACGCGCACTCGGTGTCCCGCCTGAGCGTGCGACGGGACAAGGTGAAACGAACATGTACACGAACGACTTGCCTGAGGGCAGGTTCTACTGCCGCACCGTGACGATCCTGGTCGAAACGCCGGTGGAATAATCTTTTCGCATCCTCGCGCGCAGGTGCTCAGGCGCCTGCGCGCATGTTATATCGGAAGGGAGAGGAATTATTCATCCATGACGCCGGATTGACTGGCAGAGGGAGGCTTCCATTCGCATTATGCATGAAAGATGCCAGAAATGGAGGTTGTCATGGCAACGCTGATATCCCTGCTGTTCCTGCTGTTTTCACTGGCAGCAATCATATTTACCCTTGGAATCTGCCGTGCTTCGAGACAGGCGGATGATCTTGTGCGGCGCATCATGGATCCGCGTGTCAAGCAGGAAACACCCGCCTGATCGACGGATGCATGTTTGCCGAGTACTGAAGATTACAGCTGAAGCATTTCGCGCACACGTTCGATGGTCATCGGCGCGGATCCTTCGTAATGATTGTTGACATTCAGGTACACATCCACGTCCTGTGCGAGCAGGGTATGTGTCATATCCACGATTTCGCGGAGTTCATCGTCGCGGGGTTCGATGCGGCTGCTCCAGTTCCCACCTGTCTTTTCCTCTATCCCTTTTCTGTCGGGTCCGTGCAGTCGCAGGACGCAGCTTCCACTGACGGGCGCTCCATGCTCCTTGAAGACCTCGGTAATCGGTGGCATGTAGTACCCCTGCAGAAACACGTGATGCGCCCTGTGTTCTGCAAGAAGGTTGAAATACTTTTTGTTGAGGTAGTTCGGATTTCGGGATTCGATACCGATGGGGAAATCCCGGGGGATGCCGGAAAGGAAATCTGCCAGCCGGTCGAGGAAAAGATCCTGCGCGGGCATTTTCTGCCGGTTCAGGTACTCGAACTGCAGCATCACCGGTCCCAGCTGACCATGCAGCGGCGCAAGAGTGTCGAGGAAGCGCGAGAAAAGCTCGACGGAGAGGAAATCCGGATTTTCCTCCAGCGCTGCGGACCGGGATCGATTGCGGAAATGGGACAGCGTCACGGAGTTGGGCGCCTTGACCGTGAAGCGAAAATCCTTCGGTACGCTTGCTGCATATTCGTTCACGGTATCATTTCGCGGAAGGGTGATTTTCCCTGGTCCATGCAGCGACCAGAACCACTGATCCACTTCGACCGTATCGAACTTCGCAGCATATTCCTCTAGGAAATTGATCCCTTTCTCCGCGGAATACACCAGTCCCTTCCATGACCCGTATTTCCAGCTGCATGTGCCGATGCGCAGAACTGCCATATGCTCTTCCGATTGGTGACGATACATGCAGAGTAGCAATTTTCATGCACAGGCCGCAAGCCTCGCAGCCATTCGAGTGTGCGATCCGCGTCTGTATGGGAAATAAACACTGAAATGCGTACTTTGTCGCATTCAAACACGCACAAGTTCATTGGGTTATCCGTCTCGCGCGGATGGTGTGCTCATGACTTGCGAAATGCAACGCATTCTTTCAGGAGGAGACATGAAACGCAGTCTGGCTGTCATACTTTTGCTGCTTCTTGTTACGGGAAGCGTCCTTGCTCAGGAAAAGAAAACAGAAAAGCAGGAGACGAACATCCGTATCGAGCAGACGAAAGAGGAAAAGAGTAACTACTACACCGTCCGTTTCGGCGCCTGGTTCCCCAAAGACGAAGAGAAGGCGTTCAACTACAACAACAACCTCATTGAGGAAACAGGCGATTTTGCAGATCAGTCGCAGGCGCTTGGGCTGGACTTCCACTTCCGTCGCAATGTGGGACGCCCGTTGTTTTTCGACGCTTCCGCCTCGGTGTGGTACACGACGACGGATTTCAATTTCAGTAATGTGACTTCCAATCCCGATGAGATCCAGGATGCCTCGACATGGTCCATCATCCTGCCCATCACCGTCGGACTTTCTGTCGCGCCGCTGCCGGACAATCCGATTCAGCCTTACGCGATGGCGGGCGTCGGCGCATACTTCGGTTTCACGGGTCGCGATATCACAAGAGTTTCGAATCAGAATGAACCGGATGACACCGAGACGTACATTCGTTTCGGATTCTATCTCGGTGCAGGACTCGATTTCCTCTTCGCGGAGGATTTCGGTATCAGTGCCGGTGCGAAGTATCAGTTCATCAAGTTCGACGACCCGCTGTTTACCGGACAGACGGATCTGACCGGGTTGCAGGCGACGATTGGTTTCGTCATGCGCGTGCGCTGATATCCTGCCATATTCTTTAGATCTGCAAGCATCCACCAGGTGTCCGTTCGGCACGGTCACTGGTGGATGTTTCAGTTTCTGATGCATCCTGCACTCGCAGCTCCAGGCATGCACGCCAGCTCGCTGACGTCCCATGAGTCCGGGGGGAATGATTCTTCGTGTCACGTGTCATGATTGCAGGAAACAGCCACACATCCGATTTCCCGGTCCAGAGTTCTTGATACAGGGTGGCTGATATGTGATATTACGGGAGCAATCTGCACCCTTCGGAGGAACTGCCCATGAAACGACGCGAGTTCATCACCACAACTGCGGCAACTGCAGCGGCGCTTGCGATTCCGCGACACACTTACGCGCGTGCGCCCAGATTAGCGGCCGACGCCCTTGATTTGCATCCCTTCATTGAGGCCAACCCTCAGGCAGTATTCATCAAGCGTACGTCCGTGCCCGACAAGCTCGCCACAGATGCCAAGCGGGCGGCTGGCCGAGAACTTGCTTCCGAGATTTTCAGCGCTGCCGAAGGTGGGGACATCCCATTCAGTTCCGCCTTTGCCATCAAACCCAACCTGACCTGCACCAACGGCACGGGGAATACCGCTGCAGGTATGGGGATCATTACCGATCTCGATTTTCTTGACGGCGTCGTCGACGGCGTGACCACGCTCGGTTTCCCGGGCGGCAATATGTTTGCGCGAGAAGGGAACTGGCTGGGAGACGGTTACTGCGCAGGGGAGTACAACGTGACGGGTGTGCTCGTCGAACAGCTGTCGCAGCGGTATGGAATGCACGTGCATGATTTCCCGACCGGACGCAATCTGCGCGACATGACACTCGAGACCCTGCAGGAGGGGACGGAAGTGATCTGGAAGAACGTCCCTGACGGACAGGTGTTTCAGCGCCTGGGGTACGTTGCCCCGTACAATGACGAAGACAGCTGGCTGCTGAACATCGCGAAGTTCAAGACGCACGGGATGGGAATGACGCTCTGCGCCAAGAATCTGCAGGGGATGGTTGTCAGTCCCTACGTGCGCTTCTGCGAAGGTGTCGATGCCACCAAGCAGCATCCATCATCTGTACTCAGTGACTTCCACCCTGATTTCGAGCAGCATATCGATGCGCTCTACAGTCAGCATCTCGCTGCGGGTATCCCACGGTGGGATCGTCCCGGCCGCACCGCATCCGGCGGCTACGGTATGGAAACCTGGGCACAGCGAACCTGCGATTCGCAAAGTGTGATTCATCCCGGACTCAACATCATCGAGGGTATTTACGGAAGGAATGGCGATGGATTCAACGCAGGACCGGGTCCGGGTGACACGCCGCAGGACTTCATGTCCAACATTCTCGTCTTCGGGAAAAACCCTTTCCACGTCGATATCGTCGGCATCTGGCTGGCCGGTCACGAACCCGGCAACTTTGGACTGTATCACATCGCGCATGAGCGGGGACTGAGTCCGCTTTTCAATCCGGCCAGTATTCCTCTCTACGACTGGAATGGTGGAGAACCCATTCAGGCCAGCCTCAACGAGTACGAAAGAACGCCGTTGCGCTGTCCATATCTGACCAGGGATTATGATGGTGGGACGGAAGAGCATTACCATCTCGTGGATGAGCCGTTCGATTACTCCACGGTCGGTGCTGCTTCCGCAGCGTCACTGCCGGAACAGGCTTCTCTCATGGCGCTGACCAATCCCGTCCGCACGTCGGCCAGCTTCCAGCTGTCGCTGCCGCGCGAGACGGCTGTGCGCGTCGACGTATACAATCAACTCGGCCAGCGTGTGGGCCGGTTGAGTGAGGGACGCATGCAGGCAGGAACGCATCACCTCAGGTGGTCACCCGGTCGTCTGCCCTCCGGGATGTATATTGTCGTGCTGCACGCGCGAAACCAGTCTGCCCAGTGCCGGGTGATGCTCACGCGTTGATAGCCTGGGTCCCTGGCGGTGTACGGTCATGGTTTATGCCGCGCAATGCTTACTGAAATTTGACACAAAAAAATTTTGGTCGCATTTTATTGCTTTCGGGGGCAGCGTGCCGCCGTATCAGCACGATGGAGGAAGTCATGAGAAAACTATTGCAAGGGGGGATGCCAGTGCTGGTCGCGCTGCTGTTGTTCGGATGCGCTGCGCAGCGCACCGCATCGCCTGAGGCCATGCGTCATGAGGCGCGCATGCATTACCCGGACCGGAGTGATGCACAGATCTACAATGCCGTGAAAAGCTGGGTGCTGGCGCATTGCGAGTGGGATGGCGATATCCTGCAGTTTGAAGACACCGCACAGCATGCGTTGATGGCGCGTGGCGTATGGAAGCGTGCGAGTGAGTATGCGCCCATGCTTGAAGTGGATATCGAGTACACCCTCAGTGTCGAAATAGACAAGGGGGAGGCCTTCTTTCAGCTGTCAAGACTCGCGGCGATGTCAGCCGACGAGAAGCACGAAGAGATGACGTTCTATTCAAATTCCGAGAAGTTTCATGAAGATGTCGAGACCCGTTTTCAGGAAATGATCGGCCAGCTGGATTTTGCCATACAGAATTCGGAGTAATCCCGGATCGATCCGTTTTTCAAACTCACGGTACAGGTCCGTCGGGCCACACCGAACCCGGCATCCCGCCTGCCGCCTTGCGGCACTGGCGGGATTTTTTTTCTGCTTCCGAAGCACCGCACTTGCATCTGTGTTGGAAATTGGATAGTGTGGCAGAGTCTAACCATAAGCCAGTGCAGAAGCGTCGAAAGCAGATTCCCATTCAGGGTGCATCTGCGGAGGTCATACCCGTATGATGTTGTGAGGGATATCGATGTCTGACCAACTGGCGAACTGCCGGAAACGAGGCGTACGGCAATCCAATCATTCTGAACAAGGAGGTTCACCATGATGATGAAACCGACGCTGTCGTTCGACCGGAGCAGGGAGTTGTTCGAGGGCCTGCAGCAATCAAGAAATCCACACGCCGCTGATTCGCTTACGCGCGCGAGTGAAGCCCCTGAAATCGATCCCCAGCAATATCTCGAAGCCCGGATTTACAAGGTCTTCGTAAAAGAGGATATGGAGGACTCATTACTGGGGCTTAATGCTGAAGCCGAGCTATATCTGATTGGTGTTGCGCTCGACAATATTTCATCCGATCCACTGTCTTTCAAAGTAGACACGTTTCGTATTTCTTCTTCCGATCCATCTGATGACGATACCCCTGAGAGCAGACCTGACCGGTTGCTGCAATTCGGGAGCACGGGATGGTCGTTCTATCGATCGCCGAATGGGAAGTTGCCGACGTACCTGGATCTGAATATGGTGTTGTTCGAATCGGATGAGGATCTGCGGGAAACCGGGCAGATCATGAAAGATCTGGCGACAAACGAAGAACTGAAAGGGATGAAGAATTCTGCGATTGCAATGCTCAAATCTGCATCGACGGCGACGTGGGCTGGGTTTGCATCGAATATGGCGTTGCAGGTGGTCGGTCTTATCGGGAAGTACCTCGTATTAAATCAGGACGATGTCATCTCTCATCTGCAGGCCAGTCATTCTACCGCCTTTGGTGACATCGGGAACAGGGATTTCAAGTTCAGCGATCACAATGCCGGATGGTGGTATGGTATGCGCCAGGTTGAAAATGCATAGATGCGAAAGGTAGCAGGATATGAGCAAGGACAGTTCCGGACAGGTGAAAACGCGGCGCAGCGGTTTTCCACGGCGTAAGTACTTTGCCGTGGGAGCGGTATTACTTTTCCTCGCGGTGTGTGTACTGCTGTATTTTCGCAGTCTTGAGCGGAACAGGGAACATCTGACGCAACACAACATCCGTCACCTCGGCACCATCGCGACCGTTATCCAGGAACGGCTCGATGCGTTTGCCGATGCTGTCGGCAATGCGCTGGATTATTCCGCTGATGACCGCTGGAAGGCCGCACAGCAGCCATGTGAGCCTGATCGCCGGTATACGAGGAACGCAGAGGCAAATCCTCCGCGGCCACAGGGGGTCTCGGTACGGCAGGAATACGAGAAACTGCCTGCCCATCTGCGAGGCAGAATGATCACGGAACAGAAAATGAAGTCTCCACAGGCAGATGTCGTTGCGCAAAGCAACCGGGAGGTAAAGGAGGAGAAGCCTGACAATGCTGAGGAGGTGCAGCGCGTCGCGCAACAGAAGCGCAAACTCATGTTCAGTGACAGCGCAAGCGTCATTGAAGCAACGCCCAGCTACGATCAGCTTCTCGACGTGGCACAAATCACGGAAGGATCTTTCGATGCCATCCTGCTTGTCAGTGCGGCTGGAGACAGTGTGCTGTTCAACAGTGCGCCACAGACCATGCGCATCACGCGCATCGACAGCGTGCTGATTGACGAGCAGAATCGGTCTTTCCTCGAGGTTGCCATGAACACGAATGTCGGCCTTCTCACTGTCGCCAACAAGGAATTCCTCATCTACATACAGGTGATGAAGGATCTGCGCGTTTGCGGAATGCTGGAGCGGGATCGATTTGAAAAGCAGGTGCAGTCCATTCATGGCGTTTCCCTGCTCGACGGTATGATTGTCCTCGCCCTGCTGCTTCTTGCAATTCCTCTGATCACGCTGCATTACGCACGCATCAACGAACGCATTCAGCCGTTAAATGTTCTCATCACTATTGCATGCATCATCCTCGGGTCGACCCTGGTCGTCCTGTTGCTGGCGGATTTCCTGTACAACAAGCAAACAGTCGACGAGGTCGACAATCGCACCCTTGAACATTTTTCCCGTGAAATCAAGCAACGTGTGACCCGCGAGTTCGCGCAGCTCGACAGCATGACCACAATGCTGGACAGAGACATTGCTGCGCGTTCGGGCGTCCCATTCGATTCCGTCCACGCGCTGACGGATTCCGCAATCGGATCTCGGCTGATGGGGCATCTCGATTCCCTGCCTTTCCATCTGCGTCCAGCGATCTTTCATCAACCCTCTCAGCGAGCGTTCGATCGCATCCTGTCACGATACCCGTATTTCCATCAGCTGTACTGGATGGACGAGGAAGGACTCATGAAAGCGCTGTGGACGAAGAATCCCTATCTCTATTACGATGTACCGGTGAAGGACCGGGAATACTTCCAGGCTGTCATGAACGGCGCACAGCGTTATATACAGCCTCATTACACCCGCTCGAGCGGGGATTTCATGGTTGCCTACAGCCGTCCATCGCCCCTGTTCTTTCGGGAAGGCGCGATGCGGGTGAAAGCAGCAGCGTCCGATGACGATTCCGGTGCATGCTGGGACACCCTCCATACCGCAGTGGGAGCCGTGGACCTCCTGCCGCGCTCGCTTGTAAACACCTGGTTTCCGGAAGGGTACGGTTTCATGTTCATCGACCGCGCGGGATTTGTCCTTTTCCATTCAATTACGCGCCGCAGCCTGCATGAGAATCTGTTTGACGAGTGCGGAGACAATGCGCTTCGCGATATCGTCGAAGCGGGGGCAGATGGCCTTGTGAGTACACGGTACTGGGAAGACCAGGTCCGTATGCTTGCGTCCCCGTTTTCCCTCCCGCATGTGAAGGATTCGTGGTATCTGGTCGTCTACTCCGAGCAGGATATGATCACGGATATGAAAGCGGGAAACCTGATGATGAGTGGCATGATGTACCTGTATTTTTTCATCCCCATCATGCTTGGCTTCATATTTTTTGCCTATATGTGGGATCCCCGGCTGCGTCTGCTCTGGCACAAACCGGGCTTTGAAAAACAGTACAAGGAGCGCACGCTCAGCAGCCTGATCGCGGCAGCAGTGACCATGTTTGCGGCGATGTTCCTTTTCGACGATGTATACCTGGTATTGCTGACGGGCCTCGTGCTTCCGCATGCGCACTACCAGCTCACGCTCTGGAACATGGATGCAAATGCCATACCCTATCCCACGCATCATCGGAGACGCTGGCTGCATGCGATGCGTTCACGGCGCGGAGCTGCGTTCATTGTCCATGCAATCATGGTATTGCTGTACCTCTACATTCTCTTCGTGAACATGGATGCCGATGCGGATGCTGCTGTCGGATGGACGGCCTGGGGACGCTTGCTGGTACTGGCGGCACTGGTACTCCTGCTGATTCTTATCGACCGGGGGGTACATCTTTTCGTGCAGCGTCGCGGAAGTCGTGGGAAAAACGACGAAAGTCTGAAATGGTATGTGCGGTCTCTCACGGCGACCGTGTTGCTGGTGAGTTTCGTCCCCATGGCGATTTTCTTCCGTGGGGCGACTGACCTGCACAGCATGGCGTACGAAAGAGTGCAGAAGGATTCGTTTTTTCGCTCACTCACTGTGCGCAATGCCCGCCTTGAAGCGGAGTATGAGAGTGAACGTATCCTGCATGAAGACGCGTCGCGACTTTCCAATGCAAGCGTAAAGCAGGAGGAAGGCCCTGCGCTGTACGACACGCTTGCCATGACCGCAAAGCGGGATACGCGCGATGTGTATATCATTGGGAAGAAGGAGGGGCTGCAAGCGTCCAGCAGTGTCCCTGTAGTCGTGAATGACACACTGCTGCGGGCCTTCCTGCTTCCTGTCAACAGCAGTGCGCGGCTGTTTCGCCGGCAGCTCGCCTCCGGTGGCGCCGGGTCGATCGACACCACCGCTGTGGTGGATGCAGGATTTCGCGCTGACAACCTTCCACCGTTGGTATACCCACGTTCGTTTCGCGTGACGCCACGGTTCGGCGGTGTGCTTCCCGTGATTCTCGCCTTCGGAATATTTCTCTTGATACTGTACACGCTTATCAGGTATGGCACGCGCAGACTGTTCATGACGGAGATGCGTGTGCCGGACAGACTTCCCGGACGATGGGAAGACGGCAGCTGCCTCTTCATCTGGACGTCGGAAGAGGACCACCGGCGTTTTCTTGATCGTTGCCGGAGCATGTCGCCCGAGCCGGAAATACACTGCCTGAATGAACACAGTATGAAGGCATTGCTCGAGGACAACGAACATCGTCCAGGAGACGACCGGCGTGTCGTGCTCGACTGTTTCGAATATGATGCCAACAACGCCATCGCCAATCTGCGCAAGCTGGAACTTCTTGAACACCTGCTTTTCACCCAGTCTGCCCGTGTCTGTGTTGTGTGCTCAGTCGATCCGGAATACTATTTCTTCCAAAGCGACGATTCGCCGCAAAGTCCGGATCTGCGTGAGCGCTGGAAACGTGTGCTGAACATGCTGGTCACTCTCGAGTACGGCAACAGTACGGAAGAGCATGTACGTACGCCGCACAGACAGCCACTGGGGACGCATCCCTCGCTGGCCGAAATCGTCGATATGGATTGTACGCTTGCAGGAATGGAGGACATTGCCGAGCACGCACACCGGTTGGTGCGCGACGGATTGTTGAAGGAGAGGGATGATGTGCTGCTGTGGATCAGTAAACAGAGCAAACCGTTGTATCAAAGTATCTGGATGACCTGTCGCAAGCGAGAGCGCTTTGTTCTCTATCGTATAGCGCAGGACGGCTTTGTCCCGCACCGGGCGTTGAACATTATTCGTCAGCTCGTCACGCGTGGCCTTCTGATACGTGACCCGAGTCTCTGCGTATTCAATGAAACCTTCGAGCGTTTCATTCTCGAAGTCAAGACACCCGAACAGATCAGGGAATGGGAAGCTGAAGAGCCACCCGGAATCTGGGGCAGCATCAAGCACCCGATACTCGTCGGATTCGTGGTGATCGCGGCTGCGCTGTTCTACGTGAACCCCAATTACTTCGATTCGACCGTAGCCATCCTGACGGCGCTCGCCGGCGCCATCCCGCTTCTCTTCCGCGTCCGCGGTTTCATCACGACCGGGAAGGCGGAGTAGACGGCGGCATCTCCAGAATGCCGATGGGAGCGAATTTCAGAAAATCAGGGGGAGAGATGCAGAATAGGTGGTAGTACCGATGCGTGGCTCCGCTGCAGGCGGTATTATGGGGATAAGGTCAACTACTCCTAAATATAGTATTCAATGGCAGCACTGGGTTGCGCGCTGCCGATACGCACCTGCATCTCAATTATTCCGGCGGAGGTCCACATGAGTTCATGGCGAAACCACTTCGTATCATCCCTGAAAACATTTTCCTTCCTCACCGTTCCACTGTTGCTGATGATTCTGTTGCCTTGCTCATTGAGCGCGCAGCTCAGTGGTACGTACACGATCGGGAGCGGAGGAGACTACACAACCTTCAACGACGCCATCACTGCTTTGAACAGCTCAGGGATATCGGGCGCAGTGACGTTCAATGTGCTGGCGGGAAGCTACAATGAAAGCATCGTGATCGGGGAGATTACCGGTGCAAGCGCGGTGAACACAGTCACATTCGACGGAGGCAGTGGAAACGCCGCCACCCGCATCCTGACGTATGCTGTCCCTTCAGCTGATGGATCTGTCGTGACACTCAACGGTGCGGATTATGTCCGTATCCGGAATATCAGCATCGTTTCCACGGATGCGTTATACGGATACGGTATCAAATTCAGTAACAGCGCTGATTACAACGAGATCACGGGTTGCAATATCACGCTGCCGGAGAATTCGGCATCATATTACCATCGCTGCATCGTAACAGCGCCATTGTCTGGTCGTCCGGGATACGAAGATTATGGGAGTTATAATCTCATCTCCGGAAATACTATTCGCAACGGACTTACAGGTATCGAATGGCATGGCCCCTCTCAGGGCAATGTAGATGACTGCCGCAGCAACCACTTTATTGGAAACACCATTCTCAATTTCCACGACTATGGGATTTATATTTACTACGGTGCAGAGTATACCATAGTTGGGAACACGATACATCAGAGGGATGTCGCGACAAGCGGCGGAAATGCCTGCGCACTGTACGTTTCAGGTATTATTGATGGTGCGACGATTGCACGGAACTATGTTAGCAGCCGGGTGTACGGTATGCGATTAAACTACCTCAACTACTATGCAGCTGAATATGCGACGCCAATACGGGTGTACAACAACATGATAGTTGTTGATGGTACGGGAAATGTACGCGGGCTGTACATGTTCAACTGTAAAAAAACCGATGTCATCCACAACTCACTGCGTGTGACAACATTGATATCGACGGCGTACGGAATCTATTCCTCTGGTTCAAGCACCTCCGACAACATTTGTGCGAACAATATGATCTCCGTTGAGTCGAGCGGTGCCGTGCGTCCTATATACGTACTCAGTGCAAATCCGTTTGCTGTTTTCGACTATAATATCGCACATGTGTTTGGACAGAATGTATATTCGACAGTATGGAGATGGGGTGGCGTCAACTACATTTCTCTCGATGCTCTTAAGTCGTCGGTTACTGGATTCCATCAGCATAGCCTGGATGCTGATCCGGAGTGGCTCTCTCCCACAGATTTACATACAATGGCCTTGGCAGCATATCGCACTGGACTGGGGGGACTTGATCTGCCTCTCGATTACGATGGCGAGACCCGATACAGCAGTCCCTGCATCGGTGCTGACGAATACGTGCTGTGTGACCTGACCTGTCCCGACAACATCGTTCTCGACAATGATGCCGGACTCTGCTCAGCTGTCGCAACCTTCATGCCGACAGCAACGATCGGCTGCGGCACGGTTACCTGCAACCCTCCTTCCGGAAGCATTTTCCCGGTTGGCACGACAACGGTGGATTGCTACACCGATGCGGGTCCCCAGTGCAGTTTCACCGTTACCGTGCACGATGCCGAGGCACCGATCATCAGTTCTGCATCTCCTATGGTACTGTGGCCTGTGGATCATGGTTACGAAACAGTGGGTGTGCAGCAGCTTGTCGCGAGCGTCGCGGATAATTGCGACATGCTCTCAGCCGGTGATATCCGAATTGTCGGTGCGTACAGTGATGAAGATGAAATCGGACAGGGCTCGGGCAATACGCTCGATGACATCGTGATCGCACAGGATTGCCAGTCGGTAGAACTGCGGAGGGAGCGGGATGGTACGGGCGACGGACGCGTGTACTCCATTCAGCTCGCTGTCACCGATGCTGCAGGCAATACGGGTGTTGCTGTCAGCAAGGTGCATGTGTCGCACAACAGCAATTCCGCCGCAGTTGAAGGTCCGGCTCTGTACACTGTCGCGGGACCCTGCGGCGCTCCAAAACAGCGCATCTCTGCTCCATTGCCGGGAAGCATGACGCTGCAGCAGAACTACCCGAATCCCTTCAACCCGTCGACGACGATTCTATTCTCCATTCCCGACGACAACATTATCAGTCTGCGTGTGTACGATATGCTCGGACGCACGGTCGAAACACTGGCTGAAGGACGGTATGCGGCCGGTGCGTATACCGTGCAGTTCGATGCTTCATGGCTTGCAGCCGGACGATATGTCTACCGTCTCGAGGGCGGCGGTCAGATTCTGCAGCGGAGCATGTTGCTGATCAAGTAATGAGCGTGCCACCGTACCAATTCGCAGATGGTATGGGCACCTTCTGAGACGGAATCCCCTGTGGCGATTGCAGCCGCAGGGGATTCACGTCCATTTGCAAACACGGAACGAAATGACATTCTCGTGACAACCGATCTGTCGCAGATAGCGAGTTTGCCCAAAATCAAGAATGTCTCTGTTTCTCATGCGCAGGAAGTACGTGCATTGAAGAGTCCAGAATCATTGCCAAAGCGAGGAGGATCGTCATGCGCATCATTTTGCTGCTTCTACTCACATTGTTTGTGTCTCATCCCATGCTTGCGCAGAAACAGGGCAAGCCGCTCGGGAAAACGCCAGCCGTTCTGACAAACGATTCCTACGTCCAGCTTGGCGGAAACAACATGACCATGTGGCTGTCGAATAACGGGTCGATTTCGCACAGTCCGTTGTCCGATGCGTCGGGTCTGGAATGGCCTGCGGCTTCAGGTCGACATGTCATGTACGAGGATGGTTTTGTAATCGGTGCGCGCCAGTCCGGAACCCTGCATATCGGGGGATCCACCTATGTCAATGCGCTGCAGGCCGGAAACATACTCGCATCAGGACAGGCCTCGAATCCGGGGAGTCCGATACATCGTGTCTACCACGTGGGCGATTACACCTCGCAGGAATTTGCGCACCTCAGCTCCGCCCAGCAATCGGCCTTCAGGATTGATTTCCTGGAATGGCCTGTCGATCTCGGTGCCCCGTGGATTGACGGAGACAGCAATGGCAGGTATGAGCCGGATTTCGATGCATGGATGGCAGGGACCCCGGGAACAGATAAGCCAGACTTCCGGGGGAAGGAGATGTGCTGGTATGTTTCGAACGATCTTGACGGTGCCCGCGCGGCCAGTCTGTATGGAACGATGCCGATGGGCATCGAAGTGCAGGTGCTCGCATGGACAGGCACGGGTGATCCCGTCTCGGAAAACACAATCTATGTCAGTTTCACGATGATCAATAAGGGGACAGCAGACCTGACGGATTGTTATATCGGACGCTGGGCCGACCCTGACGTTGGGGATGCCTTTAATGATCTGGTCGGAATTGACACGTCCCTCGTCGCGATGTATGCATACAACGGGGAGCCGCTGGATGACATTTATGACATGCAGCCACCTGCTGTGGGTGTGATCTGGCTGCAGACAGCGATCGCACCCGCAATGGGATCGAGAGCGCGGTACGGAAACGGCTGGCGGGAAGGCTATCGGAACGTGCCGCTCAGTTCATTCGCATTCTATATCAACGGCGATCCGGATTACCAGGATCCGGAACTCGGTTCAGCTTTGGGTGCACCGCAGATGTACAATTATTTGAGCGGCCGCCTGTACGACGGCAGCGCCTATATTGATCCAACGACCTCAAAGGCAACGCGCTTCCCGCTTACCGGTGATCCGGGTACGGGACTCGGCTGGGTCGATGGCCTGCTGCATGAACCGGGAGACCGCCGTATGCTGTCTGCCTGCGGTCCGTTCACAGTCGCGGTGGGCGATACGCAGCAGGTGGTGTGTGCGACTTCAATCGGTACAGGAGTCACACCGCTGCTCGCGGTGCAGCAGCTCCTTGACAATGCGTACCGGCTGCGGAGGAGCTATCAGACCATGCGTCCCATGCTGGCACTCACCGACACCAGGTATCAGTTGTCCTGGCCCGCGGAGGACGCATTTGAACTGACGACATACGTGCAGGCCGAGGCGGGTCAGAATCTGGAAGCCATTCTCCGCGCACCGGGCAGCACGGAGCTCGGACGTTTCCCGCTCCGGGATGACGGGCAGCATGGTGACGGTGCAGCGGGGGACGGATTGTATGCCGGACTTTTCACACATGCGGCATTTTCCACAGGTGCCGATCTTATCGTTGCGCTGACGGAGAACGGAGAGATTCGGAACGATGCCATCGCTGCGAGGATGCTGCCGCTTGTCGGGGAGATTCGCCTCAATGATCTGCGAGTGGTGTCCGATCATATGGACTTCAATGGCGAGGCATCGCCCGGTGAAAACATCATCGTTGAGATGTCACTTGAGAACCGATCCACGCTCGCACTCGGTCCGTGGAACCTGTCGATGCTCGTTGCACCCGAGGCGACGCTCATCTCCAGATACTCACCAGTTATTCAGCCAGGGAATTCAGAGCAGTTGAACGGACTGCAGGACTCAACTCTCCATGCGCTGCGATGGGATGTTCCGGAGAACGCTCTGCCCAATACGACATTTCGCGTCCCTGTACATATCATTGCCAGTCAGTACTGCCAGTGGAACGATACACTGGAACTGCCGATACATGAACTCTCCAGGCCCATGTTTACAGGCGAGCTCTTTCACGAGGAGGGTCCCGCAGTGGGTACACTGGGTTATGTGGTCTCGGATCCTGACGCATTGAACGGACACCTTCTGCGTATCACGGTTGAGGGGAGGGATACGGAGAACAAAACGCTGACAGTGCGGGATATCACAGATGGTGTCGTACTGCATTCAGGGATTCCCGTCCCGGACCGCTATGGCCATTTCTCTCCGGAGATTGCCGGCATCCATCTCTGTATAGGCAGTACGTACGGGGACGTTGTCCTCTACCAGGAGGGATGGACGAACAGGGCGCTGAAGGACCCCCTCTGGGAGTTTGAACATCCTGATCGCACCTGGTTCAGCCCCTACGCCGGGTATCTCGCGTATGGCGATCAGTTTTTCGGTACTTCACTCTACATATTCGATACCTACCCTGTCCTGCTGGTATTTGATCGCAATGCGCAGTCCAAGGGCTACATGTATCTCCAGGGAGGAAGTCCGAACTACGCATATGACGGATACTATGAGAGTCCGCTCCGCGTCTATGACATGAGCGATTCCTCCAATCCCCGCCAGATCAGCTATGCGTTCGTTGAAAGATCCGGATCGGCATCAAATGACATGAGCTGGTTCCCGACAGCTTCTCCGGCAGACCGTGAGTATTTGATTCCGCTCGACCTTGCGTATACCGAGTCACCGAATCCGGCCTACACTTCTCCGCTCGATGTCAATGCGTATGCAACACCGATGCTTTATCTGATCTGGCCACTTCTCAATGCACAGTCAGGAAGCTTTCAGGATGGAGACAGGTTCTGGATTCATCCCCAGCTCCCGATGTCGGAGCGGGATTCCTACCTCCTGGATCTCGGCCAGGTGAGCAGCGTTGGTCGTCCTGCGCAGATTCCACAGGATGTGGAACTGCATCAGAACTATCCGAATCCATTTACGGCAAGCACTACGCTTGCATTCACACTCCGGCGTCCCGCGACGGTAACACTCAGCATCACCGATGCGCTCGGCAGGCAGGTTCGGAGAATCGTTGATGGGGAATCGCTCGTTGCAGGCATGCATGTTCGGGCGTTTGCATCCCACAATCTCCCGCCCGGTATTTACTTCGCCCGTGTCACGGCAGGTGAACGGACGCAGGTAAAAAGAATGCTGCTGCTCCGCTGAGAACGTGTCACAGAGCATTCAACTTAGAGAGATCCCATCCTCGCGGTGGGATCTCTCTGCTTGCATGCAGGATTTGCATTCCTCCGCATTGATGCGTACAATTACATTATGAATATATATTCATAATGGAGATGTGATGCCAAGACCCCCATGCAGAAGACGTGTTCATGAACCACCGGAATTCGTACGATTCAAGCCCGCCGGAATTCCGCAGCGCCTGCTGGACCGGGTCTGCCTTCGGGTCGACGAGTTTGAAGCGTTGCGGCTTGCAGATTATGAAGGACTGGATCAGAAGGAAGCGGCGGAACGAATGAACATTTCGCCCTCAACGTTTTCGCGTCTGATCGAGTCTGCCCGCTATTCTCTGGTTCGGGCGATTATTGAGGGAAAAACTCTGGACATCGAGGGGGGCTCCATAGACTACGTACATCCACATCGACGCAGGAACAGCGGCGATGAAGTATAGACATACATCAATCTCAATTTTCATGCTTTCTATGGAGAACATCAATGGAAACAAATGAAGTACGCATGCCGCTGCTGGGAGATCAGTTTCCCGAACTGCAGGTACAGACCACGCATGGACCAATGAACATCCCGGGAGATTTCAAGGGATCCTGGTTCGTGCTTTTCAGTCATCCGGCGGATTTTACCCCGGTATGCACGACGGAATTCGTGGCATTCCAGAAACGCGTCGATCAATTTGATGAACTCGGTGTCAAACTCGTTGGTATGTCCGTCGACCAGGTCTTCTCCCATATCAAATGGGTAGAGTGGATCAAGGAAACGTTGGACGTCGAGATCACCTATCCCATCGTCGCTGCGAACGACAGTATTGCGATGAAGCTCGGCATGCTGCATCCGGGCAAGGGGACGAATACGGTGCGTGCCGTGTTTATTGGCGATCCGGAAGGGAAGATCAGAATCATTCTGTACTATCCGCAGGAAATCGGCCGCAACATGGATGAGGTGGTCCGCGCCGTTCGCGCCCTGCAGATTTCCGACAAGCAGGGAGCGGTTCCCGCCGGCTGGCCCGACAACGAACTCATCGGCGACCGTATCATCGTGCCTCCGGCGACCAACGTGAAAGACGCCTCGGAGCGTCCCTCGCAGTACGAGTGCTATGACTGGTGGTTCTGCCATAAGCCGCTGGAGAAGTAACGCCAGCTCGGAATCTCCACCTCCCGACGTTCATCACCAGAAAAAGAGAAAGCCCCCGCAGTGCGGGGGCTTTCGTGCAATGCGGCAGATCTGCTCTTACTTGCAATCTATCTTTTCGTTTTTGAACTCGATACTCAGATATTCCTGATTACAGAAATCGTAGGTGTATTCAATCTGCTGATGTACCGTGTAGTTGTTGCCGGGGCCCTGTCCGATCAAGCGGAAGTTGTTCACAATCGAGAACTGCACAACACATTCCTCACCGCAGTTCACGATCTCGTCTTCGATCGACATGGTCATGCCGGTCGCCTGGTAGCTGTCACCTGTGACCGATCCCGTTCCTGACAGCTTTTTCGGATGTGCAACCGATTTGATATGCGTACAGCCCTCGTCATCGACCCAGGTCTGCATCATGATGTGCAGGGTCCCTTCAAAGGTTACGAGTTCACCTTCGCCATCATTCGCACAGGCGACGAACTGCGTCATCGTAAACGGGAATGATTGGTTGGTCGTGCGCTGCGCGAAAGCTGATCCGCTCGCGAACAGGCCTGTAAGGACGAAAGCAAGGGTCAGCGCTGCAACCATGTTGCGCGGATGTGTTCTGGAAACTGTCATAATGACTCTCCACTATATAAATGATATGGGATTACGCCTCACCGGAACAGCGCCACTTGTGGTCTCCGTCGGCTTTTAAGATTCGTTCTCGAACTATGTATTATCGGTAAATAGACTAGATAAAGATAGTATTAAATAGCCGAAAAGCAAGTGCGATGCGATTAAACTCAGATTGCGATGCGTGCTTCGAATGACTTCGGACTGGCTGGCAAGCATCGCAACATCGAGGGCACGACACCTCAGGCAAAAAATCCGAGTTGCTTTACCTCAATCCGGGAACAAAGGTGTCGGCTTGATCGTGAGAGGGGGGTGAACGCATCCCCATAGTACGCTCATGATTCCTGACCCCCAATCCAAAGGTGTGACCATGGTACATCTTATCCTTGCACTGACATTAACCCTTCTGTCACTGCTGCCTGTAAATACTGGGGGAGCACTGACAGAAGCAACTGCGGACTCTGTCGCAGTCGATGCCCTGGTCAAGGCGAATACCCATTTTGCGTTGGATCTGTATCACAAGCTGTCTACGCCTGGAGAGAATCTCTTTTACTCGCCGTACAGCATCTCCGCGGCCCTGGGTATGGCAACTGCCGGAGCGCGCGGAAGCACGTTGCGCGAAATGTCAGGCGCTTTGCATTTCGACAATGAATTCAATCCACACACATCGTTCAGGGAGCTTGATCGAAACGTGCTCTCATCTGCCGCGCAAAGCGGACAGCCGCTTCAAATGGCGAACGGCCTCTGCATGACTGGCGGTCACCTTGACGAGGGGTACCGATCATTGCTGGAGTCAGTGTATCGGGCACAATTTTTCAATGGAGGGAGCAGACGCATCAATGACTGGGTCAGAAAGCGTACGGGCGGTAAAATCGTGAAGCTCGTTGACGCACTCCCATCCAACAACGTGTGCATGCTGCTCAATGCGATATACTTCAAAGGGAGCTGGGAATGCCGGTTCAATCCTGCGCGCACCAGGGTCGCCGTATTCCATGTGTCACCGGGACGACAGGTGCGACATCCCATGATGCAGCAGAGGGGACGATTCCGCATTCTGCAAAACTCCTCTCTCCAGGTGATTTCCCTCCCGTATCAGAATGATCGATTATCCATGGTGGTTCTGCTGCCAAAAGAGCGTCATGGTCTCCATGCGATTGAAAAGGAATTCACGGCGGAGTGGCTGTCGCAAGTGCTGCAGAAATTGGATGCCTCGCCTCTCCGTACCATCGACCTGTATTTCCCCAGATACAGACTGGAGACGGATTATGATCTTGTCTCCGCATGCAGGCAACTGGGCATGCTCGAAGCCTGTACGCCGGAGAAAGCCGATTTCGGTGGGATGGGCTGGGCGGCAGGTGATCTCTGGATCGGACAGATCAGGCATAAAGCATACGTCGATGTTACCGAGGAAGGAACAGAGGCTGCGGCAGCTACGGGTATCGGGATGCAGACAAAATCCGCAAGACGGTATCCGGTATTTCGTGCGGATCACCCGTTTATTTTCCTGATTCGTGATAACACGACGAAGAGCATTCTCTTTGCAGGTCGCCTCCATGATCCGACTGATCACTGAAGGCAAGCATCTTTTTCTCCACGCATCCGTGATACTTTTACAATAATTCAATAGTATGCTGTACACGAATACATGACAGCGAGACTATGAATACTGTTCTGATTATAGAGGACGACGCACGCATCACGGAACTGCTGGAGATCCATCTGCATGACCTGGACTGCAAAACCACGACGGTGCGCAACGGCAGTGAAGGACTGGCCATTGCGATGGGACAGGAATTCGATCTCATCGTGCTCGACATCATGCTGCCGGGAATGGACGGGTTGGAGATTTGCCGTCGTTTGCGGGCGGAACGCAAGACCACACCTATTCTCATGCTTACCGCCAAGTCGGAAGAAATCGACAAGGTGCTCGGGTTGGAGACGGGCGCGGACGACTACCTGACGAAACCGTTCAGCATCAGGGAATTCATCGCTCGGGTGAAAGCCATGTTCCGTCGCGTAGAATTGCTGCAGAAGAGCATGCCGGAGACCACATCCGTTTTTTCCTTTCATGGACTGGTCATCGACAGGGAAATGCGGCGCGTGATGCTCAATGAGCACAAGATTGAACTGACTCCTCGCGAGTTCGATCTCCTGGTACTCTTCGCTTTCCACCCCGGGCGCACGTACACGCGGGAAGAACTCCTCAACACCGTGTGGGGATATCAGTACGACGGCTACGAACATAACGTCAACTCCCACATCAACCGCCTGCGTTCCAAAATCGAAACTGATATGTCGGAGCCAAAATTCATACGCACTACCTGGGGCGTCGGCTATCGCTTCTGCGACCCTGATGAATGGGAGGAGTCATGACGAAGAAAAGAGCGGAACGACGCATGCGGCGATCGATTTTTTCGAGTCTGTACTGGAGGATTTCCGCGATCTTTCTGGTCCTGCTCCTCGTGCTCTCAGCAATTTACATCTATGTGGCTGCCTTCACCGCGGAAATGTATTTCCAGGAGGCTTCCCAGCGATTGAATTCCACTGTCGCAGCGCAGATCGCGAGTGATATTACTCCCTTTGTCGACGGGAAAGTGAACACCGAGAGCCTCGAACAGGTGTTTCACAACGTCATGGTCATTAATCCGAGCATCGAGGTGTATCTGCTCGATACTACGGGACGCATTCTTTCCTACTATGCGCCGAACAAGACGATGCAGCATGACAGGATTTCCATGGATCCGATTCAAGAGTTTATTCGCACCGAAGGCAAGAGCTTTGTGATGGGCATGGATCCGAAAAAGGAAGAAGGGGAAAAGGTGTTTTCCGCCGCGGCGATTGAGAAAGATGGCAAGCTGCAGGGCTATATTTATGTCATTCTGGAAGGGGAGGAATACGAATCGTCGACATCGTTTCTCCTGGGCAGCTACATCCTTCGGATAGGTACGCGTACCGTGTTTATCACCCTTGCCGCGGCGATTCTGATCGGACTACTCGCAATCCGTTCAATCACAAAGAATGTGCGCACCATCAGGAACACGATGCAGGAATTCAAATCGGGAAACGTTGACGCACGTATTCACATGCCGGGAAAGGGGGAACTGACAGACCTGGCGGAGTCATTCAATCACATGGCGGATACCATCACGCAGAATATGGAGGAAATAAAAACCCTCGATACGTTGCGCCGCGAACTGGTGGCAAATGTTTCGCATGATCTGCGAACGCCGCTTGCGATCATCCAGGGATATGTTGAGACTGTTCTGATGAAAGATGACTCCCTCGATCCCGGGGATAAAATGCGCTATCTCTCCACCGTGCTTTCCAGCACCGAGCGTCTGCGCAAGCTGGTCGAAGAACTGTTTGAACTTTCCAAACTGGAAGCCAAGCAGACCAAACCGAAGTTGGAACTGTTTTCGATCGCGGAACTGGTGCAGGATGTCGCGCAGAAGTTCGATGTGCTCGCCCGGCAGAAAAACATCACGGTCCGAACTGTTCTGCCGCACGACCTTCCACCAGTCAATGCTGACATTGCGCTGATCGAACGCGTGCTGCAGAACCTGGTCGACAACGCTCTCAAGTTCACACCGGAATCGGGTACCATCACGATTGCGTTGAGCAAGTCCGATGTCGGGGTGAACGTTGAGATCATCGATTCCGGTGAGGGCATCTCGCCGGAGGACCTCCCGCACGTGTTCGAGCGCTATACGCAGGGGGGAAAGGACCTCGCCTCACTGGAGGAGGGCACCGGACTCGGACTTGCCATCGTGAAGAAAATCCTCGAGGCGCACGGCGTTACCATCTCTGTCAAAAGCGCCATCAGGGAAGGAACAGCCTTTTCCTTCCAGCTCCCCGTCACAACATAACTCCATAAGCGCATCTCCGCAGTTGCAGTCGTCCACAGGAAGTACTTTCTGCGGCGCTGCGTTGCAGTCACGCAGCATGCCGGCAGCCTCACTCATTCTCTGCAGATTCCACCGATACGTTATCCTTTTGTGACAGTTTCGTGATAGATGAGCGGTAGTTTTCAGCATACTACTTCACGTAACATTCTATCAACACGAGGTATACTCATGCTTCACATACGCTCAATTCTCGCAACTGTCGTTGTGGCGCTGCTTTTCGCTGGCTGCAGTGATGACGAAATGTCTCCTGTCGGACCCACGCCGGTGGATCCGAACATGGCTGAAAAAGTCAGCATTGACCGCTTCAGTGCCACCGCGGGCAATCTTTTTGTCAGGACGTCTTCCAACGGACTCCCGGCCGCCAACGAGGCGATCAACTTTGACAGTGGTCCCTTCATCACGCACGGACTCGGACCGAACGGCGAGAAGGTCTCGTATTACAATTTTGACGTGCAGCCACTTGAGTCCGCCCCCATTTTCGTGCTGTTCCGCGATGGCGAGAGTAGTCCCGTTGCAGACCAGCTGAACATCGTCGACGACATCCCGGGTGATTCCGACTACAACGATTTCTGGAACGTGCAGAAGGTCACGGTCCCTGCAGACTACGTGGCCAACACGGTTACCTCGTACCAGGAGATCATGGACGCCGGGTATGCGATTGAGAAAACCGACATGATTGTGAACTGTCCTATCGTCCCGGAAGGTTCGACAGCCACGATGCGCCTCAACGGTGGCTCGACCGCGCTGACCCGTGGTTGGTACCAGGGGAAGATCGTATTCTACTTCAATTTCCTGGAGAAGGAACTGCACGCCACACCACCGGCGACGGGATTCTCGATGGTCCCCATTTCCCCGATCTATGTTGCATTCAACATCAATCCCGATATGATGGGCGGTGGTCCCCCTTCCGGTTTCATGACGGAAATGGGCAGCATGCAGACGCATAACGTCACCGCAACCATACCTTCGGATGCCTCATACTCACCGCTGTGGTTCGTGAACGTGTACGACAACAACGATTTCTCCATGGTCATGGATCTTTCGTCGGCAACATCAGCGAACATCCTGGCAACCGGTGTGGCGAATGTCAACTGTCCCATCGTCTCGGTGCAGTAGCACAGCCCGCCGCCGGCGATACACGGTTCCAATTTACCGAAGCAATGCACCGGTTCGATGCTGATCAAACGCAGCTCTCCAGCCGGACAGCATCACACAGCGGCAACAGGCGCCTGAAAAGGGCGCCTGTTGCCGTATGCGCTACCATCCGGGGTGGAAGTCAGGCCGCGGATGACTGAGAATTGCATTCGCACGCCAGGTGACACGCGCTGCCGCACGATGATGTCCAGACCAGCAAATGTCGAATAGCCTTGTGGCTGGGTACGCAGAAATGTATTATGAGAGAAATCCACAAGACAATCTGTTTAGCGGCAACACTGTCGATACCCAGCGTCCGAGGAAACGAGCGCGAATGATGCGTGCGTGGATGTGAGGGGTAGCAACACTTGAGTATTGTGCGATATGCAACGTGACAAAGGCGGGGCTGGCAAGTCCGTACCGCGTCATTTATCAAACACGATGTGAGTGTGCAGCATGGCAAATCTCATGGATGCGGGAACGCGCTGTCTTCTTGTTCAGTCGCAATTTTCCAGGTTCAGTTTCTGGAACTACGTGGAAATTTGCCGACTTGTCGGTGCAAAATATCCCGCTGCCCCACTCGGGCTGATGACGGTTGCTGCCCTGCTTCCGCAGCATTGGGAATTCAAATTGGTGGATGAAAACGTTGAGCCCTTGCTCGACGAACATTTCGAATGGGCGGATATCGTGTGTACCGGTGGCATGCTTCCGCAGCAGAAAAGTGTGCTCTCTATTATCGAAAGGGCGAACGGCTTCGGCTGTCCGGTGGTTGTCGGGGGACCCGATCCTACGTCTCAGCCGGACAAGTATCGAAGTGCAGACTACCTCGTCCGTGGTGAAGGTGAAATCACCATACCGATGTTTCTCGAGGACCTCACGAATGGAAGCACAGGTGGAGAATACTGGTCGGAGGAACATGCGGACATGACCCTCGCGGTCGTGCCTCGCTTCGATCTCATCCAGTTCCGGGACTATATACAGGTTGGAATACAGTATTCGCGGGGCTGTCCGTTCGACTGCGAGTTTTGCGATATCATCCAGCTGTATGGAAGAAAATCCAGAACGAAGACTCCCGAGCAGGTCATCAGGGAACTGCAGGTTTTGTACGACCTGGGGCACAGAGGGCACATCGACTTTGTCGACGACAATTTCATTGGCAACAAGAAAAATGTACGGACGGTGCTGCCCATTATTCGGGACTGGTCAAGCGCGCACAAATACCCGTTTTACTTTTCCACGGAATCGTCCATAAATCTGGCTGAAGACGAAGGGCTCATGCAGATGATGCAGGATGTGGATTTTCGCTTCGTGTTCGTTGGCATCGAGACTCCGGAAGAGGAAATCCTCAGACAGACGAAAAAAACTGCGAATCTGAACAAATCCGTCAGTGATGCAGTCGAGAAAATCTCATCCTACGGAATGATTGTCAATGGAGGGTTCATCGTCGGATTCGACAATGAAACCGAGCGGTCGGCCAAGAACATGATCAGCTGCATACAGGATTCCGGCATCTGCATGGCAATGGTCGGAAAGTTATACGCGCTACCGAACACGCAGCTGACCGAGCGGTTGAAGCTGGAAGGTCGTCTGTTTGAAGACGGAGCGACGCTCAAGGAAGATGACAGCGACCTGGATCAGTTGACGAGTGGACTGAATTTTGAAACCGTCAGACCTCGCGTAGAAGTCCTTCGTGACTACATGGCCATCGTCAAACACATCTACGCCCCCAAATTTTACTATGAACGTGTTGTTCGTACTGGCCTGTGCCTGAAACCCCGCTACAAGTATTTTCCACCCGCCTCGCAGCTGTTCCGGACGCTTCGCGCGTTTTTCAGAGTCTGCGCCAAAGCAGGCCTCAGCAAGTCGACCGGGTGGTTGTACTGGAAGGCGCTGCTCAGGATTGTGATCCAGAACCCACGTGCCCTCGAGGCTACCGTCAATCTCTCGGCCATGTTCATACATTTCCACAAACAGTCAGACCATGTTCTTGCCATGGTGCACAACGAATTGCGCAGCCTCGATCCCGCTATCGAGGAGTTGGTCCTGGACTGAATCAACTCATCTTCGCGCTATGGCATCTTACGGCGTGAGAGTCAGAAAAAATATAGTTCTCGATGCTATTGCATATGGCGTGAGATCAAGGTATAATGAGGAGTCGATTCATCGCAATTATCCGAAAAGAATTGTCCGGGCAACGGCCTAAAGTGTGGTCATGCTCGGTCTACCCAAGTGGCAGCTACAGGCTGATCGCTTTGTTGCAGCCGCGGGAGAACCGGCATAACCATATATAGAGGAGCCTCTATGTTTCCCGCATACAAAAATATTTCTCTCGCTGCTGGCATTGTCATGTTCGCATTGCTGCTCGGATTTTCTGCAAGTGCGCAGGGTCAGGGAAAGAGTGAGAAAATGCCCTACGGTCTTACCTTCAATCTTTGTAACGGTGAACTGATCGAAACCACCGGTAACCTGAACTTCGTCGCCAACATTGTAGAAGACGAGAACGGCTGTGTGACGTTCAAGTATCATTACAACACGCAGAACGTCCGTGGCATCGGCCTTGATACGGGTGACGAGTACCGCATTATCGATGTTGGCCTGCAGAAGGGAACCGACGTCACCGTCTGCGGTGGCTGTCTACTCAACCTTGACATTGTTTCGACATGGAGGGTGATCGCGAAAGACGGTACGTCCTCCATCGTGCATCAGGTACTTACACTGCAGATTGATATCTGCACCTTTGAGTTCAGCGTCGTAGAGAAGCACGTTTCGATTGAATGTGAATAACGGCGCGATATCCCTTCATACGCATCATTCAGGCGTCCCGCTCAGCGGGACGCCTTTTTTGATGTTCAGCGCTCGCATGGAGTATTTGTCGACAATAGTTTAAAAACCGGGAACTTCTCGTCACTGGGATGATGTTGAGTATCTGTCTAGCAATTAGATCAATAATCTTATACAGATACTCGACAGAGTAGATTGTTATTACGTCCCACTGAATAGGAGGCCACTATGAGATACACATTCTCTTTCATTATCGCCGCGTTCCTGCTCGCCTCAACGGCAATGACAGCGCAACAGGCGCGTCTGCAGGTCATTCACAATGCTGCTGACCCTGCAGCAGCAACTGTTGACATATATGTGAACAACGTCTTGTTCGAGGACGATTTTGCGTTTCGCACCGCGACAGCCTTTGCTGACGTACCGGCTGGCGTACCACTGGGCATCGGCGTGGCACCGGGGAACAGCACCGGTCCAGGAGACATTCTCACGACGTTCAATGTCACCCTGGATGCAGGAAAGACGTACGTAGCAGTAGCTAACGGCGTCCTCAACACATCGAATTTCGCTGCCAACCCTGATTCCCGCAGCACGGCGTTCACGTTGTTCACGACGGCAATGGGACAGGAGTCCGGCACGAGCCCCGCGGGTGTCGATATCAACGTGCTGCACGGAGCGACGGATGCTCCGACGGTCGATGTGATCAATCGCGGATCCGGTATTCTTGTGAACGACGCCGCGTATGGCGACATGACCGGCTATCTCACGGTCCCTGCCACCAGCTATAAGCTTGACATCACCCCGGGCAATGACAACAATACCATTGTAGCATCCTTCGAAGCTGATCTGACCGGTCTCGGCGGCGGAGCCGCGGTGGTGTTCGCTTCCGGCTTTCTTGCCCCGGCGGGCAATCAGAACGGTCCTGCATTCGGACTCTTCGCAGCGCTGCCGAATGGTACAGTTGTTGCGCTGCCTGCGATCCCGGCCCCGACTGCCCGCCTGCAGGTGATTCATAATGCCGCGGATCCTTCCGCATCGAGCGTGGACATTTATGTCAACGGTGGACTTTTCCAGAATGATTTTGCATTCCGCACCGCCACACCTTTCGTCACCGTACCGGCAGAAGTTCAGCTTACCATCGGCGTGGCACCGGGGAACAGCACCGGTCCCGGAGACATCATTGCGACCTTCCCCGTCACTTTGAGCGACACGAAAACGTATGTGGTGGCTGCCAACGGCGTCCTCAACACATCGAATTTCGCTGCCAACCCTGATTCCCGCAGCACGGCGTTCACGTTGTTCACGACGGCAATGGGACAGGAGTCCGGCACGAGCGCCGCGGGTGTCGATATCAACGTGCTGCACGGTGCTACAGATGCTCCCGGAGTAGATGTCATTGCACGTGGGGTTGGTACGCTCGTCGATGATGCTGCGTATGGCGACATGACCGGTTATTTCACCGTCCCTGCAGGCAAGTATATCCTTGACATTACACCGGGTGGAAATAACAACGTCATTGTGGCCTCGTTTGTCGCGGATCTGAATGGTCTTGGCGGTGCTGCAGCGGTCGTGTTTGCGTCTGGATTCCTGTCACCTGCCGCGAATCAGAACGGACCGGCCTTTGGCCTGTATGCGGCGTTACCGAACGGTACCGTTGTTGAGCTCCCTTTGAGCGTCTACGTTGATGTCATGGCCGGTGGCTGCCCGAATCCGTTCAATGTTCGCGCCCAGGGGAAACTTCCGGTCTCCGTGCTCGGTACCTCCTGGTTCGACGTTTCCAATATTGACGCCACGACCGTGCGTCTCAATGGTGTGGCTCCGACAGGTAGTCCTGCCGCAGGTGACGTTGCCATGCCATATATGGCGATGCCCATGGATTGCGGCGACTGCAGCAGCGTCGGCATGGATATGATCAATGACTGGACCTTCAAATTCGAGCGTCCTTATGTAACGTCCACGCTCGGCGCGGTTTCAAACAATGACTGTGTCCCTGTCGTGGTCACCGGCCAGCTGAACGACGGACGCGCTTTCATTGGCAGCGATGTACTGCGCATCATCAAGAATGGGAAGGGCCCGCGCAAATCTGATGCAGGCATCAGCAGCTACGCGCTTGTCCTCGAGCAGAACGCGCCTAACCCCGTCCTTACCGGCACCAGCTTCCGCTATACTCTTCCAAATGAGGGTAATGTGACGCTGGAAGTGTATGACGCACTCGGACAGCGTGTCGCCACTGTGGTCAGCGGATTCCGCGCCGCAGGTGTACACACCGCCAGCTGGGATGGTCTTGCAGATGCGGGAAATGCACTCCCCGCCGGTACATACATTTACCGTCTGAATATCGGCGGACAGGTTGTCTCGAAGATGCTGGTCCTGGCTCGTTAAAGGTCACGTCAAGTCCCCTCTCTTCAGCGGCTCCCCATTGGGAGCCGCTGTCATGTTTCTCCGGGAAAGGGAAATCTGTTTTCCGTCCCCATGGTTTTCCAGACAGCAATCGTGGACCTGTTCGTGTTCCCATGCGCGCCGCATATTCAGCATATCTGTAACCTGTGCAATGATGACAGGAAGAGCTTCTGCGAAAGGGTTGCCAATTATACTGGAAGATTGAGTACTTTTCCCAGAAGTACCTTCATCCAGGTTCTCCATGTCTGTTGCCGCCATTCTCATCACACTCGCACTCGTGTTCTATTCGCTGGGCGTATGGGCCGAGCGTCTGGCCCGATACCTTAAGTCCTGGCATGCATTTTCATTCTGGACGGGATTCATATTCGATGTCTCGGGAACGCTGGCCATGCATCAGATGGCAACGGGTCCTTTCGATATCACTGAACCCCATACGTTCACCGGACAGCTGGCGCTCTGGCTGATGCTTGCACATGCAATCTGGGCTACCATCGTCGTTCGACGGGGAAGCGAGCGCATCCGTACGCGCTTCCACCGCTACAGCCTCGTGGTCTGGATCATCTGGCTTGTTCCGTATTTCGGCGGTATGTACCTCGGCATGAGCCAGTAGCACAGCGCATCGTTCCCCGTCGCATCTCTGAGCAGGCTCCTTCCTCGCAGATCTATGAATTCAGCAGAAATGAAAAACCCTCGCGAGGCGAGGGCTTTTTTCGTGGACGCAGTGGGATTTGAACCTACGACCTCTCGCGTGTGAGGCGAGCGCTCTGGACCAACTGAGCTATGCGTCCGAACAGATTACAAAGATAGGCAGGGACTCAGAATTTTCCAATAGAACACGGGTGGAAACGAACTTTTTTCGCGTTGCTTCAGCAGGAATATGCAGAATCTGCATATTCGTGAGAATCGTGTGAAATGTACCGCGAAGGCTTGCATTATGAACATATGTTCGTTAGATTGTGCGGGCAGGTAACGAACATATGTTCAGAAAGTTGGGTATGCCAAGACCCCGAAGACCGAGACGTATACATGGACCCCCGAGATTCCACCACTTCAAACCGGTGGGCGTACCGCGCAGATATCTGGAAGCGGTGACGTTGACTGTCGATGAATACGAAGCGATACGGCTGGCGGATTACGAGGGCATGGACCAGCAGCCTGCAGCTGATAAGATGGGTATCTCGCGACCGACGTTTTCGCGTTTGATCGAGGCAGCGCGGACGAAACTGGCCCAGAGCATTGTCGAAGGCAAGGAATTGCTGATTGAAGGCGGCGAGATCGATTATGTGCATACGCTGCAGCGTTGTTCGGATTGCGGAGAAGAACAGCTCGACAGCCTCTCCCCGGAGGAATTTGCGGAAGAGATGATGGGGCAGTGCTGCCGCAGATGTGGGTCCGAGAACGTTGAGGACCTTGATGAAGAGGCACTCGGACCAGGGTATGGCAAACGGAATTGTAGGCGGAGGGGGTCGAAGAACGGCAACGAGTGAGGTTGCAAGCAACGAATGGTGGGCGGGGCTGCATGTGCGCACGAACTCATACGCGGAATATTGCTGCGTTGAGGCACAGGCAAGAGCCCCTTGTGGAATACCTATAGAGGAGCCGTTCTTCACCCTCCCGCATACAGCGTACTGTCGGCAGTGCGTCAGAGTTAACAGGAAATCTCCTGGCAGGGATGATACAAAGACGAGGCCCTGTTCCTTAATGTGGAACAGGACCTCGTCTGCGTTATGGATGATCGATGCCTTGCCAGTGATTTCGACTAGAACGGCAGATCCTCATCTTTCTGATCGGCTGCAGGCGGGGGAGACGATTCGGGTCCGGGGCCACCGGAACCTCCGTTGCCACCACCACCGGAACCACGGCTGTCAAGGAACATGAAGTCGTTGACGACGACTTCCGTCATGTAACGTTTGTTCCCGTCCTTGTCGTCCCAACTGCGCGTCTGCAGTTTCCCTTCGACATACACCTTCGAACCTTTCTTCAGGTATTCGCCGAAAAGCTCGGCGAGCTTACGCCAGGCGACGCAACGATGCCATTCGGTACGCTCGACAAGCGTGCCGTTCTGGTCCTTGTAAGATTCGTTAGTGGCCAGGCTGAAGCTGACGACAGGGATGTTGCTTTCGGTGTAACGCAGTTCGGGATCTCCGCCGAGATTGCCGATGAGCATCACTTTGTTTACGCCGTAAGACATGGTAGTTCCTCCAGAATTTGTTCCCCAAAAATGTTAGTTGTTGGGGAAAAGTATACAGGTCTGTTGTGTCAAGATCAAGAGAAAAGGAAGGGTATATGCGGCATCGCGAAATTCTCCGCACGCGCCGGCAAGTACCATCTGCTCCTTTGCGATTGAACGACGCAATTCTCCACGAGCACTATAGAAATGCAGCGTGTCAGGAGTCACGACGAGTATGCCGTTCTTCGTGACGGTGATACCCTGTGCATCGGTGAATTGGTCGCTACCGAAATGAAACAGAAAGTTTCCGAATAAATCAAATACCACCACGCGATGGGATTCCAGCACATAGAGATGCTTGTTCTCATCCGCTGCCAGCGCGACCGGTTCGGTCAGCCGTCCCTCCCCGGCCTCGATGCCTCCGAACACCCGCGAGACCGATCGCAGATTGTTCAGCGCCAGTACGCGGTTGTTTTCTCCGTCGAGTACGAACAGCTGTTCAAGAGAGGAATTTGCCACATCGAGAGGATATCCGAAACCGGGATCCGAGGCATCGTCTTCGCCGCTGAGGGAAGCCATGAAACGCAGACCACGGTCGAAGCGGGAAACCCGGTTGTTCCCGTAGTCGGCAACGTAGACTGCAATTCCGAGCCGGGCGTCAATACCGGTGGGACGATCGAACTGGGTGTCGTCCCAGCCCGGACCACCGACTTCGGCCAGGCGTGAGCCACGCATGTCGAATTTCTGCACCAGTGCCGTGCTGCCGTCGACGATATACACGTTGTTGAACTGGTCCACCGACAGCGCCTCGGCATCGGTGAAATCACCGAAACGGTATTCCTCAACAAGCGCAGCAGGCGTATGCGACTGGGTGTGTGCAGTGATTGGCACTGCGCACAGCAGGGCTGTGAAGATGGCAAGAAGCATGCGCATGCTTCCCCCTATTGCGTCTTGAAAATTTCGACGATGGGACTGCGATAGAGCAGGGGGAGATCCAGTGAGGAGTTCATCCGTATCGCGAGCCGCGCTTTCGGGGATATCTCGGTATCGATCGGCTCGAGGCCGTAGCCCGGTGAACGGAAGGTGATTTCAACCGTGCTCTTCGCGGGGATGTTGACTTTGCGTACGCGCTGTTCTTCAATGAGTACGACAGCAGGAAAACGCCGCAGAGGCTGACCGCTGGAGGCATCGAGAATGAGCATCTCCGGATCAGTGAGCATGACATCCGCTTCGCTTGCATTTGTGACGCTGAGACGGAGAATGGCATTCCCGGAAGGCTTGTTTCCCGGCATGAAATTGTTCCACACCTCCGTAGCGGCCGGTGCGACGGTCAGATGGTCGAAAATGGTCGGACTCCCGCTGCAGGCGCCCATCAGAACGATGAGCGCCGCGGCGAGAATGAGATTACTTGGTTGTAACCGTGACAGGCATGCTCTTGACATCGGTGCGGTATCCATCTGTTGTCTGGAATGCGAGTCCCACAATCACCTGCGGGTGCTGCTTGGTATCGAAAGCTTTGAGTCCGAGAGGCATGACAACCGGAATCTCGCGCGTCTCCTTCGGGAGCAAGCGGACGGTGGATATCGAGCCGTAGGAATCGGGGATGATGGGACGGAAACGCAGCAGCGCTTCGTTCGTTGCCGCACTGATCAGTTCTCCCTCGAGAAAGCCGACATTCATCTGCTTCTCCGTACGATTGATAAGACGCACGGTGATTTTGGCGGTCACCTGCTTCTCACTACCGACTTTTTCGGTGGTCACGGTGATGTCGCCGTACTGAATGGCGAGTGAATCGGTGATTGCGTCCGAGGAACAGCCGGCGAACACGATGGCCAGCATGGCAAAAACGGAAACAAGACGGTTCTTCATAGATACTCACGCATTATGGTATTGATGGAGTTGCTTATTGCAGTCGAAAATTGATGGGAACGGTTATCCATACGCGTACGGGCTTGTCGCGCTGCAGTCCGGGAGTGAACTTCACACGTCGCACGGCCTCAATGGCTGCTTCATCGCAGCCTCCGCCCAGGCTCTGAAGGACTTCCGCTTTCTCGACATTTCCCGTTTTGTCGAGAAGCACGCGCAAAACAACTTTTCCCTGTACTCCGGCACGGCGGGCGAGCGGCGGGTACTCGAGTTCATTCATCAGTGCCTCGATGCCACCGACAATCGTCGGAGGATCTTCCACGGCGACGAAGATCTCGTCAGTTTCCGCTGCGTCATCGTCATCCGCTATCAGCTCCGGAGGTGGCCCAACGGGGGTTTGCGTATCCAGCTCCGAGTCGAAGTCCGGCAACATATCCGTCGCATTCGGCGAAGCGAACGGAAGCGGGGGACGAGGAGGTGGCGGAGGAAGTGTCTGCTGCTGTGTGACGGGGATATCCGTTATCGAAATCGTGTTTTCGGCTCTCGTAATCAGGCGGTGCTCCATCTCATCCAGCGGGAAGAATGCAAATGCGGAGATGACGAGCATCAACGCAACAACCAGCGATACTTCGAAATACCGCCGTGTTTTCCCTTTGATATTCGCCCGGGATTTTTTGTGAACTGCCATGCTCTCATCCTCCTTCCTGATTCGGGGAAATCGTTGCATCCCGAATACCGTGTCCCGGAAGGGAGGAGTGTGCGAACAACGGCCGGACCGTCATCGGCCGGCCGAAATTCGCGATACTATCTATGCTCTTCCCGGTGAGTGCCGGGAGGGAACGGGATGTCTAGTTGAGACGGAAGCGTACGGGCACGGAGACCTTGACGTTCACCGGCTTGCCACGCTGGAGGCCGGGATTGAAGGTGACTTTCTTGACTGCTTCCATAGCAGCTTCGTCACAACCACCGCCGATGCCGCGCATGACCTCGGTACCGGTGACCTTGCCATCCTTGTTCACGTAGGCAAGAACGACGACGGTACCTTCCACGCCTGCACGAATCGCGAGATCGGGGTATACGAGATGCTTGCGTACGGCATCGAGTCCGCCAATAATCGTCGGGGGATCTTCCACGACCTCAAAGTACACTTCCTCTTCCTCTACCTGCTTCTGTGCGGGAGGGGCTGCGGGAGCTTCCATCGTCGCTTCGAGATCGATTTCCGAACTGATGTCGATATCATCAATGGCATCAGCGCTGGGAGCCTCGATGGGGATGGGAGGACGCGGTGGGGGAGGCGGGCGGTTTTCCTGCCTCGTGTTCTCGATGTCTTCAACTTTCACGATCTCGTCGCTGGCCTGGATCGCCACGTTCTCACGCTGGATATCCGGGAAAAAAGCGAATGCGGCGGTCACCAGGAGGAGCGCGATGATAAGCGAGATCTCCATGTACCTCCGCGCTTTTCCTTTGACGTCCGCCTTTGGGGTTTTTTCGACTGCCATCGTGTAATCCTGCTCTTATCGTAAATGAATTGTTCGCAGTTTCAGGTAAAGCAATATACCTCCGCTCTGTAGTATTGTCAACTCACTTTCTACGCCGCAACGTGTACGTTCTGTTCCCGTTTCCCCTTGAATTTCCGGCACGAAACAAAATTTCCGGTGCGCATATATTGTGTTTTCCTGGCAATCGTCGTATATTTAGATTCTTGCCTGGATGGCGGAATAGGCAGACGCGCTACATTCAGGATGTAGTGTCCGAAAGGGCGTGCAGGTTCGACTCCTGTTCCAGGCACTTGAGAAAAATCCCGTCCCGCATTCGCGGGTCGGGATTTTTCGCTTTAGTCTCCGCCTGCTTGCCCCGCCGTAGTTCGGCGGGTCACTGATCATCATTGGATTAAAACGGGGGACAAGAAGCGGAACGAAGGCGGGCGCGGAGTCGCGTGAGCGCCGCTTCGCGCCGCGCGGGAGTTCTGCTTACGCAGAACGTTTCATCGCCATCACGCTCAAGCGTGGTGGCGATGCCAATGAACGCTCTGCGTTCATTGCATCCTGCCGGGAGCGGAAACGGGGAAACACTGGCAAATTCGGTAACTTTCACCTTTATCACGGGTTACTGTTAATGTGACTCGCCATGAAAAACTGGGTGCCGGACGTTGAGGAAGCTCTCTCTTTATATTGTAGTGCTGATGCTGTTCGTGGGGAGCGCGCAGGCGCAGTTGAATCTGAATTTCAAGCGCATTACGGTGAATTGGCCGACGATTGAGATGTACTTTAGCGTGGGGTGTCAGGGAGAACCGGCCTACAACATGTCGAAACAGGATTTCCGCATCCGGGAAAATGGTGAGGAGGTCAAGGACTTCACGCTCTGGTGTCCCGATCCAGCCATCCGCTGCGCTTCGTCCATCGTCATGGTGGCGGACGTCAGCGGGAGTATGCGAGGGGAGCCCATGATGCGCATGAAAGAGGCAATGCACTGGCTGATCGACGCGCATGATGGGTTGCTTGATGAAGCAGCACTGGTCTCAGCCGGAGAAACGACGGAGATCGTGCAGGGTATGACTGCGCTGAAACCGTTTCTCTACGATGCTATCGATGGATTGTTCGCGAGTGGATCATCGGCGGTGTTCAATGGGTGCTGGGCAGGGATGATGGAGCTTATCAATAACGGGGTGAATTCGTGCAGGGCGGTCATTCTGTTTTCTGACGGATTGGACAATGCATCTAATCACACCATGAACGAATTGATCGCCACTGCGAACAGGAATCGGATTCGCATCTTTACTATTGGTACCGGACGCACAATCAAGAACCTGGATCTCGAGGTCCTCGCACTGCTCACCGGGGGACGCTATTACGAGAATCCGAGGGAAGCGCAGATGATAGCCATCCTGAAGGAAATCAGCGTTATCATCTTCCAGGGTTTCCAGGAATGTGTCATCACGTACGAGAGGGACTGCGCTGATGGCACAATGCGTTCGGTCGATTTTCAATTGCGGGATTTCTGCGGAGGCAACGACGAAAAAAGCAAGAAATACCGTGCTCCGTTGGACAGTATCTCCTACTGGCGCCAGCATTTGCGCATACCTGAAATCGTTTCCGAACCTGTACCAACGGTCACACTCCCGCTTGAACTCACCGCAGTTCCGAAAGACTCCATCCTTTATCCGTTCACCCTTCAACTGACTGCTTCCGAACCCCGGCGGCCACTGTATGATGTGACGATACCCCAGGGCAGTCCGATCGAGAACGCTCAGATACGACTGTCCAAAACGGGTGACGGACTGCTTTTCTCCCTCGAAGAAGAAGTTGCGGTGCGGGATACGGGAAGACTCCTCGATATGCATTTCAGCACTGCGGGCATAGCCGATAGCAGCCACTTCCCGCTGCGTACGGAAGTGCATGATCACGCACGCTGCGTCGGCACAATAGTGGAAGAGGGCGGATATATGATCGTGCCCAGGCTTCTCCCCCGTATTGATGGCCCGGATACCGTGTACGGTTGTCACTCCTCCGCGGTCACGCTCTCGGCAAATACGGGTTTTTCCGAGTACCTGTGGTCGAACGGAGACAGGGGAAGGACGATCGAGGTGCATCAGAGCGGGGAGTACTGGGTGCAGGTCAAGGATGTCTTCGGCGATCCACTCCGGTCGTCAAGCGTAACCGTGGTCATTCGGCCGGAACGCAATGTGTGGATCGAACATGATGGACCCCTTGAGGTCTGCAATCCCGAAACCGTTACGCTCCGCGTGGGTGGGGATACCGAAGGGGCGCAGATTTACTGGAACGGCAATTCCTGGGCGCGTGCTCAATTCAATGTCGGTGCTACAGGAATGTACTGGGCCGAGGTCGTCGATGCCGAGGGATGCAGGCACTTGACGGATACCGTTATGGCGACGGTCAACACCCCGCCGCTGCATCTGAATGTGCAGAACGATACAATGATATGTGCAGGGGACCTGCTGGAACTGCGTGTGCTCGAAGATTATCCACGCTATGGATGGTCCACCGGCGACAGTACGCAATCGATCCTCGTCCTGGGGGAATACTATCGTCCCTACGAAGTCACCGCGTGGGACAGTGCCGGCTGCCGGAGCGTGAAGAAAAATATACGAGTGCTGCTTTATCCCGGGGAAACGCTCGAACTGTTTCCCTCGAATCTGGTCTATGTATGTGACAGCGCGTCGGCCCAAGTCGCGGCCTCGGGGAATTTCGTTTCCTGGGAATGGTCCAGCGGAGAAAGAACCCCATTCATCAATATCACTTCTCCGGGACAGTACATTCTGACAGCGACGGACACGAATGGTTGCTCGGTTATCGATACCGTGTTTGCGCGTCCCGCGGAGATGCTCCCGCCGCCGCGGATTGGAACGCCACAGGGCACAGTCATCTGTACGAACGGCTCATTGCCTCTTGACGGCGGTGCGGGCTATATCGCCTGGCGCTGGTCTACCGGCGACACCACACGCAGTATTCTCGTCAGCGATTCCGGTTCCTACTATGTGGATGTCACTGCCCACGGCGGATGCGTTTATCGCTCGCAACCGGTGTACATCTTCCGGCGCAGTTCTCCGAACGACGGAATACAGGTTCAGGGTGATACGCTACTCTGTCCGGGAGAAACCATAAAGCTCATCGCGCCGCCCGGACAGCAGTACTATTTCTGGACGACCGGAGAAACGACGTCCTCAATACTTGTGCGTGACGGTGGGCACTACGCAGTGACCTACGTTACACCCGAGGGCTGTGAGGATACTGCTCCCACGATATTTCTGTATGAGCCCGAGGCCCGTTTCCCGGTGATTTCTCGCGCGGGAGACCAACTGCGTACTCAATCCGGCGCAGTCAGCTACCAGTGGTACTGGGAGGATGGTTCACTCGCTGGTGAAACGGATTCTGTGCTTCAGGTCTCCCGAACCGGTCGTTATGCCGTCGTGATCGTGGACAGCTGCGGACGCAACCTGCGCAGCGAAGACTTCATCGTGAGCGTGTTGGAGGTCCCGACAGCCATCCCGTCTACCCCGCAGCTCGCGGTCTACCCCGATCCCGCGAGAAATATGCAGAATCTGCATATTTCCGGTTGCCAGGGACCGATGGAAGTCACGCTGCATGATTTACTCGGACGGCAGCGGCTTTCACGGCACGTCCCACACAACGGTACGATCACCCTCGACATCAGCGCTCTCCCTCGCGGCGTGTACATCCTGCGCCTCGCGCACGGGCAGGGGAGCATGACAAGGCGGGTTGTTTTGGAATAGGTATTGCCTCCTCGCGCCTTCGGCGCTCGGAGTCGTGCTTTCCTCCGCGATGCGGAGGAGGTATTTCCCCTCGCTTCGCGAGGTGAGGCTTTTCCACCGCTACGCGGTGGAGGTGTTGTCACAGTGTCATGGTGAAATGGTTGTCGTGGCTCAAGCCCGGACCAGCGAAGCTGGACCAAAAACTTCCCTTCGTCCCTTCGCGGCATCGTGGTTCAATTGTTACAGAGGAAATATGAAACACCTCACGACAGTTATCATTCTCTGCATTCTGCTCGCTAGCAGCGCGCAGGCGCAGCCGAATCTGAACTTCAAGCGGATCACCGTGAACTGGCCGACGATAGAAGTGTACTTCGCGGTCAGCTGTGACGGTGTGCCAGCGCATGATATGGTCAAACAGAACTTCGCCATCCTTGAGAATGGAAAAGAAATCGAAAATTTCACGTATTGGTGTCCGGATCCTTCCATTCGTTGCGCTGTTTCTGTGGCGCTGGTCGCAGATGTGAGCGGGAGTATGCGAGGGGAAGCGCTCGATGATGCGAAGCTGTTGATGAAATCGTTTGTTGATTTATTGGATGGACAGATCGATGAGGCGACACTCATTTCTGCCGGGAACGATATAAGAGTCGAACAGATTATGACGCCACTAAAACTACTGCTTCTCCCGGCCGTACAGCAGCTGGAGAGCGGTGGGCAATCGAACACCTTTGATGGGGTTATTCGTGGGATTGAGGAACTGATAAATTCCGGCGTTAATCAGTGCCGAGCGATTCTCGTGTTCACTGATGGACTGGACAATGCTTCAGAACATGGCATCGATGAAATTATCAGTCTGGCAAACCGTAACCGGTTGCGTGTGTTTACCATCAGTACCGGGTATACAATCCAGGATGTGGATCTTGAGAGACTGGCCCTGTTTACCGGTGGCAGGTACTACCGGAGACCGAACGCAGGGCAGATGGCCGCCATCTACCAGGAAATCAGCAGTATTATTTTTCAGGGATTTTATGAATGCGTCCTGACCTATGAGCGCGGCTGTGCAGATGGCAGCATGCGCACGGTGTCGGTGCAGTTGAAGGATTTCTGCAATGGTGCGGACGAGAAAAGTCAGACATACAGAGCGCCGCTCGATTCAACAACGTTCAGAGAACAGCATTTCCGTCTTGGAACAGTTGTCTCGGAGCCGACCGATATCGTCAGTGTTCCCTTCCTGCTGGATGAATCTCTCGGGAGCCGAACGTTGTTCCCATTTGATATTACAATTACAAACGGTCGCCCTGCTCGAGATATTCTCGACGTTACCATCCCGCCAGACAGTCCACTCAATGGTCTGTCGATGAGTCTGGACGAATATACCGACAGCATACGAATACAGCTATTCGACACGTTGAGTGTACAGTCCAATGATACTCTGTTTGCATTACGGTACGGTACACTGGGTGTATTTGACAGCACTTTCTTCCCACTGAGCGCGAATGTGCAAACCAACTATCCCTGCATCCTTACTGATGTACTCGACGGTGGGTATTACATCGTACCCAAACTGTTTCCGATTATCGAGCCGGAGGGCCCCGTGTCGGCCTGTCCTGGTGATGTGGTCATCCTGCGTGCGAATGAAGGTTTCTCTGAATACCGCTGGTCCAACGGGGCAAAGACGGAAAGCGTATCCATTGATGAGGGTGGAGTTTATTTCGTTGATGTCGTGAGCTTTCTCGGTGATACTCTGCGATCGAAAAGTGTCCTTGTGGATATGCCGCGCAAGCGCGTTGTTCGTATCGATACCGGCAGTGGATTGCAGATATGCAATGGTGAACAGCTTGAGCTGACAGTTGCAGGTGATACCGCTGGCTGCAGATATTTCTGGAACGGATCTTCAACGCCCTCGGAAACAATGGTCGCAAGTACGGAGGGAGAGTATTGGGCGGTGGCAGTGGATTTTTCGGGCTGCACACATCCTACGGATACAGTTCGGGTGAGCGTTGCCGCTCCCTCGGTCACGCTTAACGTCGGTGATGTAGCCTGGCTCTGTGAAGAGGATACACTTCGCCTTACCGTGACAGAGCAATATCCGCGTTACGCGTGGTCAACGGGAGATAGTACGCGGAGCATAACGATAACACCGGATGACTGGCAGTTGGTAACGGTGACGGCCTGGGACAGCGCAGGCTGCATGAGCTTTCCGCGGACGGTTGAATGCAGGTTGTTCGGATCCCAGTTGCCTGCAATTTTCACGCCGGATGGACGCGCACTCTGCAATGGGATTGGAATCCGACTCGAAGCAGCGGTCGGTATCACTGATGTTGCGTGGTCAACCGGTGAACGCACGAGGTCGATTGTGGTGTCAGCTGCTGGGGACTATTCTCTCGCGGCGATCGATTCCAATGGTTGTGAGGTTCGCGACAGCGTGCGAATCTTTGATGCGTCGACACTTCCGTTGCCGGAGATTTATGCACCCACGGGACTTACACTTTGTGACAGCTGGCCTATCCGTCTCTACACTGAGGATAGCTATTACGGCTGGAAATGGTCTACCGGTGACACGACACGTGCTGTGGCTATTTCCGATACCGGGTGGTATTACGTTGATGTGATGCTTGCAAGCGGATGCATGCTCCGGTCGAATCCTGTCCATGTCGATAGAGAGTTCAATCCTCCGCCGATAATTGAAATTGACGGTGGGACAGCCATGTGCCCGGGTGACACCATTCGTCTCACCGCTCCTGCCGGCCAGGTTCTGTATTTCTGGAACACAAAGGATACCACCAGAAATATTCTCGTGACACAGCCAGGGATCTACGCGGTGACTTATCTGAGTCCGGGAGGTTGTGAAAATTCAACGGACGCGGTGCGTATTCGTTACCACGGAGAAGAACGTCCTCGGCTTGCTCGCAGCGGCGACTCCCTGTTCACAACATCTGATGCTATGTCAATTCAGTGGGTATGGGATGGAGTGCGAATTCCAGGGGAAACTGACTCGGTGCACCATGTTACACGCACAGGCAGGTACTGGGTGGAAGTCGTCGACAGTTGTGGACGCACGCAGCGCAGCGACACGCTGCTGGTCAGCACGCTCGACATGCGTTCACCAATTGCGAACACCCCGCAGCTTAGTGTCTACCCCGATCCCGCGCGAAATATGCAGAATCTGCATATTTCCGGCTGCCAGGGATCGATGACGGTCACGCTGCATGATTTACTCGGACGGCAGCGGCTTTCGCGGCATGTTCCGCACAACGGCACGCTCACCCTTGACGTCAGCGCTCTCCCTCGCGGCGTGTATATCCTGCGTCTCACGCATGCGCAGGGGAGCCTACAGCGGCGAGTGGTTTTGGAGTAGGTATTGCCTCCTCGCGCCTTCGGCGCTCGGAGTCGTTGTTTCCTCCGCGATGCGGAGTAGCTATTTCCATCCGCTGTGCGGATGGAGTTTTTGGCCCAGCTTCGCTGGTCCGGTCTTTTTCCAGGATAATAACATCACCGTGAAACGGTAAAGATACCTCCACCGCACAGCGGTGGAAACACCTCACCTCGCGAAGCGAGGGGAAACACCTCCCTCCGCGGAGCGGAGGGAAACAACTCCGCGGAGCGGAAAAAACAATTATCTTCCCTGTATGAACTTCCTCCCCCCTGAATTCTATCGTCGTCCGGTGCTTACGGTTGCGCGAGAGCTGCTGGGAAAAATCTTCGTACGAAAATTGGACGGGCAGCTGCTGAGTGGACGCATCGTGGAGGTGGAGGCATACCATCAGGATGGGGATGAATCTGCGCACAGCTATGGGGGAGAGAAGGGACGCAACCGGGTGATGTTCAGGGATGGGGGATTGCTGTATGTTTACTTTACGTATGGCATGCATTTCTGCATGAATGTGGTCGTCGAAGGGGAGGGGACGGGAGCGGCCGTGCTGCTGCGCGCGATCGAACCGATGGACGGGATTGAGGTGATGAGAGAAAACAGGGGTGGGGATAAAAAGGATGTCGACTTGAGCAATGGACCGGCCAAACTCTGCCAGGCGCTCGGCATCGCCAGGGAAGAGAATGGGTTGCCGCTCGATGGAGGGGTCGTCGGAATTCTCGATGTGGAAGCGGTATCATCCTCGAAAATTGCCGTTTCCACCCGTATCGGCATTTCCCGCAGCAAAGAACTGCCCTGGCGCTTCTTCCTGGAGAATAATCCTTTCGTCTCACGCGGACGTCCGTCCGGCACCAGGGACTGAATCCCTTCCCAAATGCTTAATTTTTTTTGACCTGAAAAAAAGATTCCGGGTCTTGGTATCTGTTTATTTTTTTCACATTTTGATTCACGAGAACTGCCACTTTTCACTGCAGAAACCCGTCAGACCCGATTTGTGCATGACCATTTCTCAGCATCCGCAGACATCCTTCCATAGATCTTCCCTCGTCTTTTCCTCTCTCAGAAACAATACAAGGAAGGTATCATGAGCACTGGTGCCTATGCGTTCCTTTTCTTCGGGGATACCGAACAACTTCTCCCCGCAATCGATGCGGTGCGCGGAATGCCACAGACTCAGTCCTGGCATGCCGTGGACGGACATTATCACCTGGCCGTTGCGCTGTCCGATAATACGGTGCGCGACCAGCTCGCAGATCTGCCCGGTGTACAGAACATGCTGTACTGCGAGGTAGACAACGAAATTCGCGGCGGCTTCACTGTCGAAGCTGAACCCACGTATGCATGGCTGACGATGGAAGTCGACAGTGAGAAAGCGGCCGAGGTGCAGGAAGCGCTCAAGGCGCTGCCTGAGAATTCCTTTCCCGCTCTCGCCTTCGGCGACTGTGGTGCCGTGGCTGCGATCAAAGGCGCGACCTTCGAGGTCGTAGACAAAATGGTGGAGAGCGCCGTGCGTCCCCTCGACGGCATGCTCCGCGTGAAACGTGACTGGATCATCGACCTCACCCAATTATAGAGGCAGACAGATGGTAGAACAACACACTGAAGAATTCAAACAATTCAATGTCGACCTCTGGAAGTACGACGGACATGAGGGTGCGCTCATTCCGCTGCTGCAGTCGGCACAGGACACCTACGGGTACGTCCCGGAAAAGGCTATTCATTATATAAGCCATGTCACCGGCATCCCTGCCGCTGAGATTTACGGGGTGGTAACGTTTTATGCGCAGTTCCGCACCAAACCGCTGGGCAAGAATATCATTCGCGTCTGCAATGGCACAGCCTGCCATGTCAACGGCGTGAAGATGCTCTATAACACGATCCAGGAAGAGCTGGGCGTCAACTATGACGAGACGACCGACGACGGCGAATTCTCGCTGCTGTCAGTGGCCTGCATCGGTTGCTGCTCACTCGCTCCGGTGATCACAATTAATGGTGAGGTGTTCGGTCGCCTCACAGCAGCGAAGCTGCGTAAAATCCTTCGCGATGCCCAGCGTCGCGCCAAAGCAAGCGAACAGTAAAGGCGGCGAGGCATACATGAAAACAGTATTAGTAGGACTCGGAACCTGTGGTATTTCCGCAGGCGGAGAAAAAGTTTACCGGGCGCTGCAGGAAGAACTCAAAGAGCATCCCGGCGCATTTGAACTCAAGGAAACCGGCTGTATAGGCATGTGCTACCGTGAGCCACTGGTAGAAATCCAGGACGGCAATGGCGGCAGCCACCTCTACGCCGAAGTATCACCCGATCGCGTGGGCCGCATTGTTGAAGAGGATATCGTCGGCGATACCGTCATCGACGACTGGCTCGCCACGGGCGAGGACAGGGAAAAGGGCTTCTTCGAAAATCAGGTACGCATCGTGCTGCGCAACTCGGGTATCATCGATCCGGGCAGTATCGAAGAGTATATCGAGCGCGACGGCTACAAGGCCGTAACCAAGGCGCTGAAGGAAATGACACCGGAAACGGTGATCGACGAAGTGCTGGCCTCCGGACTCCGCGGACGCGGAGGCGGCGGTTTCCCGACGGGCAAGAAATGGCAGTTTACCCGCGGTGCCGAAGGCACGAAAAAATACATTATCTGTAATGCTGACGAGGGCGATCCGGGCGCGTTCATGGATCGTTCGATTCTTGAAAGCGATCCGCACTCCGTGCTCGAAGGTATGATGATCGCAGGATACGCGATCGGCGCCGACGAAGCGTATATCTACTGTCGCGCGGAATATCCGAAAGCAATCGCACGCCTGCGTCTGGCGATTTCCCAGGCCATGAAGCGCGGACTGCTCGGAGAGAACATCCTCGACACCGGCTTCAATTTCAAGATCAAGATCAAGGAAGGTGCCGGTGCGTTCGTCTGTGGTGAGGAAACCGCACTGATCGCGTCCATCGAAGGACGCCGCGGCATGCCGCGCTTCCGTCCTCCTTTCCCGGCTGTCTCCGGTCTCTGGGGAAAACCAACGAACATCAACAATGTTGAAACCTTCGCCAATGTACCCTGGATCATCGCCAACGGCGGCAGCGCCTTTGCCGGGTATGGAACCGAGAACAGCAAGGGCACCAAGGTGTTCGCCATGGCAGGAAAGGTGCGGCGTACGGGACTGATCGAAGTGCCGATGGGACTGACCATCAAGTCGATCATTTTTGACGTCTGCGGCGGTATCCATGACGACAAGGAGTTCAAGGCCGTGCAGATGGGTGGTCCATCCGGCGGCTGTATCCCGGCTTCGATGTGCGATATCGCAGTCGATTACCAGGAAGTAAACAAAACCGGCGCCATCATGGGGTCGGGCGGTCTCATCGTGATGGACGAAACGACCTGCATGGTCGACGTCGCGAAATTCTTCCTCACTTTCACGCAGGCGGAATCCTGCGGCAAGTGTACGTTCTGCCGCATCGGAACCAAGCGCATGCTCGAAATTCTTGAGCGCATCACCGAGGGCGAAGGAACGATGGAAGACCTCGATAACCTCGAGGAACTGAGCGAACAGATCCGTTCGGCGTCGCTGTGCGGACTCGGACAGACGGCTCCCAACCCCGTCATCACGACGCTCAAATACTTCCGCGAAGAGTACGAAGCGCATATTAAAGACAAGAAGTGCCCCGCACACGAATGCGCCTCGCTGCTCACGTATGATATCAATGAAAACTGTAACGGCTGCACGGCCTGTCTACGGGCCTGTCCCACGGCCGCGATAACAGGCGAGCGCAAAGAGATGCATTACCTGAACCAGGATCTGTGCATCAAGTGCGGAAAATGTTTCACAGTGTGTCGCTTTGACGCGGTAACGAAGGATTGAGGTGCACCATGGTAACACTTACGATAAACGGAAAGCAAGTAACCGCATCCCCCGACAAGACCATCCTCCAGGTATGTGAAGATCAGGGTATCGACACGATTCCCACGCTCTGTTACGACGAGAAGCTGCCGCCGTTTGGCTCCTGCTTCCTCTGCGTAGTGGAGATGGAAGGACAGAATAAACTCTTCCCGTCGTGCTCGACCAAGGTCGGCGAAGGCATGGTCATTAATACACAGTCCGAGAAAGTCCGCCGCGCGCGCAAGACCTGTCTCGAACTGATCGTTTCAAATCACTACGCCGACTGCTTCGGCCCCTGCCGCCTCAACTGTCCGGCAGATGTCGACATCCAGGGCTACATGTCGCTCATCAGCCTTGGCAAATTCAAGGAAGCCGTCGCGCTGATCAAGGAAAAGAACCCGTTGCCTTCGGTCTGCGGACGCGTCTGTACTCGCAAATGCGAGGTCAACTGCCGTCGTACGCTGGTCGATTCTCCGGTGGGCATCGATTTCCTGAAACGCTATGTGGCCGATCAGGATATGATCGGTGACATGTGGAAGCCGGAAGTCAAGGACGACAACGGCGTGCGTGTCGCGATTATCGGTGGTGGTCCCGCCGGACTCACCGCGGCGTACTATCTCGCCATTGAAGGGTATCGTCCGGTCGTGTACGAGGCCCTCCCGCATCTCGGCGGTATGCTCCGCTACGGTATCCCCGAGTACCGCCTCCCGAAGGAAGTGCTCGACAAGGAAATCAGCTGGATTACCGATCTCGGTGTGGAAGTACATACCGGCCGCATGCTGGGTAAGGACTTCTCGATGGACGATCTCTTTGACCAGGGATTCCGCTCGGTTTTTGTCGCACTCGGCGCACAGATCGGCAAGCCCATGCGCGTGGAAAACGAGGAAGCCGAGGGCGTGCTCTCCGGCGTCGAATTCCTGCGCAACGTCGAGATGAAAACAAATCCTGACATCAAGGGACGCGTGGTTGTGGTCGGTGGTGGTAACACCGCGATCGATGCTGCCCGCACGTCGCTTCGTCTCGGTGCGAAAGAAGTCGTGCTGCTGTATCGCCGCACGCGCAATGAGATGCCCGCCAACGAGATGGAAATCGTTGCCGCCGAAGAAGAAGGCGTGAAGATGGAATTCCTCGCCGCGCCGACGAAAGTCAACGTGGAAGAGGGACGTATGAAATCCCTCGAATGCCTTCGCATGGAGCTCGGCGAGCCCGACGAAAGCGGCCGTCGCCGTCCGGTGAAGATCGAAGGATCCGAATACACGCTTGACTGCGACTGGATCATCTCTGCTATCGGACAGGAGCCGGATCTCGACGGTGTCGATACGGTCGAAGACATCCAGGTGACCAAGTGGAAAACCATCGAAGCGAAGTCCGGCACGTTTGAAACCGATCGTCCGGGTGTGTTCTCCGGTGGTGACGTGGTCACGGGTCCCGCTGACGCGATCGATGCCATCGCCGCAGGACGCATGGCTGCCCGAGCGATCGACAAATATGTGCAGACAGGCATTGTGGAACCCCTGACCGACCGCTTCGAATCCAAGCGTGACAACTTCCATAAAATGACACGCGAGGACATCCCTCTCGTCAAGGAAAGCACGCGTCATCACGCAGAGGAGATCCCTGTCGCCGAACGCCTCAAAGGTTTTGGTGAAGTGGAGAAAGCCTACAGTGATGAAACCGCATTTGAAGAAGCGCTTCGCTGCGCGGAATGCGGCTGCGATGCAGGACTCTCCTGCCGTCTGCAGGATTACTGCACTGAGTACGGTGTGGATCAGACACGCTTCGTGGGTGAGTTCAACCGCTACACCCCCGACACGCGTCATCCCTTCATCAAGATTGATTCGAACAAGTGCATTAACTGTGGCCGCTGCGTCAATACGTGCAAGGACATCCTGAACGTGGCCGCGCTCGGATTCGTCAACCGCGGCTTCCGAACCATCGTCAAGCCGGCGATGGAGAAAGCCCTGCACGAAACCAATTGCGTGAGCTGCGGTAACTGCATCGACGTGTGTCCTACCGGCACCCTCGTCGAAAGAATGCCGTTCCGTCGTTCGGGTCCCTGGCAGATGGATGCCGTCTTCAACGTCTGCAACTACTGCTCGGTTGGCTGCAACGTCACGCTGAAAGTGAAAGCCCCGGATCTGTTTTACGTCGTCGGCGCAGCCCCCGACATGGCTCCGAACTTTGGCGAGCTGTGTGTGAAGGGACGCTTCGGCTATCAGCATTATCTCGATGGCAGCCGCGTCAAGAAGCCGATGGTTCGCAAGGACGGCGAACTCGTGGAAGTCTCCTGGGAAGAAGCCTTTGAGGCCATTCACAAGGGACGTAAGCGCATTCTTGAGGACTACGGCGCAGACAGTGTGCTCGTATCCGCTTCGCCGAAGCTGACGGACGAGGAACTCTATCTTGCCGGTCGCTATGGACGCACCGCACTCGAGACGAACAACCTCGTTTCCTTCCACAAGCTCGTCAGTGGTGCCGATTATCACGCACTCGATGAGATGCTCGGAAGCACGCTTGCCAGCGTGAGTGTCGAAGAAGTCGAAAACGCAGATCTCTATCTGTTCCTCGGTGGTAATCCCACCAACGAGAATCCTGTCATGGGCTGGCGGGTCAAGCGTCGCATGCGCCAGGGCACGGAAGCGATCGTGATCAACAGCGCCGAGATCGACCTCGTACCGCATGCCAGCGTGTGGGCGGATCCTCGTCGCGGTACCTCGACCAAGCTGCTCAATGGTGTCATTGCCGAGCTGCTGCGCCGTGGTGGGATCAATGAAGACTTCATCGGACGCCGCACCGCGAATTTCGATCAGGTGAAGGCGCAGCTCGAGAGCATTGATCTCTCCGATGTCGCGAGCGTCACCGGCGTTCCGGAAGTGCAGATCACCCGTATTGTCGAGCTTCTGCTCGATCCCGAGAAGAAGGTGGTCGCATGGTATAACCTCGACAGCAGGCTCGACCGTGCGAACGACGATCTGAAGGCTCTGGCGACGCTGATGATGATGCTCGGCAAGATCGGCGTTGAAGGCTCCGGTATCGCGCTGTTCACCAGCGAGTGCAATCACACCGGAATGAGCATCGCCGGTTTCGACCGCCAGATGCTGCCGGGTGGTGCAAACATCAAGAACGAGCGCATCCTCGATGCCGTCAATCGCTTCTGGAAGCACGACATCAGCAAGGTGCTTGAAAGCGGCACGAACATCTCCCGGAAAATCCGCGAAGATAAAATCCGCGCCGCCTTCGTCCTGGGTGAGAATCCTTCCGCATCGGAAGACTACAATGCCTTCATCAACAATCTGGAATTCCTCGTCGTGGCAGACATGTACCTGACGGAGACCGCCCAGATGGCAGATGTATTCCTCCCGATGTCGAGTTATCTCGAGAGCAAGGGACACCTCACGAACTGGGCCGGTGTGCGTCAGCAGACCAATCCCATCGGTGAGCCCGCCAACGGGATGTCGAACATCGAACTGCTGCGCAAGCTTCTCGAGATGGAAGGACTCAAGCCGGAATTCAACGGCTACGAGGACCTCTCGCAGGAAATGATGTCCTTCATCCGTCAGCAGGGACTCGAAGGCCGCATCGACCGCACCTTCCCGACCGATGACGGTAAGGCACACTTCATCCTCTACTCCGATCAGGTACTCGCAACCAGCGCCAAAATCCCTCACGTGCTCGAAATCGACGCACGCATGGCAGAACGCACCACTCTGATCGAGGCTTAAGAGGAATAAGGTTCTCAGTTTATGCTGAGTATTTGTTAGAGCGCTCCAGTTCACGCACACTGGAGCGCTTTTTTATATACGATGGCGATGGCGAGAGCGAAATCGATCGTCGAAATCGAAATCGATCGTCGAAATCGAAATCGATCGTCGAAATCGAAATCGATCATCGAAATCGAAATCGATCATCGAAATCGAAATCGATCATCGAAATCGAAATCGATCATCGAAATCGAAATCGCCCTCGCCCTCGTATTCAAATCTCCCTTTCCTGGTATCCCATATCCTGCTATCTTATTCCTTACACCACAGTACGACAATGCGCATATTATCCCATTTTACATACAGGCCCGACCGCTGGCGACAGCTGGTGTGGTTTTGTGTGTTGCTGCTTTGCTGCGCGACGGTTGCGAGTGCGCAGGACAAGCAGAAGCTGTACGATCCGGAAGCGGATGCGATGGCGCAGGTGGATGAGGCGGTGCATCGTGCTGAGCGGGAGCAGAAGCATGTTCTGATTCAGGTTGGCGGTAACTGGTGCAGCTGGTGCCGAAAGCTGGACAGAACGATGTCGGCGAACAGGGTGATTGATTCGCTGCTGCAGACCGACTATGTGCTGCTGCGTGTGAACTACAGCAAGGAAAACCGGAATATGGACGTTATGGAGCGGCTCGCCTGGCCGCAGCGTTTCGGTTTCCCGGTTCTTGTGGTGCTGGACGGTGAAGGGACGCGGCTGCATACGCAGGACAGCGGCCTTCTCGAAAAGAACGGGGGACATGATCCGGAAGCGGTAGCACGCTTTCTGAAATTGTGGAGCCCATCAGCACTCGCTGCGGAGAGTTACAGAAAATAATCCGCTGCTGCACGTGCAGGCGTGCAACAAGCGGAGTATTGTGCTGTATATGAGGAAGGGGAATGATATCAGTCAGAATGTGATGAGCCATGCCTTACAAACAACCACCGCTGCAACCCGACGAACAAACCGCTCGCAGCATATTTGATCGTAATATCACAAACAGTATGGCCGTGAACAGCGGCGCGTTCGAGGAAGTACTCGCGGATATTATCACACAGCTCGAATCACCACCGAAAATTGGTGATCGCTATCTCACGGCCTGGGATATGGCGAGACGTATCGCCGAAGCCATGACAGAAGGCTTCGCCGGCCTTCCACCGAACGGGTTTGATTTTGCATGCTGGCTCTGGGAAGCCGCACCGCTGCATGTCGTCGAAATCCCGCAGGCGAATTCCATCGGGATTTCGCATGGGTATCGATACGGGGTCATTCATCTGCGGAAAATTGCGGCCATGATTGCCGGACATTACGTGCAGCAGCAGCCGCAGAAAGCGTCCGTGGTGATTGAACTCATCGATATGAGCGTCGACTGGGTGGATGCCAGGAATCTGATCAACTACGCGATGATTGACTACTACACGCAGCATTTCGTGCTCGAATATCAGAACCTTCAGGAATTACTGGACCATCCGCGCGTCTGGCGAAAGCTGATTCCGCTCGGTGTCGCAGCGCGTATCGTCGGTACGCAGCCATCGCTCACACCCAGCGCATTCGATCTCGTGGCAGGTGCCTGCGGCTACATGGATGATGAACGCGTGTACGACGCCATGCGCTACGTCCTGCGCGTCGGTGGCCTGTACGGGGATCAGAAGAGCGTTCTCGCTTTCCTCTCAAGCCTGCGCACATCGACGCAGAAGGAGGTCCGCGGACTCGTCTGCGATTTCATCCGTAACCCCAAGCTGCGCTGGGATCATGTCTCCCGAGAGGATGTAACCTCGATGCTGCTCTCCTGGAAGAACGGAAGTGACGCGACACTCGAAAACAGCTGCATCGATGCTGCCCTGCAGCGTCTTGTCGTTGCGAAAGCCGGCTGAAACTTCCCTCATACCCGAAAATGGAAAGCGTCATGTCCCGTCTGATCGGAACATGACGCTTTCATATTCATCCAAAAGCGTGCAGGTCAGGCAGCAACCACTTCGCCCATTATGACCGGCTGCTCGTCCGCAAGTGTGGACATCAATCCATCCGCCGCGTCTTTGTCAACAATACAGATCATGCCAATGCCGAGGTTGAATGTGCGACGCATGTCCTCTTCCGGCACTTTGCCGAGTTCCTGAATCATCGAGAAGATGCGTGGACGCTCCCAGGCGTCCCATGCGACACGCAGGGCGAGCTGCTCAGGCATCACACGTGAGGTATTGCCAATGATCCCGCCTCCTGTGACATGGGAGAGCCCGTGGATGGTGCCCTCGGAGAGCAGGGGAAACAGGGGCTGATAATACGACCGGTGCACAGCAAGAAGGGCATCGGCCAGCGTCCCGCCGAGATCATCGAAATGTGCGTCTATGGCGAAGTGAGGCAGCAGGGCTGCACGGGCCAGAGAATATCCGTTGGTATGCAGTCCCGTCGAGGGGAGTCCGATCAGGACATCGCCTTCGCGGACGTTTTCCCTCCGCAGGATGCTCGATTTTTCAACCAGTCCCACGATTGTCCCGGCAATATCATACTCCGTCGGAGCGTACATACCCGGCATCTCCGCCGTTTCTCCGCCGATCAGCGCACAGCCGTTTTCGCTGCATGCCTTGACAAAACCATTGATAACCTGTTCCGCCACGTCCGGATTCAATGTCCCGGTGGCGAAGTAGTCCATGAAAAACAGCGGCTTGGCACCGGTGGTCAGAATGTCGTTAACGCAGTGATTCACCAGATCCTGTCCCACGGTATCGTGACGGTCCGCCAGCGCTGCAATCTTCAGCTTGGTACCGACGCCGTCAACGCTGGATACCAGAACGGGTTCACGATAATCGGTGAAAGATGCATCGAAAAGGGCGCCGAAGCCTCCAATACCGGTCAAGACGCGCGGTCCGTGCGTGCTTTTGACATTCCCGGAAATGCGGCGGACCAGTTCTTCCCCCGAATCGATGTCCACCCCGGCATTCTTGTAGGTCAAAGTCAATTGCTGTTCTCCATTGAATACAAAAAAGCAAATTAGACGTCACACGTGTCAGAAGCAAGAAAGGGACACAGATATTGCGTAGGGGTGAAATAAAATCAGCGAAAACAGCCCAAAATAGAGAGGAACTAAAAAAAATAGCATAGAGGGTTGAATATTTATCACATGTGACATATATTCACAGCAGTTGATATCGAGATTGTAGCTTTTGCCTATTCGTATATAGATTTTTGTTATTGAAAATCCGGTCCCGTTACGGATCGGGTGGCCACACAGAAAGTGGTTTCGAGGTTATCATGGTTGCTTCGAAACCCATTCCGATGGCGCTTACTGAGTAAAGCGGCATCACCTCGTGGATGAAACGTCCCGTTGGCGCGGGACGTTTTTTTATACACTTTTGGAAAGCAGGGATTGAAGGAATTGAGAGGACGATTCTCCCGGGCCTTCACCAGTAGCGTTTCATCTGAAGTGAAAAAAAAGCCGGCACGATTGTACCGGCTTCCTGGAAAGGGTGAGCGGGAGACGGGACTCGAACCCGCGACATTCAGCTTGGGAAGCTGACACTCTACCAACTGAGTTACACCCGCGATATCTGGAGAGAATATAGATGCTTTCTCCCTGGCAGTCAAGATTGGACTCAACTTTCTGCGGGGAAAACTATCCGATATTGGCATGCATTCCCACAAATCATTATGTTTGCCTCGACATCTACCACACAGCACCGCGAATATGCCACAACCCACACTTCGCGAACGTCTCCGGTACAGAAGTGACCAATTCTTCCAGTCCGGTTTCACTCTTCAGCTTTTCATTTCCTCCCTGATCGTCGTCGCCGTTGTCCTGGTGTTCTTCATCATTGTTGAGGTATTCCAGGTGACTCCGGGACCAGACTACGGGGCGGACCCAACAGGTGAGGGACCGTACTGGCCGTCGGTGCGTCTCTGGTGGGTGATTACGCATATACTCGAAACCTACTGGCTGGAGACGGGGACCTTTCCCCAGATTCTGGCGACCCTTCTCACACTGTTCAATTTCCTCGTTTTCGCAGCGATTATCGGTCTCGTCGGTTCACGCATCCAGCAGCGGCTAGAGCAGCTGCGGCGGGGCACTTCACGGGTCGTGGAAGAGGGACATATTGTTATCCTCGGATGGAGCGGGAAAGTCGTTCCCATTATCCGTGAACTTCAGGCGGGTATTGAGAACAGGAAGCAGGTGTATGTACTGCATACCGGAATGCAGATTGACGATGTCGAGACCAGGATGCGGAGAACTTTCGGCAGGGGACGCAGGACCCGATGGGTCATCCGGCAGGGTTCGATGACGGATATCAAAGATCTCGAAGTGCTCAGCATCGAAAGGGCAAGGGTCGTTGTCGTTCTGCAGCGTGACGAGGGCTCGGAGCAGGGCGATGCCCAGGTCGTCAAGAGCGTCATGGCTGCTGCGCATATTATCCGAGACGCCGCGCCTGATGACCGGCGTAAGCCGCAATTGATTGCGGAAATCCTTCATCCCTCAATGGCGCGCCTTGCACGGGCAGCTGCTGGCGATGTCCCTATCAGCATCGTCGAGCCGCTTGAACAGCTGAGCAAGATCATCCTGCAGACGGCACGGCAGCACGGACTCGTGGATGTCTACCGTGAGGTATTCTCGCATACAGGGAACGAGGTACATATCGCCGCGGCTCCTCAGCTCGAAGGACGTACATGGGAGGAGGCCGTGTTCTCCTACCGCAGCGCCATTCCCCTCGGCATCTACAGGGATGGCATGGTGCGGCTGCTGCCGGCATCCGCTGCCGCGGATTTTCGTCTGCGGAAGGAGGATCAGATCATCGCGCTCTCACGCAACGAGAAAGGGATGCGCTGCGCCGATCCGGAACTCCCTGCTACAGCACCGACACCCAACGGTGGAACTGTTCCGGAGGCTGCGCCAGTCAGGCATGTGCTGCTGCTCGGGTGGAATGCAAAAGTGCTGCCATTGTTGAAAGAATACGCCGCGTATGCCCGCGCTCTCGGCAGCTCTTTTTCCATGAAAATTGTCAGTCCTGCAATCCCCGATGATATCTCTGCCGATGTCCTGCAGCACGCTTCCGGCAGTGGACACGAGCTTGCCGTCACCATCACACGCGAAGATTATCTTCGGGAAGGTGTACTCGAGGCGCTGCTCCCGTCAGGATTCGATGCGATTATTGTTCTCGGTGATGTGTGGAAGGACAGTCTCGTCGAGGACCCGGATACGAGAGTGATTATGACACTGCTGCTGCTGCGTTCACAGGGTACTGCACCGTTGCCGTCAGGGGAGGCGCAGGAGGGAATGGCACGGACTGGTTCCAGAAAAATCGTCGGAGAAATTCTCAATCTTTCAAACAAGGAACTGGCGGAATCGACCGGCACCGTGCGGGATGTGATCATCAGCAATGATCTTGTCAGTCGTATTATCGCGCAGGTCAGCAGGGACAGACGACTCGAGCATGTGCTGCGTGACCTGATGGATGAGGAAGGGGCCGAGATCTACTTCAAGCATGCACTGCGTTATGTCCGCGACGACGCGGTTGTGACTTTTGACCAGCTGTTGCGCGCGTCTATCAGCAAGGGTGAGATAGCAATCGGGTATTGCGAAGATGATCCGGTGAGCGGTGAGCGATCAGTGGAGCTGAATCCCGATCGCAGGCACCGGATCCGCATACATGAACGGTTGCACCTGGTGGTGCTGGCCGACAGGGAGTAGCGCGCCGTCCTGACGTGGGACAGGAGCGGGAATGCTACTCTTTCCCTACGCCCAGAAGGGTGGCCAGCCGGTCGAGGTGATGGGCGAATCCGATACAGATGAGCATTGCTCCCGTTTCGAGTACCGTGTCGGGTGAAGGATTGTACTCGAATTCTCCATCCGCCTTTTTTATGGCCAGGACGATGATGTTGAGTTCGGCACGGATGTCGGTATCGCGCAGTGCCTTGTTGGCGTAGACACAGCTGTCCGTCACCTGCAGCGATTCGATTTCGAGATTCTGCGTGCTTTCATCCCTTGCCGCACTGACCACATCCATGAAATTCACGACATGGGGACGCACAACACTGTTGGCGATGTACCGGCCGCCGAGTTCATAGGGGGATATGACTTTGTCGGCACCGGCCTGGAGAAGCTTGTTGGAAGATGCCGCATCACCCGCGCGTGCAACGATACGAATATCCCTGTTCAGATTGCGGACAGACAGTGTGACGTAGACGTTATCCGCATTCGTCGGCAGCGTGGCTACGACAGTCGAGGCATCATCGATGCCTCCCTTGCGAAGCGCTTCGTCATCTGTCGCGTTCCCCTGCACGTAAAGGAATCCCATCCCATCGAGTATCTCAATGACGTCGGGATCGTGTTCGATCACCACGAAGCGCACACCGCGTGCGGCCAGTTGCGTGGCAACCTGTCGGCCGATTCGTCCGTAACCGCAGAGAATAACGTGTCCTGTCAGTTTTGCTATGCTCCGTTCCATGCGCTTTCTCTTGAATACAATCGTACTGATGAAATATTCGATGGCCTGCGTAACCGCATATGCGACGCTGCCGATTCCCGCAATGATGAGGAAGATGGTGAATAGTTTCCCGGCGTCGCTCAACGGAGCGACTTCACGGTATCCGACGGTACCCAACGTGATCACTGCCATGTACAGGGCGTCAATGAACACGTACCCTTCAAGCAGCATATAGCCGCCGGTCCCTATGACCAGGAGGCTGACCATGAAGGAGAGGGCGATGATGACTTTTTTGAACGGGGTCACGTGAGGCTTCCTGCACTCATGGGGAATTCATGCAAAAGATAGAGGGAGCCCGGGGAATATCATAACCGTCAGCCGATGAATTTGTATCCCGCCGTGTGCACGGTCACGAGATGTTGTGGAGATGAAGGGGTTTCCTCGATTTTTTTCCGCAGGGAGAGAATGTAGTTGTCCACCGTGCGTGTGGTTGGATATTGATCATATCCCCACACATCATCGAGCAGCATGTCCCTCGTCACGACTTCATTCCTGTGCACGATGAAGTACTTGAGTACTTCGAATTCCCGTGCGCTGAGGTCGACCCTTTCGCCTTTCTTCGTCGCTTCACAAGTCTTGAGGTTGACCCAGAGATCCCCGGTCGTGAATTCTTCGGGGGTCTGCAGATCGGGGGCGCGGCGCAGGAGCGCCTTCACGCGTGCATGCAGTTCCCGGAGGGAAAATGGCTTGGTCATGTAATCGTCCGCCCCGAGTTCAAGTCCGAGCACCTTGTCCATCTCCGCACTTTTACTGGTCAGCATCAGGATGGGAGTCGTGACGTCTTTACCGCGGAGATCTCTGCAGATCTCCTCCCCGTTTTTTGAGGGGAGCATGAGGTCGAGAATGATGATGTCGGGGCGCAGCTTCAGGGCTTGCTGGTATCCGGCCTCACCGTCCATTTCCTTGTGTACCTCGTAATGCTCGGCGGTAAAACTTGCCTCCAGTCCGGTGATAATGGCGGGATCGTCTTCGATGATCAGGACACGTTTCATGCTTCCTCCACAAGGTGAAGAGTGATGGTAAATGTACTGCCTCCGCCCGGAGTACTGTCGACATGGATCTCACCGCGATGCGCGTCGACGATATGTTTCACGAGTGCAAGTCCGAGTCCCACCCCGCCATGTTCCTGTACGGCTCCGGATCGCGACCGAAAGAACGGTTCAAACAGATGTGCGATATCCTGCTCGTCGATACCGAGTCCCTCGTCAATCACTTTCAACATGGCATGCGAGCCTCTGCGCTCGGTGCGCAGTTCAATGCGCCTCGAGGTCCCGCTGTATTTCATGGCATTCGAGAGCAGGTTGGTCACGGCCTCAATCATGGCATCCGCATCCGCCTCTACCAACAACGGCGCATCATCAAGTGCGCAGATGCAGGAAAATCCCGCGACGCTGAACTGATACTGCATGACGTCGTATGCACGCTGCGCCAGGACATTGAGCTCTGTCACGTCGAAATGATACTTCATCATTCCGCGTTCAATACGGGTGAAGTCGAGCACATTGTTGATCAATCTCCCCAGCCGGTCGCACTCTCCCTGCATGATGCCGACATATTTACGGGATGAGGCATCGTCTTCGGGCAGCTGCTGCTCCAGTAATTCGGAAAAGAGCTTGATGGAAGTCAGGGGTGTTTTCAGATCATGGGAGACGCCTGAGACGAAGAAGCTCTTCATCTGGCTCAGCTCCCGAAGACGCGCAGCTTCACTTTTTTCGAGCAGCAGCTTCTCCTGCAGGCGCAGTCGCTGGAGATGGAGCCCGGCCTGCGTCGTGATGCTGTGCAGCATGTCCATGTCTTCAATGGTGAAACGTGTTCCCGTCCGCTTGTTGCCAAGCACGATGAGTCCGAGAACCTCGCCAGCTTCCTCGCGTATGGTAAACAGCATGACTACGCCAAAGCGGTCGGCGAACTCCATTCGCATCTCTTCGACGTCGCAGCCGTTCTCCATCACGTTCGCCAGGACAATGGGCTTGGAAGGGAGGTCCTGCAGTCGTTCAGGATGCACGGTCAATCCCATGGAGTTCCAGCGTCGGAACCCGGATTTCGCCATGACGTCGAGATGCCTGTCCTCGCGCACCAGAAGCACCATCGCTCCGTGCAGATGCATGACTCCATCGATTCCTCGCACAATTGCCTCCGCAACCTCACCGGGCTCGACGCTGTGCTCGATATCACGGCTGATGCTGGTCAGACTTTTTCTGAAATCATATTCAACCCTGAAAAACCAGCGATCGACGGACTTCTGCACCAGTGAGCGTACGGGGATGAAAAGCAGCAATATCGGGAGCAGCGTCAGAATCGCCAGTAGATACGTGCCCATCGCTGTCGATGGCGTAAGAAGCAGCATCGCTGCGTACAGGATCAGTGCGAAAAGGATAGAAAGACTTGCCACCACGAGTGTGATGACGGTGCCCCGGCGGAAAAAGAATTCGATATCGAAGAATCGATAGCGGATGATGCCGATGGAAATGAAACTGCCCGTCAATACCAGGGAAAGAATCAGGATGCTCTCGTCAAGGCGTACCGTGTCGACGAGGCGGTTGTATTCCGCCGGCAGCAGCCGCGTGACATACTGGGTACTGCCGAGCTGCCAGAGCAGATAGACCAGGATGCTGAAGCCTACGCCGAACACCACCCAGGCGATCTGCTTGCGGATGATCGCATCGCGCGTATTCTGGAATGTCCGCAGCATGATCGCAATACCGATACCGCTGCACACGACCATGAACACCCGTGTGACAGTCAGCGTCCCGAAATACGCACCAGCATGCGCAAGATCGAAGGGGAGTGTTGCGCGGTAGCTCGTGTAGAGTCCTACAACCGTCAGTATCACGCAGGGAATATACATGAGGGAGAGGACCGTGCGTGAGACCGGACGTGGACGTGGAAATACCAGTGAAAAGTGCAGGATCAGCGTCCCCAGAAAGGCATAAATGGAGGGCAGCAGTGCACGCAGCAGATGGCCGAGACCTTCCGGCTCCATCATGAAATACCCGTGCGTCAGCGCGATCACCCCGGCAACCGTGATGGCAAGATGATGAAAGAGCAGGGCTTCGGTATCGGAGGGACGCCGGGAGAGAACGAAAAATGCCAGGGCGAAAAAAATCAGTACCCCGCCGGACTGAATTACGATGTCTGTTGGCGAATAGAAGGACGCGAGCGTGTATGTCGTGTGCTTGAGGACACCGTCCCTGCGGTAGGTGATCGTGACATCACTACCGGCGTGCCGGGTGTCGAGTACCTGCTCGACATCCTCCACCTCGTGCAGTGGATAGCCGTCGACACGCAAGATGACGTCCCCGGGACGAAGGATCTGTTCCATCTTCGATATGGAGGCCACGCTGATGGAATCAGGCGCGATGGAACTGGAGTATTCCCCTTTGAGTTCAGCATGCAGCCCGCCTTTCAGACGGCTCTGTTCAACCCCGGCAACGCAGAGAAGCAGTGCCAGGACGTCCAGGAGTAGCAGCAGCGCTTTGTTCCGAAGAAACGGCATGAGATTCTTCCATTCCAGGGGAAAGAGTGCCCGGAGCTGTTGGGTGCTTGGAAACGGATTATAGAATAATATCTGAATATCCTTTAGTAAAAACAACGGGCCGCCTCCAAATGGAGGCCGCCCGCTGCGTTGTCCGTTTCGTGTGCCGTGCTGGTACATTACCGCGTCTTCAGCATTTTCAGTGTCTGTACTGTACCGTCAGCTGTGAGCATCCTGCAGAAATACATTCCTGAGGGCAATCCGTCTGCGTTGAACAGAGCGGTGTGGACGCCAGTCGTGGCATAACCGTCGTGCAGCGTCGCGACTTCACGTCCGATCACGTCATAGACCTTGACGCTGACTGCCATTTCGCCGTTCACCTCGAACTGCACCGCAGTTTCACCGATGAACGGATTGGGGGAGCTGTTCGTGATCTTCGCCATCGGCGGGGTCGACGCCGTAGGGTTTGGGAGAATCGGGGATGGTGTCGCCACAATACGGCCGGCATGCGGTCCGCAGGGCAGCGAGGTCAGACCGGTACCGACGATATAGTTGACCAGCAATTCAAACTCGGAGTTGGCGTCGGGATAGTAACTCAGATTGCTGTACCCGACACCGAGCGCATTGAGGAACAGTACAACGAGTTCGTTGGTGGCGACCGAGTAGGTAGCTGTCATGTCAAGGGGGCTCCCCTTGAACAGTACGGCCGACAACCGGCTGCCCGCCGGTTTCGTGGGATCGTACACGTACTTGAGATTGCGGCTGACCTGGAGGAAATACTCATCTTCGACGTCGATATCCGCCAGCGTAAATTCGAGACCCTTCGCGAGTTCGGCCCCGGTGATGTCGAAAAGAACGACCGGGAAGCCCATGGCATCCACATCATTTGCACCGTAGCCGATCATGCGAAAGATGTCGACAGGGAGAATCGGTCCGTGATACAGCGCCTGCGCAGTCGATCCACCGGGCTGCAGGCCGATATCCGCACCTGTCATATCCTGAAACGCGTCGGAGACAAGATTGCCCACCCGCGTATCCTTGGGTCCCGGTGTCCGCAGCCTGTGCGCGACCTCGGTGAACGGGCAGCTGCAGCTCGTGATCGGCATGGAGAACATTCCCGGAACGTAGGCTTCTATTCCCTGAACCGCGGGATCCAGTGCAGCGAGCATGGTCTGATCTTCCTGAATGGAAGCATCGAGATCGACGAGCTTGTAGTGCTGCAGGGTAATTTCCCCATTATTCATGCGCAGTTCGATGTTTCCGATCTGACGGTAGAATCCCTCGGTTTGCACGATATAGACATCTTCTCCCGTCATGGCATTCTGGATCACAACCGGTTTCTTTGTCGCGAGGTGGTCATGTCCCCCGACGATGATATTGATCAGAGGAACATTGGTCGCGATGAGCTTGTCGAGCTCCATGCCCATGTGCGAGAGCAGGATGATGTAGTTGCAGTCCTGGTCGACAATCAGATCCTGGGCGATACCCCCAACCTGGGCGAGAACCTGACCGATCTCCGTCTCATCCATTCCGATGATGCGCAGGGGAGACGGCATGGAGGTGGCGTTGGTGGACGGTGTTGTCAGGCCAATGATGCCGATTTTGAAAGGACCACGTTCCACGATGGTGTACGGGTGGATGTGTCCCGCAAGTACCGGTGCGTTGGGGTAGCTCGCCGGGATTTCCAGGTTTGCAGACAGCAACGGGATGTCCGGCTCGTTCACGTAGTCTGGCACCAGGCCAAAGGTGTTGGTGATAACTTCGGTCAGGAGATCGGGACCGGCATCGAACTCGTGATTGCCAAGTGCCATCGCGTCGCAGTTCAGGGCCATCAGGGCTTCGAGGTCAACGGAGCGCTGTGTGCCGGGAGGCAGAGCGAGCAGGTTGAACATGGGATCGCCGAAAAATGCGTCGCCTGCATGCAGCAGCACGGGCGGCAGTGTTTCGCCGTAGCAGGATTGCACATATGTCGCGGCCCGGGCCGCGCCACCGACGAGTCCCTGGCCCGTTTGCGGCGAGCGTGGGGTGCCGGCAAGCATATTCGAATGTGTGTCATTGAGATGCAGAATCGTGAGATACTGGTTTGGCTGTGCCTGCAGCGAGACCACAAGCAACAGTGTCATCAGGGTGGTGAAAATCGACTTCATGATGCGCTCCTTGATCCATTGTTTTTGACAGTAGTTCATTCTGATATTCGTCGATGATGAGCAGGAAACGTCTGTTTGGGATTCGAGAGTAAACATATCAACCCGCCTCCGCGCACTTGTCATGGAAATGTCAAAGAGCTGTCAAATCCCGGTCGCGTGCCGTATTTTTGTCATGGAGAGTTGTTTCAAGCCAAGGAGTCCAGATGTCCAGCATCAGCACAGTGGAAGATGTCTATCGTACCGCAAATGCGTTTCGTCAGAGTCGGGTATTGCTCACCGCGGCTGAAATCGATCTTTTCTCTGCATTGAAATCTGACGGCAGCACTTCGAGCGAAGTTGCCGTACAGTGCGGCACCGATGCCAGAGCGACCGACCGGCTGATGAATGTCCTTGTGGGGATGGGTTTGCTGAGCAAGGCGGACGGGGTATTTCGGAACACGCCGATTGCCGAAAAACATCTCGTTAAATCGAGTCCGGCATATCTCGGCAACATCGCGCATGTGAATAATCTGTGGGATTTCTGGAGTGGACTCACGGGAGCAGTGAAGGCGGGAACATCAACGGTTCGTGACACTCCGGGAGACCGGGATGGTTCCTGGCTCGAATCCTTTATCGCGGCGATGCACCATCGCGGCGTTCCTCAGGCTCCGGGGGATGTCAATCTTATCGATCTGCATGATGCCGCCCGCGTTTTGGACGTTGGGGGTGGATCGGGTGTGTACGCGATGGCGATGCTGCGCGTCAAGCAGGATTTGCATGCGACGGTGTTCGATTTACCGGATGTCGTGCCCCTGACTGCGAGGTATATTGAGGAGAATGGCTTCAGTGCACGCATGGATACACTGGCCGGCAACTATCTGTATGACGATATCGGCAGCGATTACGATCTTGTGTTCCTTTCCGCCATCGTTCACAGTAATACACCTGAAGAGAACGCCCTGCTCGTAAAAAAGTGTGCCACTGCCCTCAATCCCGGGGGACAGCTGGTCATCCAGGATTTCATTATGGAAGAAGACCGGGTGCGTCCCGAACACGGCGCCCTGTTCGCTCTCAATATGCTTGTAGCCACTGCCGGCGGCGATACGTTTACCGCGGAGGAAGTGGAGGGGTGGATGACGGAGGCGGGACTCGTCGATATCATTGTTCGTGACGCTCCCTCCGGTACCACGCAGGTGGTCGCAAGGAAGCCGTAGGCCGTGTGCGCTTTCCCCGGCCCTGTCATCCCGCCGCGAACGCGCATGAATAGTTTAACCGTATTACATTTTCACCTGGGAAGAGCATGAAAAACACCATCGGAATTCGTAGGGAGACCAAGGATCCAACGCAGCAGCGTGTACCGTTGTCACCAGATCAGGTCCGATCACTCGTCAACGATCATGGACTCCGTGTGCTGGTTGAGCGCATGCCGCAGCGCATATTTCCCGATGAAGAATACGCTGCTGCGGGCGCCGAACTGAGCGATGACTTCCGCGATGCGAACATCGTTTTCGGCGTCAAGGAAATCGACACCGAATACATGCTCGACGACATGGCGTACATGTTTTTCTCGCATACCATCAAGGCGCAATCCTATAACATGGATATGCTGCGAAACATGCTGCAGCGAAACATGACGCTATTTGACTACGAGTTGATCAAGGACGCCGAGGGCCGACGCCTCGTGTTTTTCGGGAACTTCGCAGGTTACGCCGGCATGATCGATTCGATGTGGGCCATGGGGAAACGGCTCGAGCATGAAGGGATCGCCTCACCGTTTGCAGGTGTCCGTTATGCCACGGAGTACGGTTTGCTCAGTGATGCGGAACGTGCGTTTCGTGAGATGGGTGAGCGGATCAGGACGGAGGGATTGCCGGAGGAATTGACTCCCTTCATCTGCGGCTTCACCGGGTACGGCAATGTATCGCGTGGCGCGCAGCATCTCTACGATCTGCTTCCCGTGGAAACGATAGCCGCGAAGGACCTGGCAGCGTTTTACCGGCAGGGGACGTTCTCCCGAAACGTAGTCTACAAGGTGGAGTTCAGGGAAGAAGACATGTTCGCTCCGGTGGTGGATGATGCACCATTTGAGCTGCAGGAATTTTATGATATGCCTGAGCGCTACCGTTCCATCTTCGAGCAGTACCTGCCGTACCTAAGCATGATGATCAACGGGATATACTGGGAGCCCCGGTACCCGCGCCTGGTCACCATCGAAGCAGCGAAAACACTGTGGTCCGGCACGCAGAAGCCACGGCTCCGCGTCATCGGAGATATCACCTGTGACATCGATGGTTCCGTGCAGCTGACAGTCAAGGAAACCAACGCACTCAATCCCGTCTTTGTTTATGAGCCAAAATCAGGACAGGTGCGGGATGGACATCAGGGGGATGGCCCTGTCATTCTCGCTGTCGACAAGTTGCCGACGGAACTCCCACGCGAGGCCTCCACGGCCTTCGGGGCAGCGCTGTTGCCGCATGTCCCTGTGCTCGCAGCCGCGGACCTCACCGTTCCCTTTGAAGCGCTGCAGCTTCCACCCGCCCTTAAAAACGCCATCATCGCTCATCGCGGCCGCCTCACCCCCGAGTTCACCTATCTGCAGGAATACCTGTAACGGTGTTCTGCACCCCAAATGCACATCGTCCCCACGCAGAGCGTGGGGACGATGAATCTGCAATCTGTGATTTGCAATCTGCTATTTGATCTCCATCCGCCGGTCGATGAGGGCGATTCCCATGGTCTCGAGTTCGGAGAGGACGGGCTCGTAGATTTCGGGGAGCACGGGGATGTGCACACCGGTGAGGGTGATTTTTTCCTGGAGAATCATTTTCGTGGCGATGGCCGCGGGTAGACTGACGGTGCGGGCCATGGAGCTGTCGCCATCGGGGATGCCGGTGTCGACCATGGTGGAAGTGATTTTCTCCTTTTTACCGTCCGCATACTCCGCAATGAACTCGTGATGCTGAACCAGCAGATCGACTTCGCCCTCGTGATACACGAGCTTGTGCTCGAGAACGTGTGCGAACATATCGAACACGCTGCATTCGCCGAGTGGCAGAAGCTCATCGCTGAGCAGGCCGAGCCACTCGAGCTTCTTGATACTGATGGAGTGTGCGGGGACACCGAGGGAACGTGCGATATCGCCTTCTACGTCGTCGCCGTTGCTGTCGACCAGAGCAGCCAACGCTTCACGCGGGCTGGTTTTGCTGAAATCAAAAGTGCGCTCCTGATCCAGCAGTCCCATATGCTTGTAATAATTCCACGATTCGCAATGTCCGATGTTTCGCAAGGTACCGCGATACATGCTGTCGGCATCCTTGATGCCATAGATATCGAGGTAGGGGAGAGCGTCCCTGTTGACGTAGGCTTCAAAGGTCCCTGCGCCCGGAACATCCAGCAGCCAGTAGTGCTCGAACAACTGCTCGGGGGCAACGTCAACAGTAGCGCCATCGCGACGGTAGCGTCCATTGTTCTTTGCCGCGAGCATGACTCCTACCGGACTCCATGAAAACTTGTATCCCAGCGGATTGTTGTTGTTCTGCAGTGCAGGGAGTCCACCGCAGTAGGAGTAGAAGCTCCGCACTGTACCACCACCGGATTTCACGCCGTTGATAATGCGCATCGCGGCCATGTGATCGATACCGGGATCCACACCGATTTCATTGAGAAACAGCAGGCCCTTTTCCTTCGCTGCCGCATCCAGCGCCTTCATCTCCGGTTTCACGTATGACGTTGTCACGAGATTCTTCTCGAGTTCGAGACAGAGGTGCGCGACGGTGAGATGGTGAATCCAGGGCAGCAGACTGATGACGATATCCGCGCCTGCGATGATGTCACGCAATGCGCTCTCATCTTTGACATCGAGGGCGACAGCGTTGCCACGGGGGTGATTGCTGATCAGTGATTCGGCTTTGCTCACTGTACGCGTTGCGACGGTGAGATGAAATTCCGGTTCTTCGAGGAGATACCGTACCAGAGGGCGTGCGACGAGACCCGCACCCAGCACGAGGACCTGTTTCATGGGAAACTCCTTGTTTCTCGAATGAGAATGTTCGGGATTATTCTATGTGCTGCGAAGCAGCGTGAGGCTGTGATATGACACTCCTGCGGATGGCTTCTATGCAAGACGGTACAGCTGCACCGCACATACAGAAGGCAATATATCCTGTTTTCGTGAAAAATAACACGTATGATACGGAGGTAATTTCATGAAAGTCGAGGGGAAGCGGAACAGATCGTGAAATATTTCTTGGAAGTTCCGGCATTGATCGCTAATTTTATAGCGAATGAATATCCACGACGGATGTTCATGCAAGCGAAGCACATTGGAAGCGTACATTTTGCTTTCTCGAAGCCAGAACCTGCGGACCCAGCCAATCCGCCCAGTACGCGAGCGATGATCAATCGCTTTTCCTGATCCGTTTTTTTCCTGGAGTTCACGGAACCCGGCCGGTAGCCCTTTACCGGCCGGGATCAGGATTCAGGGGATCAGGCTCCCTCCCGAAAAACTACCAACCATATATATCCTGTCAGCCGCCATGTCACGAACTGCCGCGGAGATTCCCTATATTTCGCACTGGCTTCACTTCAGGTATGAGGTATTGTTTGCTCACCATTATCACGCCGTCACCGGACGATAAGAGGATATACCGCATCAGTGCCTTGCGCAGTGGGCAGGTGCATCGAGCACAATCGGTTCTGCGGTACCCATCCGGGAAGGGGGTGAACGCAGCACGGAGCGCGCTCAGGGTGCATGCTGCATCTCCAGAGACGCTTTGTCTCTGTCTGCCGGTGGGAACATCATTTCGAGATGCGCTGGAGCGTGAATTCCAGGATGCAGCTGTGGAATTGCACCTCACCGCGTTGACGCAGGAAACGCGCAGTTGTATTACAGTCCTTGAGGAAGGAGGCTGCGCCACGGAACTGATCGAAGAGGCACAGCCCATGGAGCCGCCTGAAGCTGTGACGTTCAGAGAACGCGCACTGGCATGTTCCCGGAGCGCGTCGACGCTGCTGCTCACGGGCTCGTTTCCCGAAGGACTCGATCAGGACCTCTACTACCACTGCGCAATGCGCGCGCATGACGGTGGTGGACGTGTACTCCTGGACGCACAGGCCGAGGTGCTGCGTCTGGCGCTGCGCGCGGAACCGGAGGTCGTGAAAATCAATCGGGAAGAGCTGGGAAACACCCTGGGTATTCAGATTGAGCGCGAGGGGATACGGGAGGCGGCACGGGATCTGCAGTCACGAGGCGCCCATCATGTCATTGTCACCGATGGTTCGGCCCCGGTTGTCTGGCTCGATGAGCAGGGGTTCCTGCATGAAATTATTCCTCCGAAGGTCGCTTGCGTCAATCCCGTCGGGAGCGGGGATGCAATGTCCGGAGTACTCGCGGCTTCCCTGGATAGTGGGAAAGGGATGGAAGAAGCGCTGCGGCGGGCGGTTGCCGCAGGAAGTGCGAATGCAGCGAGTCTGCTGCCAGGTGAATTCGACTCTGCAATGTGGGAACACCTGATACAGGAAGTGCGCTTCAGCACTGCTTCCGTGTGACCATCGCCCGTATACCGATTACAGACGCTTGTACCACACGTTCATGTTCTCGATGCGGCCTGAGATGTTCGTATTGTTGATCAGCGTCCCTGTATACTCGTAGCCGCCTTTCCCGAACGTAACGTTCATCCCGGTCGATACAGCGCGCGCGATTGTGTAGAGCACAATCATGCCGCGCGACTGCATATCGGCTTCCATCAGGCGGAGAAGATGGAGGGCGATTCCGTGTCCGCGCGCATCAGGGTGCGTCGCGAAATCCGTCATCTCCGCGTTGCGTCCGGCCTTGTCCATTTCAGCGGATGAGGCCGCGACGAGGCGCCCGTCGTCCGTCAATGCCCCATAGTAGGCAATGCTGTCCTCCTCCATCGTATGCACGATGTACTCGCGTTCAAAGATGGGGAAGGGATAGCTCTCGAACACCGTTCCATACAGTCTCGTCAATTGCGCCGCGTCATCCACACCCAGCCTGCGCAGCGTGAAAGGGAGCGCTTCCGCAGCCGCCCGTTCCGCAGTGGAGGTTGCATCAGCCTGCTCCTCGGCAGCCTTGCGACGCGCGAGTGCAACGATATCTTCCATCTGCCTGCGCAGACAGGCTTCCACCTGCCGGCGCTCCTCCTTCAGGTAACGGCCGAGGAAAATGGCGTCATCGGTCCCAGTATAAAAACCCGGAACTTCGGCCTCCTTTGCGAATCCGGCGTGCAGGAAGCCTTCCATTGCCTGCGACGGCACTTTCGCGAAAATCTTGCCGTACTGCTTCTCTTCAGCCAGCGCAACGAGCTCCGTAATGATGCCCGGGTAGTCTTCCGCATTCAGTTTCATCAGGTAGATACGATCGCTGCTCGGACCATGCTGGATGAGGGAGTGACGCAGTTTCTCGATTGTGTCGAAGGGGGAGTTTACAGTGCGCATGAGGATACAGGATTTTAAATTGCAGATTACAGATTACAAATGGGATCACAGGCGATCATGCCGGATCGGGCTTTTCGGTGTCGGTCAACTTTGTCATCACGTAGAATATGATGGCGGAGACGATGAGACCGAAGGCGGTCGGGACGATTCCTCCTGGCAGCGGAACCTCGAAGAGCAGTAGGAGGAGTGTCGTGCTTCCTCCACCGATCATGGACCAGAATGCAGCCTGTGGGCTCGACTTATAATTGAAAAGTGCTGCGAGGGTGGGGACGAACAGTCCTGACACCATAAACGAATATGCGTGGAGAATCAGTTCAAGCACGGTTTCGAACGATGCGGCAATAATGAATGTAATGATCCCGATAAGCAGCGTCACACCACGGGAAATCCACATCATGCGGTGCTGCGGAATGTCGGGCTTCAATCGTTCGATGATATCGTTGACGAAATTCCCGGATGAAGCGATCAGGCAGCTGTCGGCAGTTGACATGATCGCTGAAAAATACGATGCGATGACGATACCGGTCGCGCCGATGGGCAGCGTGCTCTTCAGAAGCATGGGGAGGCCGGTTTCGGGTTCTGCCTCCGGAAAGTATACGCGGGAGACCATCCCCAGGAAGGCACCGAGGAAAGCGATAATGGGGTATTCAAGAACACCTGCAAAATACCACGCCTTCCGGGCTTCCTTCTCATCCTTTGCCGCATAGAGACGCTGATACAGTGTCATCCCTACGAACCAGATTGGGATGATGGTGATGAACCAGTTGAGCAGTTCCACGGCTTCAACATTGTCGAAGGCGAAAAAATGTGCGGGGAGGTGGCGCTCGATCTCTGCGAATCCGCCGAGATCGGAAATCGCGAAGGGAACGCCAAGAAAAAGCAGTCCCCCGAGCAACACAATCCATTGCAGTGTATCAGTATAAATCACTGCCTTGATACCGCCCGCCGCCGTGTAGATAAACATCACGCCCGCCATCAGCAGCAGCGAGAAAAACAGGCCATCCATGCCGAAAGGCTCGGGGGGAATGATGGTCGACGCAGCAAGTTTGGCACCAGCCAGAATCTGTCCGCCGGTAAAACCGAGATAACCAACTCCCGAGATGACGGCAGCGAGCATCGCTACGCGTCCCCCGAACGTGCGTCGCAGCATGTCGGGGTAGGTGAGCAGTTTTTCCTGCGCGTCATATTTTTTTACGCGGGGGATAATCAGCACTGCAGCGAGCCAGGCACCGATCAGACCGGTAAACAGCAGCCAGCTGGCGGACATGCCCATCACGAAACCGAGTCCGCCGAGTCCGATGGAAAATCCGCCACCGACATCCGTTGCGGCAATGGAAAGTCCGAGATGTCCGGCGGTCATGCTGCGACCGCCGACATAATAGTCATCACGGTCCTCGTTCTTGCGCATGAAATAAAACCCGACCGCAAGGACGGCCAGCATATAGAGAATCAGGATTCCGTAGTCTACGACATGCATCAGGAGGGGCCTTCCTCCTCGCCGATATTGCGGCGATTGATGCGTTCATTCGAATCCGGGACAAGGGAAATGACTTCGTCGTTGTCAGCAAGAAGTTCAGCGATACCGACCGAGCGGTACTCGTCTTCCGCAGAATCGACTTTCAGCTGCAGATCGCAGCGTTCACAGTTGCGGTCGCAGAAAACCGGTTCGTAGGAATCCGGCTCCTTGTACGTGGTGATCACGCCTTCATAATTGCGCAGCACGACCTTGTTGGTGGACCACGAAATAAGATAATTGGGCATCACCGGGATCTTGCCCCCTCCGCCGGGCGCATCGATGACATAGGTCGGCACGGAGAAGCCGCTGGTGTGCCCGATCAGGCTTTCGATAATTTCGATGCCCTTGCCGACGGGCGTACGGAAATGCGAAAGTCCTTCTGAAAGGTCGCACTGGTAGAGGTAGTACGGACGCACCCTGTTCTGCACCAGTTTGTGTACCAGGGTTTTCATGATGCGGGGACAGTCATTGACTCCCGCGAGCAGGACACTCTGATTGCCGAGGGGAATCCCTGCATCCGCCAGTTTTGTGAGCGCAGCGCGCGATGAACTGGTGATTTCAACGGGATGGTTGAAATGCGTATTCACCCACACGGGATGATGTTTTTTCAGCATGTTCACCAGTTTGTCCGTCACCCTGTACGGCAGAACCACGGGCATGCGCGTGCCGATGCGAATGACCTCGACATGCGGAATGCTGCGTACCTCCGTGAGAATCCAGTCGAGGTACTCGTCAGTGAGCATGAACGGGTCACCACCCGAAAGAAGGACGTCGCGCACCTCGGGATGCTCGCGTATGTAGGCGAGTCCCTGCTTCACTTCTTTCCGCACGGGAATACGATCCATGTCGCCGACCTTGCGTTTGCGCGTACAGTGTCTGCAGTACATTGAACACACGTTGCTCACGTGAAAGAGCACGCGGTCGGGGTAGCGATGGGTCAGTCCGGGTACCGGACTGTCACTGTCCTCGGCCAGCGGATCGGCCATGTCATATTCGCTGATGACCAGCTCTGACGGCGAGGGAAATGCCTGTTTGAAAACGGGATCGTTGCGATAATCGTCGCCGTTGATCAGCGAGAGGTAATACGGAGTAATCGAAAGCGGGAATTTATCGAGCGTTTTCTGCAGTGCGGCGCGTTCCTCATCTTCAAACTGCACGCCCAGCAGTGTTTCGAAACGGTCAATGCTTCGGATGGAGTGGCGCATCTGCCACTGCCAGTCGTGCCATTTTGAACGCACGGCATCAGAATCAATTTTTTCAGCAATATCCTGCTGCCTGTCGGTATACGTCGACATCAGAGCACCTGGTTGGCTGTTATGAGACAGAAAAAGGGGATTAAGTAAAGGGAGGGGTGTGATAAGGGCCTGCGGAATGTTCCCGTCGTCCATTCGGACCGGGCAGCGTTACCGCATATGCAATGGAAGTCGATACTGACGTTTCACTTCTATGGGACAGCCCTATCCTGTATCAAGTAAAGAAATCAGGGACAAAATCCAAATCCGAACTTTTTTCCTATCTTGACACGTTTACACTGCGAGAACAGCAAAGACTGCGAGAACAGCAAAGGAAGTCCATGCAGGAAGATGAAGTACTCGGGAAAGCGTATGACAGCCGCTTGATGCGGCGTCTCCTGCAGTACGCGCGCCCCTACCGGTGGCATGTCGTCGGAGCAATTCTCCTGACGGTGTTTATTTCGGCGCTGAGTCCGCTTCGCCCGTACCTGACAAAGTTGGCCGTGGACGATTACATCGCCGTGGGTGACGAGCATGGACTGCTCATGATCGCCCTGCTCCTGCTTGGCACCCTGTTGCTGCAGGGACTCGCGCAGTATTTCATGATGTATTTCACGCAGTGGATCGGGCAGCATATCATCGTGGATGTGCGCATGCAGGTTTTCACGCGCATGCAGCGGCTGGCGCTGCGATTTTTCGACCGGAATCCCGTGGGACGTCTCGTCACGCGCGTGACCAATGATGTGGAAGTGCTCAATGAGATGTTTTCTTCCGGACTGGTCACCGTATTTGCCGATGTGTTCATTCTGCTCTGGATCGTCATTTTCATGCTCACCATCAACTGGGAACTGGCCCTGGTGACGCTCAGCGTCATCCCGTTGCTGGTCTACGGCACCTTCCTCTTCAGAAAAAAAGTGCGGGAAACCTATCGCGAGGTACGGCTGCAGCTTGCGCGCCTCAACGCGTTCATGCAGGAACGCGTTTCCGGAATGATGACCGTGCAGCTGTTCGGCCGCGAGAAGAAAGAGGCGGAGACCTTCGAGGAGATCAACCGTGCGCATCAGGATGCAAATATCCGGTCGGTGTTCTATTACGCCATCTTCTATCCCAGTGTGGATTTCATTTCCGCCCTCGCTGTCGCACTGATCATCTGGTACGCCGGCGGAGAAATCCTTGCTGGAGTGATGACGGTCGGAACGCTCATCTCCTTTATCCAGTACACGGAAATGTTCTTCCGACCCATCCGTGATCTTTCCGAGAAGTACAACATCATGCAGACCGCCATGGCGTCGTCCGAGCGCATTTTCAAACTGCTCGATGACGAGACCGTCATTCAGGAACCCGCACCGGATCGCGCACAATCCCTTCCGGAAATCGGGGACATCCGATTCGATCATGTGCATTTCGCATACAACGAGGGCGAATGGGTGCTGCGTGATGTCAGCTTCGATATCCCGAAGGGACACAGTGTGGCCATCGTCGGCGCTACCGGGTCGGGGAAGACGACATTGATCAACCTCCTGTGTCATTTCTACGAAATTCAGAAAGGATCGATCAGCATCGGGGGCACGGAGCTGCGGGATATTCCTTCATCGGAACTGCGCAGACATATCGGCATCGTGCTGCAGGACGTCTTTCTCTTTTCCGGCAGTATTCACAACAACGTCACACTGGGGGACGAAAGAATTTCAAGGGAAACAGTGGAGGAGGTCGCACAGCTGGTGGGCGTCGATCATTTCATCGAACAGCTTCCGGAGCGCTACGATGCGCAGATCAGGGAGAGGGGCGGGTCGTTGTCTGTTGGACAGAAACAACTCCTGGCGTTCGCACGTGCACTGGCCTATGATCCGCAACTCCTGATTCTCGACGAGGCCACATCAAGCGTGGACACCGAGTCGGAACTGCTTATTCAGGCAGCCATCGCGCGTCTGCTCAAGGGCAGGACGTCTGTGGTCATTGCCCACAGGCTCTCGACCATTCAGAACGCGGATACGATACTCGTGATGCATAAGGGACAGATTCGCGAGCGGGGGAATCACCAGGAACTGCTCGCAAAGCGTGGGATTTACTATCGTCTTTACCAGCTGCAGTACAAGGAACAGGACCTCAGCAGCAGCGCAGCCTGAGACGGAGCGAACGCACAACAGCCGAGTACTTACCGCAGACGGTTTCGATCGTCCCATAGCGGGTAGAGGAGGCGGTAGTCGCCGAAGCCGCTCTCGTCGACGAAGACGAAGCGCCGGTTGATATCGTAGAATTCCCAGATTTCATACGGTTTTGATTCAACATCAAGCGGATGTCGGTCGATATAATCCGGCGGACCATAGATGATGTAGACCATGCCGCGATCGGTTTTCCATCCCTCGAAATGGTGACGGAAATGCTTGTTCGCGTACGCAACGCGGTTGTAGTATTCAATCATGGCAGGATTACTGTCCGCACCGGGATTGGGGTTGTGTCGCTCCCAGAATTGCTCGAAACGCCGGCGTCGTTCATCCTCGTCCTGCGCTTCCTTGATGTAGTCGAGCTCATCCTCCTTGGCGAAATACCGGAGCTGGTCGATGGCCTCATCGAGATCCACGATGGAGATCGGTGCGCCTGCCGTCAGCCACTCGATCATGAACGGTCGTTCTACTGTTGCGAGCACGCCAGTATCGGTGCTGTCGTCGCCACGTCGGATCGTGACGTTCAGCGTGTAGCTGCCGACACCGAGTCCCGCGTTCGCGATATTGGCAAGGAAGGTGTTATGCCCCTTTTTCATATTCTGGCTGGCCTGCTGGTCAAAGACCTCGCGTCCACGCCGCAGGATGTGGTAATCGAGCGTCACCTGCCCCAGATTGTAGGGATTGTACACTTCGAAGAACACGCCGAAGCCATCTTTCAGTGCGGCGACATTGGGATTGATCTGCGGCGATATCTGCTGCTTCCCGTTTTTGAATTCGACATCCCTGACGAGCATGATATCAGAAACGGAGAGCACGTTCGCATCGAATTTCCGGATCTCAACGCCGCGGGAAAGGCGGAATTCCTTCTGCGACTCGCTGTCCTCGAAAATCACTTCCAGCAGGTACTTGCCAGGTGCGGCTTTTATGGAACGCTGGGAGAGATCGTAATAGCCTGGATTATTTGTGCGTTCGAAGCTCAGGAGTTTGATGTTGCGCTCCCAGCTTTTCTCCTCGATGACACTTCCATCTTCTTCCTCTCCAGCGCGCGTCAATAAAAGTGTGATCGAATAGCCACCCGTATAAAATTCTTCGTCCTTGACGAAGGTGACGATGTCATAGGGGACATGGACGTAGACATCGAGGCGTCCGGAGAGTCCAAACTCATCGTAGTTCGCAAAATTCAGGGCATCGAAGAAAAACGGCTGGACACGCATGTTCTGCATGTTGCGTGTGACCTCGTCGTCCTGCGCATATGTGAGTGTTGCTGCGAGGCAGAGAAGAACTGCGGTTGTCAGGATTCTCATTACTGTCTCCGTACTGTTGCCATGAGATCGTATTCCGAAGCCCCGGTTATTTCCACGTTCACGAAATCCCCTACCGGCGGAGTGTCCGCGAAATCATTCAGCGGTACGAGCACTTCGTTGTCCACCTCCGGTGCATCAAATTCACTGCGTCCGATGAGGTACTCCCCTTCGACGCGATCCGTGAGGATACGCAGCTGCTGACCGATACGCTCCTCGTTTTTCTCCTGTGAAATCTCGCGCTGCAGCTCCATGATGGCATCGCGTCGCTCTTCCTTCACCTTGCGCGGCAGGGGATCACCCAGGATGTCCGCGGTGGTGTTCTCTTCCTGCGAGTAGAGGAACACACCGAGACGGTCGAAGCGCTGCTGCGCCACGAAATCATACAGCGACTGGAAAGCTGCTTCACTTTCGTTCGGGTAGCCGACGATGAGCGTCGTGCGGATGGCGGCCCCGGGCACTTTCGTTCGTATCTGAGCGAGCAGTTCTTCCGTGGCACGGCGCGTGATGCCACGCCGCATGGACTTGAGTACCGCATCGTCAGCGTGCTGGATGGGGATGTCGATGTATCTGCAGATGTTTTCGCGTTCACGCATCACATCGAGCACATCCAGCGGAAAATGCGAAGGATATGCATACATGAGGCGTATCCAGTCGATCCCGTCGATATCCGCCAGTTCTCCCATCAGCTGTCCCAATCGCCGCTCACTGTAGAGGTCGAGGCCATAATACGTCGTGTCCTGTGCGATGAGAATCAATTCCTTCGTACCCAGTTCACGGAGGAATTTCCCCTCATGCACGACTTTTTCCAGCGGAACACTGACGTGACCCCCGCGCATGAGCGGAATCGAGCAGAAGGAGCAGGGACGGTCACAGCCTTCGGATATTTTTACGTATGCGGAGTGCGAAGGGGAGGACAGGTGGCGTTCGCCCAGCAGTTCATACTTGTAGCTGCCGCCCAGCGTTTCGATGATGTTGCGAAAGTCCGTTACCCCGAAGAAGCGGTCCACCTCCGGGAGTTCCTTCTCCAGATCGGCGCGGTAGCGTTCGGAGAGGCAGCCGGCGACATACAGCTTTTCGATGGCGCCGCGCTTTTTCATCTCCACCGCTTCTACAATAGTATTGACCGACTCTTCCTTCGCGGCATCAATGAATCCGCAGGTGTTGATGATCAGCGTATTCGCCTCTCCCGGATCCTCGACCAGTGAAAGATGATTCGCCTCGATCTGATTCATCAGGACCTCGGAATCCACCGTGTTCTTGGAACACCCGAGAGTGATAATGGAAATACGCTGCTGCGTGCCAGTGTCTGATCTACTTGTCATTAATCTGCAATCTATAATCTGTTAATCTGTGTTCCCGGCGTGGAGCAGTCGCTCCACAGCCGCGATATCGCCGGGGGTGTCGACGGCCTGGGAGTCGCGCTCCACGTCTGCGACCGCGATCCGCATGCCATACTCCAGCGCGCGGAGCTGTTCCAGCTTTTCCGTCCTTTCAAGCTGCGAGGGAGGAAGGTCCGCGAAGCGGAGCAGGGCATCACGCCGGAAGGCGTAGATACCTACATGCTTCCTGTAGACACCGGTTTCGGCATTTTCGTTACCGGCATCGCGCAGATGCGGGATGGCTGCCCGTGAGAAATACAACGCAAAACCTGCCCGGTCCGTTACCAGCTTCACAATATTCGGATTCTGCATATCGGAAGCATCGTGCAGGGGACAGGCGGCCGTGGCGATATCAGCGTCCGTTTGCGCGGCAAGCATCTGCAGCGTGCGTTCGATAGTGGACGGTGGCAGCAGAGGTTCATCGCCCTGGACATTGATGTACATCTCCGCTTCCTCCGTGCGTGCGAGGTAGGCCATGCGCTCGGTGCCTGACGTCAGCTCGGCAGGTGTCATAACGGCGTTTCCGCCGAATTCCTCGACTGCCGACTGGATGCGCTCGTCGTCGGTTGCCACAAAAACCTCATCGATGCCTTCTGCCTCCAGGCAGCGCTCCCAGACACGCTGAATCATGCTTCTGCCTGAAATCATCGCCAGCGGTTTCCCGGGGAATCTCGTCGACGCATACCGCGCCGGTATCACAATCACCGTTCGAGTATTCATACCCCTAAGATAACCACGAATGCCGGATTCTCGCCATGGTGTCGGGGAATGTCACCGCTACACCGGCAGCACCTGAACGAAAGTGCCCTGGTGGTGATGGTACTACAGGACTCTCTGGACGAGGATGTAGCCGTGCCTCACGCGGGGTGCATTGCGGAGGGCGTCTTCAAGGGGGAGTGATGCGAGCGGGAGGTCTTCCCGGGGAGGGGCAGCATGCAGTACGGGATGGACGAGAGGTTGGACGTCCTCGGAGGAAGATGCATCCGGGAGCCTGCTGTCGATATAATCGAGGACATGTGAGAGTTCGATGTGCAGCGCAGCGAGTTCGTCAGGAGAAAGGGTGAGCCGCGCCTGTTGCGCGGCTGCCCGTAAACTGTCGAGAGACACTGCTTTTTCAGATTGCGATGTCATACACGCGGTAGGTTTTGTACTGGTCGGCGTTCATGAGCTTCGCCCCGCGGTTCATCATTTCATTGTCTTCAAGTACCCAGGACGCTTCGCCGAGATAAATCCCGTGCGCGGCAGCGCGATGCACCACTTCATGGTACATGACGGCGTCGATACCCTTCCCGCGATGTTCGGGAAGAACGCCGAGAACGAGGATGCGCACAAGGTCGATGTTTTTCGTTTTGGTCAACATGTGCCAGACTGCCCCGACAATGCCGCCACCGCGGTTGTGCCGCAGCACCTGGTTCAGATCGGGAAGGCAGAGGCTGAATCCTACGGGCTCACCATCCCGTTCAACCATGAAAACAAGATCCTTGAATTTGCCGATGACCTGTACGAGATCCTCGGCAAGGAAATCGAATTCCTCATCAGTCATGGCCACGGCGCCCCAGTTCATTTCCCAGGAGCGATTGTAGAGGTCCTTCAGCACCACGATGTCTTTCTCGAGATTCTTGAAATCCACATTGCGGATTTTGAGTTTGTAACGATCGCGCACCAGCTTCTGTCCACGCTCGAGTTTCTCGGTGATGACCTTCTTGTTCTCGAGCAGGTAGGCGTAAAGGTCCTTGCTTTTGTGGAAGCCATGGCCGTCACAGAGTGCAGGGTAGTACTCCGGATTGTACGTCATCAGAATAACCGGAGGACGGTCATACCCTTTGATAAGCATCCCGAGTTCATCGTTGATGGAAGGATTGAGCGGTCCACGCATGGTGTCCATTCCATGCTCGCGCAGCCATTGTGCCGCGGTGTCGAACAGGGCATCGGCCACTTCCTGATCATTGATGCATTCGAAGAAACCGAAAAACCCGATTTTGTCACCGTGAACCTCATTGTGGTTGCGGTTGACGATGGCAGCGATGCGTCCCACATCCTCCCCGTTTCGCTCGGCGATGAAAAGCTGCATTTCCGCATGCTTGTAGAAGGGATTTTTCTCCCTGCTCAGAAGTTTCTTCCTGTCCATGACAAGCGGCGGCACCCAGTTGGCATTACCCTGGTAGAATTTCCACTGCAGTTTGATAAAGCGTTTCGTTTCCGCATTGCCGGAAACCGGGCGGACAGTCACACTCATGTCTATTCCTTTGATGAAACGTTAGTCGATGACTTCGAGCTTGCGGCCGATTTCGCCGCAGATTTCAAGGATGCGGTCGAGCTGATGCTTCTCATGCGTAGCCATATAGCTTGTGCGAAGCATCTGCATGCCCTGCGGGACGCCCGGACTGATGAAGACGTTGACGAAGACGCCGGCGTCAAACAGCTCTTTCCAGAAAATGAAGCTTTTCGTGTCGTCGCCGATGATGACAGGGACCACGCCTGTTTCGCCGGTGATGACCTTGAAGCCGAGCTTCGCAAATCCATCACGCATATAGTCGGCGTTCTCACGCAGCTTGTCGACGCGCCAGGGCTCCTGTTCGAGGATGTCGAGTGACGCCAGGGCGGCGGCCACACTGGCGGGAGTCGGACTCGCAGAGAAAATCAGCGCGGGGGAGTGATGCTTGATGTAGTTGATAACCGGGGTGTCGCCAACCACGAAACCGCCAAGGCTCGCGAAGGTTTTGCTGAACGTTCCCATGGTCATGTCAACCTGGTCACCGACGCCGTAATACGCCGCGGTGCCTTTGCCTGCCGGACCGATGACGCCGGTCGAATGCGCGTCATCAACCAGGATCCGGGCGTTGTACTTTTTCGCGATTTCCAGCAGACGCGGGAGATCGACGATGTCGCCTGTCGTGCTGAACACACCGTCCGATACGATGAGCTTTCCCTTATCCTGCGGGAGTTTTGCGATAACCCGCTCGAGATCGTCCATGTCGTTGTGCTTGTATCGGTCGAACTGGGCGAACGCGCCCTTGGCCATCAGGTTCCCCGCCACGATGCAGGCGTGATTGTCCTTGTCGGACACCACGAATTCACCACGCTGCACGAGCGTCGGAATGATGCCCTGTGCGGTCTGATATCCCGTGGAGAAAAGCAGGCAGGCTTCCTTGTCGAGGAAGTTTGCGAGGCGTGCCTCGAGTTCATTGTGCAGGGTCAGCGTCCCGGTCAGGTAACGCGATCCGCTGCAGCCCGTGCCGTAACGGTTCACCGCGTCAACACTGGCCTGCTTGACCCGCGGGTCTGCCGTCAGTCCGAGATAATTATTCGAACCCGCCATGATGATTTTGCGGCCCTCAATGATGACCTCCGGTCCTTCACTTTCCTCGATGGCCCGGAAATAGGGGTAATACCCCATGGCCTTCACTTCGTCGGCGCGTGTGAAAGCTTTGCATTTGTCGAATAGATCCACGCGTACTCCTGATAGAACGTTTCAAATGCCTGTCATCCCCGTCATGCACCGGACGCGGTGACCCTGACAGGGCGCCGAAGCTGAATAGGAATTCAGTTATAAGGCGATCATAGTGCCCAATATAGTCTGAGGAGGGGTCAAAGGCAACGTTGGATTATGCAGTTTCTGCATAATGCCAGGCAGCGGAATATGCAGTTTCTGCATAAAGGTATTACATTGCTGTTTCGGCGTTTCGACGCTTCAGCCCCTGTTCAACCAGCGTGTCACCTCCATGACCAGCAACGAGACCCCTTCGCAGACCAATTTCGTCAAGCAGATCATCAACGAACACAATCGGACGGGACGATTTGAGCAGCGCGTTCACACGCGATTTCCGCCCGAACCGAACGGCTATCTGCATATTGGCCATGCAAAGTCCATCTGCCTGAATTTCGGCATTGCCACGGAGTACGGCGGACTCTGCAACCTTCGTTTCGACGACACGAACCCCACGAAAGAGGATGTGGAGTACGTGGACTCCATCAAGGAGGATATCCGCTGGCTCGGTTTTGACTGGGGCGACCGCGAGTACTTTGCATCCGATTATTTCGAGACGCTGTATGAATACGCGCTCACACTGATCAAAGCCGGCAAGGCGTATGTTTGCGAACTGAGTGGGGAGCAGATACGGGAGTACCGCGGCACGCTCACTGAAGCCGGGAAGGAGAGTCCTTTCCGGAATCGCAGTGTCGACGAAAACCTGGACTTGTTCGAGCGCATGCGCAAGGGCGAATTTGCTGACGGTTCACATACGCTGCGCGCAAAAATCGACATGGCTTCGCCGAACCTGAATATGCGCGACCCGGTCATGTACCGCATCCTGCATGCGACACATCATCGCACCGGTGACGCCTGGTGTATTTATCCGATGTACGACTGGGCGCACGGGCAGTCGGACAGCATCGAGGGGATTACGCATTCCATCTGCACGCTCGAATTCGAGGACCATCGTCCCCTCTACGACTGGTATGTCGATCAGCTCGGCATCCACCATCCCCAGCAGATAGAGTTCGCTCGGTTGAATATCACGTATACGGTCATGAGCAAGCGCAAACTGCTTCAGCTCGTGAAAGACGGACTGGTTGATGGCTGGGACGATCCACGGATGCCGACGATTTCCGGGCTTCGTCGTCGTGGTTTCACACCTGCGTCCATTCGAGATTTCGCGGAGCGTGTCGGTGTGGCAAAGAAGAATTCCACGGTCGAAGTCGCCCTGCTCGAGCATTGCGTGCGCGAAGATCTCAACGCTCACGCGCTGCGTGTGATGGGAGTACTCGATCCGCTTAAAGTCGTGCTCACGAATTATCCGGAAGACCAGGTCGAGGAAATGGATGCCGTCAACAATCCTGAGGATGAGTCCGCCGGCAAGCGCAAAGTCCCGTTTTCACGCGAGCTCTATATCGAGCGCGATGACTTCATGGAAGATCCCCCGCGGAAGTTTTTCCGCCTCGCACCCGGTCGCGAAGTGCGTCTGCGCTACGGCTATATCATCAAGTGTGAAGAGGTGATCAAGGATGCCGATGGCAATATCACGGAGCTGCACTGCACCTATGACCCGCAGACACGCAGCGGCATGCCCGACGCCAACCGCCGCGTCAAGGGCACCCTTCACTGGGTGAGCGCGCAGCATGCGCTCGATGCCGAAGTTCGTCTCTACGAGCAGCTTTTCGACAAGGAAGATCCCGATGCAGTGGAGGAGGGCCGTACCTGGCTCGACAACATCAATCCCGCATCGCTTTCGCTGGTGCAGGCAAAGGTCGAACCGTCGCTGCGGGAGGCTGTTCCCGGCACGCATTTCCAGTTCGAGCGCAAGGGATATTTTACCGTCGATTCGAAGCATTCGGCACCCGGCGCCCCTGTATTCAATCGAACGGTGACCTTGCGTGACACCTGGGCGAAGATCAACAAGCAGAAATAACGTTCCCTGCGCGGGACATGGCGCATGGCGCCTCGAGGAGAAACAGGAATGAACATAGCAATTACGGGAGCAACAGGATTCATCGGATCCCACCTGGTGGATCGCATGCTCGAAGAGGGACATCAGGTGCGGGCGCTAGTGCGCAAAAGCAGTAACCTGCGCTGGCTCGAAGGGAAAGCTGTTGAATTGATCGAAGGGGACATCCGCGATGCTTCCTCCCTCGAAAATTTCATTCGTGACGCGGATTACATCTATCATATCGCTGGGGTGGTCAAGGCACGGGACCGTGCGGGATACTTCGACGGCAATGAAAAAGCCACGGAGAACATGCTGACGGCGGCGGAGCAATTTGCACCGAAGCTGAAGCGTTTTCTCTACGTGAGCAGTCAGACTGCCGCGGGTCCTTCACCAAGCCTGGATCGTCCTGTACGGGAAGAGGACGAGCCGCGACCCATCACCACGTATGGGGAAAGCAAGATTGCCGCGGAGCAGGCGGTCCGTGCGCGCAGCGCGCGCCTGCCGTGGACCATCGTGCGTCCCCCGGCCATGTACGGTCCGCGTGATACCGAAATCTTCATTTATTTCCAGACCATCGCGAAACATCTCGATTCCATGATCGGTTTTGACGATAAGCGCCTGAGCCTGCTGCATGCGTTCGATCTCGTGCAGGGTATGGTTCTGGCTGCCGAAGCTGACAACAGTGTGGGGGAAACCTACTTCATTGCGAGTGAGGAATTCGTTTCCTGGCCGCAGGTGGGCGGAGTGACGAAGGAGGTCATGGACACCTGGGCGGTCACGGTGCGTCTGCCGCATGCAATAGTGTATACCGTGGCGGCAATCGCGCAGGTGGTGGCGGCGATGCAGCGCAAGCCTGCAACGCTGAACCTCGAGAAGGCGCGGGATATCACACAGAGGTACTGGACCTGTGACATCTCAAAGGCAAAGAACGAACTGGGATACAGGCAGCAGGTGAGTCTCGAAGAAGGAATTCGCGGCACGGTCGAATGGTACCGCGAACAGGGATGGCTGAAATAAGGCTGCATGTCTCCGGGAAGGCCCCTCTGAGCTGCAATCAGTTCTCGCCGCGGTAGAGTCCCTGCGACATGATGAAAACCTGCACGGTCCACGGCACAAGGTACTGAATCGAGAGTCCTTCCCGCAGCCTGCGCCGAATGTCCGTTGAAGAAACATCGATGAGCGGCATGGAAAATCTCCGTGCCGCTTTTTCGTATGCGTGTCCCGCGGCGGCGGCATCGTAGCCCGGTCTTCCCGCAACTGCAGGAGTGGCGAGCGACAGGATATCCTCCGGATCCTTCCAGAGATGGAACTCCGCAAACGTGTCCTCACCCATCAGCAGGAAAAGTTCATCGTCAGGATGCTCGTCGTGAATATGCCGCAGCGTATCGACCGTGTACGACACATCTCCCTTGAGTACTTCATAGTATTCGCCACGGATACGGTCGTTGCCGGAAACCGCAAGTTCGACCATTTCCGCGCGGACTTCCGCGGAGAGACTTTCTGACTGGAGTTTGAAAGGGGAGCGGAACGCCGGTACCAGAAGCACATGGTCGAGTTGCAGCGCATCGATGGCGCTCTGGGCGAGGATGAGATGTCCGATATGCGGGGGATTGAACGTGCCGCCGTAGATGCCAATGTTCATGATGTTCTCTTTTCGCGTGCATGAAACATCCGGCGCTCTTCATTTCTTGAAAAGCCGTTGATGAGATTCTCCATTTCGGTGCCAAACTCAGTGCTCACCTCGCCTGAGGCGACCAGGCGCCGGAACTTGAGGAGAAGGTAGCGACGAAGCAGGAAGAAGGAAAACGAAGAATTGTAGCGCGCGTAAAAGCGCAGCTGCTCGCGCCGGTAGGAGAGGACAATCGAAGGATTGGCGAGTGGATTGGATCCGCCGCCATGATGCGTAATGGTCACTGTCGGGTCGTACAGCACCTTCCACCCGCGGCGACGAAGCCGCATGCACAGATCGACATCCTCGAAATAAAAGAAATACCGTTCGTCGAAACCGCTGATTGAATCCCAGGCCTGGCGCGGGACAAGGACGCAGGCTCCGGTCACCCAGTCCACTTCCTGCACGGTGGCAGACTCCTGTTCACGTTTGCGCAGGCCGCTGCCGCCGCCTTCGCGGCTTTCCTGCTGGCGTCGGCTTTCAAAGAATTCGCTCAGCAGCGTAGGGAAGCGTCCCCAGGAAAGCTGAAAACGGTCGTCGGGGAAGCGGAGTGCGGGCCCCACCGCGCCGATACCCTTTTCGGTGGCACAGCGTTCGGTCAGAGCCGGCAGGGGATTGCCGCGAAATTCCAGGTCGTTGTTGCAGATGAGGAGGAAGGCGCCACTGGCGGCCGCAGCTCCCCTGTTGCAGGCATAACCGTAACCGCGGTTTTCTTCGAGCCGGACAACGCGGACGGTGGGATAGACGCTCCCCGGGAACGGGTCGCCGGAGGCATTGTCAACAACAATGATTTCCCGCGAGGGCACTGCGGGCAGCGCCAGCAGCTGGCTGACCAGCGCATGGGTCAGCTGCAGGCTGCCGAAATGGATGATGATGATAGAGACTTCCGGCTGCATCCGATCAGTGTCGCTGTGCTGCGATGCGAGAGATGGCAGTTTCGCGGCCAAGCAGTTCGGCGATCATGCCGAGATCCGGACCATGTTCCTCTCCGGTGAGAGCCAGGCGCAGCGGCATGAACAGCTGCTTACCCTTGACGCCGGTATCCTTCTGAATACTCTTGATCATGGCCTTGATGGTGTCGGCCTTCCAATCCTTGAGTTCTGGAGCCACCTCGGTGAATCGCGTGAATACCCGCTGTGCCTCCTCGCTCATGAGCATCGCATGGGCATCTTCTCCGAGTTGGCCCACTCCATCGCGGAGAAAGAGAGACAGGTGCTCGGTGATGTCCTCAGGCAAGGTGAGATAGTTCACGAGGGCGGCGACGACGCTGCGCGTGCGCTCGCTGTCCGAAGTGTCGAAGCCTTCGGCTTCCATATACGGGGCGCAGATTTCGGCAAGACGCTCCACCGGAAGGGAGCGGAGATACTGTCCGTTGAACCAGCGCAGCTTGTCCATATCGAACACCGCGCCCGCCTTGCCGACACGTTCGAGGCTGAATTCCTGCTGCAGCTGATCAAGCGTGAAGAGCTCACGGTCGTCACCCGGATTCCAGCCAAGGAGAGCGACGAAGTTGATGAGGGCTTCCGGGAGAAAACCCTTGCCGCGATAATCCTCAACCGCGACATCGCCCTGGCGTTTGCTGAGTTTTGAACGGTCTTGATTGAGCAGCAGCGGCAGGTGCGCGAACTGTGGCGGCGTCCAACCGAAAAACTCATACAGCAGCAGGTGTTTTGCAGTGCTCGGCAGCCATTCCTCGCCGCGAATGACATGTGAAATTTGCATGTCGTGGTCGTCGATGACGTTCGCGAGGTGATAGGTTGGAAAACCGTCCGATTTCAGCAGCACCTGATCGTCGATGACATCGTAGTGTACCGTGATATCCTCTCGAATCAGATCACGGAACTGCAGCTGGCCGGCCAGCGGGATTTTCATTCGGATGGTGTAAGGGAGTCCGGCATCGAGCTTCTGCTGCAAATCGTTTTCGCTGAGCATGCGGCAGCGCCGGTCGTACGTGGGATCTTTCTTTTCCATCACCTGGCGTTCACGCGAAGCTGTCAGTTCCTCCGGCGTGCAGAAGCAGCGATAGGCTTTTCCTTCGTCGAGCAACTGCTGCGCATGCCTGCGGTAGAGCTCCGTGCGCTCGGACTGCACGTAGGGACCATGTTTGCCGCCCCGGACTGGACCTTCGTCAAACGAGAGTCCCGCCCATGCGAGCGTATCGATAAGATTTTCCACTGCGCCTTCGACGTAGCGGGAACGGTCGGTATCTTCAATACGCAGCACCGCCGTACCACCGTGTTTACGTGCAAAGAGGACATTGTAGAGTGCGGTTCGGAGTCCGCCAACATGAAGAAAACCGGTGGGACTCGGGGCAAAACGAACGCGAATATTCTCTGTACTCATACCTTCAAGCATTGTGTTCATACCATTCTACGGGTTCATCGCGGATGCGATTTCAAATATAGGAAGAATGCCGGACTTCTGTCAGACCGGATACGGCTTTCTTGACAATGCCGCGCAACCTTCCCTATTTTGAAACAAATCGTCAAATCTTCTGTACACATCGTTCGGGAGCATGTCATGACGATACCATCAGCTGCTGGAGCAAACAGATGAGCTTCGAATTTACGGATGCGAAAATCACCGAGATCGCCCGCATTCTGGGAGTGGAGGCAAAGCATTACGGCAACCACTACCGGTATGAGATCAAGGGAGCCGAACCCGAACGCCGTGTTTCCCTCGAGATTTATCCTCGTATCGCCATGGGCGATACCGAAGGAGCCCTCGTCAGCGTCTTTACACCGAACAGCAACCTGCAGCTGCAGCATTGCAGCGGTATGGTGATGAGCGCATTGATGGGCGAGGTTACTTTCTTCGCCGAAGCAGGCGGAAAGATTTCAGGACTCATCGTCGAGAAGGAAGGGGGCTGTTCGCTGTATTCGAACGTCGATCGCACGATGGTGTCCGGCGATTTCACGAAACTCGGTCCCGAAGTGATGCTTTCCGGCATCGCCCTCTCGCTGACCGAACTCATGCTGGAGGAAAGTGATGAAGGCCAGGTTGGGGATGATGATGGACAGGAGGCACAACCACCAGATGCCTGACATCGCAGTCACATTTCGCGCCCCGCTTGGATCCATCGGGGCGCAGCTGTTTCAGGACGCCATTGCGCACGCCCTCCGTGCAGCGAGAGTATCGCGTGCACAGATTTCCTGCGCCGTGGTCAGCGACAGCGAAATCCATGAAATCAACCGGCAGTATCTTGGTCACGATTATCCGACGGATATCATCACCTTTCCCCTTGAAGAGCGTCCCCTCGAGGCCGAACTGGTGATCAGTTCGGATACGGCCCGGCGGCAGGCCAGGGAATACGCGGTCAGCCTGCGCGAAGAATGTGCGCGTCTCGCCATCCATGGCATCCTTCATCTGACGGGATATGACGATACAAGCGAAGCCGCGAGGAAGCGCATGAAGCGCCGGGAGGACTTTCTTCTCGCGCAATTCATGAATTCTGACCGCCCGCAGGGTTGACTTGACATTCGGACTCTGAAGGACTACTTTTTCACCGAGCATTGACTCGTCATTACATACAGTTTTGGAATGCAGGAAAGAATCGTTGAAATAATCGTGTATCTGATACACGAAATGCAGACGGACAAGCGGCTTGGAGAGATCGATCTCCGTGTGTTGTCCGATAAAGGCTATACGCAGAATGAAATAAGCACAGCATTCAGCTGGCTATTTGATAAAATTCATCTCGGTGACAATATCCTGACAGAGGGGAGCAGAAGGCTGCCGCATTCACACAGGGTATTGCACGAATCCGAGCGCTCTGTCATCACGCCGGAGGCACACGGGTATCTCCTTCAGCTGCGCGAATTGCGCCTGCTGGATGATATGGATATCGAACTCGCCATCGATCGCATCATGATGGCTGGTTTCGGGTCCGTTGGCATCGACGAGATGAAGTCGGTCATCGCATCAATCATTTTTGATTATGATGACTCGAATCGCATCGGCAGCCGTCTCATGTTGAATAGTAAGGACACTATTCACTAGGTGTCCCGTTCGCGTCTCGCTGAAACCGGTGATTCCAAGAGGAATTCGCCCTTCTCGTTTGCGCTCTGGGATAAGTTCACAGCGTTCAACTCCAATTACCAGGAATCATGTCGAAATCTCTGATCATCGTCGAGTCGCCTTCCAAGGCCAAAACCATCAATAAATACCTGGGGAAAAAATTTGCCGTCGAAGCCTCGGTGGGGCATATCAAGAACCTCCCCTCCAAGGATCTCGGTGTGGATGTGGACAACGGGTTTGAACCTCGTTATGTCACCATCCGCGGTAAGGCGCAGGTGATCAAGGATCTCCAGAAACGCGCCGCGAAGGCCGACAGCGTCTATATCGCAACTGACCCCGATCGCGAAGGAGAAGCGATCGCCTGGCATATCGCCCGGGAACTTGCCAAGCAGACTGAAGGCAAGTCCGTCTACCGTGTGCTCTTCAACGAGATCACCAAGAGTGGGATTGAGGCTGCTATGGAGCAACCCCGTCACATCGACGAGCGCCTCGTGCAATCGCAGCAGGCCCGCCGGGTAATGGATCGCATCGTGGGATACAAGGTCAGTCCCTTCCTATGGAAAACCATCTATAAAGGACTGTCGGCGGGGCGTGTGCAGTCTGTCGCTCTGCGCCTCGTCTGTGAGCGGGAAAAGGAAATCGCGGATTTCAAGGTGGAGGAATACTGGACCATCACCGGCGAATTCCGCAAACCGGAAGACGGCAGTTTCCACGCCAAGCTTGTCAAGGACAACGGGAAGGACCCGGTCATCCCGAACGAGGATGCCGCCAAAGAATTGCTCGAAAAGCTGAAGGCCCAGAGCTGGAGCATCTCCGACATGCAGTCGAAGGAGATTTCACGCTCGCCTTCGCCCCCGTTCATCACATCTTCGCTGCAGCAGGAAGCGTCGAACCGTCTGCGTTTCAGCGCGAAACGGACGATGCGCATTGCACAGCAGCTCTACGAAGGTGTTGAGCTCGGTGAGGAGGGCGCCGTTGGTCTGATCACGTATATGCGTACGGATTCAACCCGTACAAGCAATGAAGCGCTCGATGGGGTGCGTGATTTCATCCAGGGACAGTACGGCAAAGATTACCTCCCCGGCAGTCCGCGCACCTTCAAGGTGAAGAAAAGTGCCCAGGATGCGCATGAGGCTATTCGTCCCACGTCCATGGAATTCACTCCGCAGATGGTGAAGCGCTATTTGAACACCGATCAGTATGCGCTTTACGAGCTCATCTGGAAACGTTTCGTCGCCAGTCAGATGGCACAGGCCAAGATGCTGCAGCGCACGATTCTCGTCGACGGTGGTCCCTACCGCTTCAAAGGCGTCGGATCGACGTACACCTTCCGCGGTTTCCTGCAGGTCTACGATGATTTCGCGGGCGAGAACGGACAGGATGTGAATGAGGAAGAATCGATCATCCCCGAGGGACTCGAGGTCAATGATACGGTCGTCGCCGAACAGGTGGATCCGCATCAGCACTTCACAAAACCGCCGCCCCGGTACTCGGAAAGCAGCCTGGTACGTGAACTCGAGGCCAACGGAGTTGGTCGTCCATCGACATACGCACTGATTGTCAGCACCATTCAGGATCGTGGATATGTCGAACAGCAGAATCGGCGCTTCCATGCCACCACACTCGGGATGGATGTCAGCAAGATGCTCACGACGTATTTTGACTCGCTTTTCAATGTCGATTTCACCTCGAAGATGGAGGAGGAACTCGACACCATTGCTTCCGGGGAATCCTCCTATCTCAAGGTGATGGAAGATTTCTATGGTCCCTTCACCAAGCTTCTCGACAGCGTATCCCCTGAGGAAGCGCGTCTGCAGGAGGAGACCGATGAGAAATGTGAGAAGTGCGGGAGTCCGATGATCATTCGCTGGGGTCGCAACGGCAAATTCATGGCCTGCAGCGGCTATCCGGAATGCAAGAACGCCAAGCCACTTCCCGGCGAGGCGGAAAAAATGAAAATAGACGAGCCCTGTCCCGACTGCGGCGGTGAGCTGGTACTCAAGCAGAGCCGCTACGGAAAATTCATCGGCTGCCGGAATTACCCCGACTGCCGGTATACACGCCCGATCACTCTCGGTTTCAAATGTCCCAAGTGTCAGGAAGGCGAGGTCGTGTCGCGCATGACCAAAACCAAGCGCACTTTTTATGGCTGCACCCGCTACCCTGACTGTGATTTCACGTCATGGGACCGACCGGTACCGAAGGCTTGCCCTTCGTGCAAAAATTCATATCTTTTGCATAAGTACACCCAGAAAAAAGGTGAGTTCCTGAAGTGTCCCGAATGCAAGGAAGAGTTCACAAAGGAGCTTGATCCGTTCGATCCTTCACAGATCGCGGCGTAACACGGATCTTTATGAAGAAAACCATTCAGCGCTTTCGCGACTACCTGGTCGTGGAGCGTCACGCTTCCGACCATACGGTCACAGCCTACATGCGTGATCTTGCGCAGTTCCACATCTGGTTGTGCGAACTGGCGGAGAGTGATGAAGTCGACTGCGATGCGGTGGATCGCCTGACCATTCGCAGCTGGCTCGGTGTGCTGGCGGATCGTGGCCTGTCCCGGCGCAGTATCAGCCGGAAGGTCACCGCATTACGAACGTTTTTCCGGTTCGCCGAACAACGCGGGTACGCCTCCGCAAATCCCACGGTGAATCTGCATTCCATAAAGATTGAACGAACATTGCCGACCTTTGTCGATGAGGAGTCCATTGACGCCCTTCTGCGATTGCCGGATACCACTACAGTCGAGGGCGCGCGAGACGCGGCCATACTCGAACTGTTTTACAGTACCGGCATGCGGCTCAGTGAACTCGTTGCGCTCAACAGGAGGGATCTCCACACGGAGGCCGGCACCATCCGCGTTCTCGGCAAGCGAAGAAAGGAGCGAATACTGCCACTCGGAACGCCCGCGCTGCAGGCATTGCAGCATGCCATGCGAATGCTTGACCAGGCAGCAGCGAGAGGGGACAGGAAGGTCGAGGATACTGAAGCCATGTTTCTCAACAGAAGAGGTAAACGACTTACCAATCGAAGTGTCTATTCTATAGTTCACGAACATCTTCGGGTCGTCAGTGAACAGGAACACTGTTCGCCACATGTATTGCGTCACAGTTTTGCCACGCACCTCCTCAACAGGGGAGCGGATCTTCAGGCGGTGCGGGAATTGCTCGGGCATGAGAGCCTTTCAACCACGCAGATCTATGCACATGTGACCACTGATCACCTGAAGCGCGAGTATGCGAAAGCGCATCCCCGCGCATGAATCATCCAACGAAAAGGAGCGTATCATGAACGTCCAATTCACCGCACGCCATTTCAAAGCCCACGAGGGACTGAAGCATTATGCTCTGCAGCAGGTGTCTACGCTCAAGAAGTACTATGACGGAATCGTCCAGGGAAATATTGTCCTCCGCTTCGAAAAACCGAAAGATTCGCTGAAAATCGCGGAGATTAACCTCGCGGTGTATGGAACTCAACTGGTTGCCATAGAGAAATCCGAGAATTTCTATAAATCCATCGACAATGCCGTTGACAAGCTTGAGCGTCAGCTTTTGAAATACAAGGGGAAGAGACGCAGACTTTGATTGTGCGTTCTGGACGCGATTAGTATCTTGTGGGCGGTTTACCGCCCACTTTTTTTTGTATGTGCCATGGCTGCTGCCAGTGACCCCCTGAAAAACCTCAAGATCCTGGAAAAAAAGGATCTGAGTGTCGGTCTGTTCTACGAAAAGAACAAGGACCGTATACAACTGCTCTCTGCGAACGGACTCGAAGAAAGCGAGCGCAAAATCACCGAGAAGAACCTCCATCGGCCCGGGCTTGCACTGGCCGGTTACGTGGAGCTTTTTACCTTCCATCGCGTACAGATCTTCGGGAACACGGAGATCAAATACCTCAATTCGCTCGATCCGGAACAGGGCCTCGCGGCCTTTGAACGGCTGTTCGATTTCGACATCCCCTGTATCGTCGTCACCAACGGCAATGAATTCAATCCCGCGCTGCTGGAGGTCGCCACGCGTCATGGCGTGCCGGTGTTTTACACCGCGTTCGAGACGACAAAGGCCTACTATTACATGAGCGACTTCCTCGATGATCAGTTTGCGCCGCAGACAGTCATTCACGGGGCCTTTGTTGATGTGTACGGCGTGGGCGTGCTCTTCATCGGCCGTTCGGGAATCGGGAAAAGCGAGATTGCGCTCGACCTCGTGGAAAGGGGGCACAGGCTGGTTGCTGACGATGTCGTCGTCGTTACGCAGAAAGCCGAGGGGCTGCTGATGGGTTCGGGGACGGATCTGGTGAAGCATTTCATGGAAATCCGCGGTCTGGGGCTCATCGATATCCGTTCGATGTTCGGTATCCGCGCCATTCGCTTTCAAAAACGCCTCGAAATCATCGTGCATCTCGAGGAATGGGATGAGAAAGCGGAGTATGAGCGGACCGGGCTCGACAGCAGCGAAGCCACGGTGCTCGGCACCAATATTCCGCATGTTCGCCTTCCCATTTTCCCTGGCAAAAACGTCACCGTCATTACCGAAGTTATCGCTCTGAACTATCTCCTCAAGCATTACGGATACGACCCGGCCATCGAGTTTTCGAAGCGGTTGCAGACACGTCTTGAAACCCGTGCCAGAAAACCGTCAGATGATCGCGCAATCGACTGGTTCGAGCACGATTTCGAGTGATATTATTTGATTTTTACGGTTCTTTTCACTTTTTTCTTTATATAGCATCTCGCTTCACATAGAGACTTCCTCGTCCCTGTTTTTCTCCCATTTCAGAACAATCGGAGGTTGTATGTCTCCACGGAATTTGATAGTAGCCGTACTATGCGTCGGCCTGTTTGTCTCATGCGGAAGTAAATCCGGAGAAAAGGACCCGATGAGCGAAACTGCCGTCGTTGCGCTGTCCGGTGATGCAGACAACTTCAACCCGGTCGTCTCAAATTCTGCGACAGCCAGCGATCTCCAGGGCAACATTTACCCGATGATGTTTGACGTGCAATTCGACGAACGCGAAGGTGAATTAACCTATGGTAAGGGGCTTGTCGAACGTTGGGAATCCGCCAACGGAGGAAAGGACATCGTTGCGCATCTTCGCACCGACGTGCGCTGGGAAGACGGGATGCTTGTGACTCCCAAAGACATCAAGTTCAGCTTTTCGCTCTATGGGGACCCCATTGTCGCGAGTCCCCGCCGGAGCTATCTCGAAAGCATGATTTTCACGGACAATAAGTTTGATGTCGACAAAAGTGTGGAAATCGTCGACGACAGCACGATGATTTTCCATTTTGCAAAGCAGTATCCGCTGCAGCTGTTCCATATCAATCTTTCACCGGTGCCTGAGCACATCTACCGCAATGCGGACCGCCGCACGCTGCGTTCCAATCCGGCGAACGAGCGTCCCGTCGGTGCAGGCCCCTTCAAGCTCGAGGAATGGGTGCGCCAGCAGCAGATCATTCTCACGCGCAACGGGAAATGCACGCTGCCCTATCCCGCGAAACTTGAAAACGTCGTATTTCGTGTGATCTCTGAGCCGACGACGAGGCTCACGGAGCTGAAAAAAGGTACCGTCGACGTCATGCGTCCTGTCTATCCTGATGATGTCGAAGATATCCAGGAGAACAATCCCGATATCAGGCTGGAAACGCTTCCGCCGCGGAATTATGAATATATCGGCTGGATGAATATCGATGTCGATGAATATCACAAAACCGGCACCGTCAAGCCGCACCCGCTGTTCGGCGACCGCCGCGTGCGCCAGGCGCTGACCTATGCGGTGAATCGCAAGGAAATCATGGAACATGAGCTCGGGACCTTCGGAGAGCTGGCAGTGACGGATTTCTCGCCGATTTTCCGCTGGGCGATCAAGCATGACCTGATTCCTTATCCGTACGATCCGGAGAAATCACGTCAGCTGCTGCGTTCCGCGGGTTGGAGCGACAGCAACGGTGACGGCATCCTCGACAAAGGTGGCAAAGACTTCGAGTTCACCCTGCACTACAATATCGGCAACAAGCGCCGCGAATATGTTGCCACCGTTGTACAGAAGGAACTCAAGAGCATCGGAATCAAGGTGAACCTGCAGTCGGTCGAACCCGTGGTGCTGTTCCAGAATATTGAAGACAAACAGTATGACGCGTTTATCGCCGGCTTCTCGGTCGGGCTCGCCATCGACCCCGCAGGTCGCTGGGGCGATATCAGCAATCCGTTCAACACCGTGGCATTCTCCAACAGGCGCATCGGTGAATTGCTCAAGCTCGGCCTGCATGTCCCGACACAGCGTGATGCCGGCCCGTTCTGGAAGGAAATCCAGTCTATCCTGCATCAGGAGCAGCCCTGTACCTTCCTTTACTGGATCAAGGATATTGTCGGAATAAACCGCAGATTGAAGAATACGAACATCAACGTGCTCGGTGTCACGGACGGTATGTGGAACTGGACGATTGGCGATCCCAACTCGTACATGACATACTGATAGTTGTTTCACCCGAAGTCCGGGAGGAACTCGCTCAGTGCTCAGATATATCATTCGCCGTGTAATGTCAGCAGTCCCGTTGCTTTTCGGGCTGCTGACATTCACATTTTTTATCATCCGTCTCGCACCGGGTGATCCGGTTTCCCTGTATATCCAGGGAGATGTGGATCCCATGTTCGCTGAGAACCTGCGGAACGCGCTCGGACTCAATGATCCGCTCCCGGTGCAGTACGTGAAGTGGCTCAAGGGGATGGTGACCGGGGAGCTGGGGATGAGCTTCAGCAAGCATGCGATGGTGACGGATATCCTCGCGGCAACCATTCCGAACACCTTGCTGCTCACCGCGTTTGCGCTGATGTTCAATTTTGTGATAGGGATTATCCTCGGGGTCATCACGGCTCTCCGGCGGGGCAGTGCCACCGACCACATCGTCAATGTTACATCGCTGTTCGTTTACAGTATGCCGGAGTTCTGGCTGGGACTGATGCTCATCCTCGGTGTGTCCCTGCATCTGGATCTGCTCCCGGCCTCGGGGATGCACTCGGCCATGGCGCGTTTCCTGCCCCCACTCGACTACCTGTGGGATCTCATCCAGCATATGATACTTCCGGTATTTGTGCTCGGTGTCGCTTCCGCTGCGGCTACAGGCCGCTATATGCGGGGGAGTCTGCTCGAGGTTATTAATCAGGACTATATCCGCACGGCGAGAGCGAAGGGACTCAGCGAGCTTCTTGTCATCGGCAAGCATGCCATGCGCAATGCGCTTATCCCCATCATTACGCTGCTCGGACTCTCGCTGCCGTTCCTGCTCGGAGGTGCGGTCATTGTTGAAACCGTATTCGCCTGGCCGGGGATGGGGAAGCTGACCGTTGACGCCATCTTTGCTCGTGACTATCCACTGATCATCGCGTGTACGCTGGTGTCCGGGGTCATGGTTATCGTGGGCAATCTCATGGCTGACATCCTGTATGCCATGGTCGACCCGAGGATTCGCTATGACTGAGATCACGGCACAACAGCTCCGTGGTTTCCACTCATGGGCGCAGAGGAATATTCCGGGCGTGGGCTTCATCGTACTCGGTCGACGGACGTTCGGCATCCTGCTGCTCCTGTATTTCCTGCTTTTCCCATTCCTGCTGCTGCTCAGCTTCGGTGAGTTTGCGCGCTCGTTTGAATCGATGGCATTGAGCGTGTTCCTCGCGCTGGTGGATTTTGATCATACCAGTCTCTTTCTCCGTGGCGACGTGATGGAACACTGGGTGGCGGCGTTGTTTATCATCGTCATGCCCATCGTGCTCTGGCATCTCAACCGGCGGCGGCTCCGTCAGCTCGTGCTTGACGGCGACGAACACGAACTCAGTCAATGGACACTGGCCTGGAGAGAGTTCAAGAAGAACAGAGTCGCAGCTTCCGCAATGGTCGTCATCATTCTTCTCTACACCATGGCATTTCTCTGTCCCTTCCTCGCGCCTTTCAATCCGAATGTCTTCGAGGACGGGCTTGTCACGAAATTCAAGCCGCCGCTGAGCAGCGTAACAGTTCTGCAACTGAAGGAACCGCGTATCCGCTCGATCGGCATAGAATCCCTTCAGCTCGATACCGACTATCCTTCCGTCGTGCGAGACCTGGTATTGGTGAACAAGGAGCTGATGGAAGAAAACTTCAGTGCCCAGTGGGCGGTGGATGCCTTTCGCGTCGAAGGCGCCCAGGTCATGGCGACGGTGAAAGACAGCCTGCGCACGATGCCTGTCTCGCAGATGGTCAGTACGGATCCAGATGAGTTTTCCGGTACACGCACCTATCTGCTTGGGACGGACGGGTATGGACGTGATATTCTGAGCCGCATTCTCTATGGCTCACGGGTTTCACTCAGTCTCGGATTTATCGCCGTTCTGCTTTCGGTATCCCTCGGCACATTCGTGGGACTGATGGCTGGATACTTCGGACGATACGCCGACAGCATTCTCATGCGTATCGTCGATATCCTTCTTGCCTTTCCGGCGCTCTTTCTGATTCTGATCATCATCTCCGCATTCGAGAGCATCGCTGTCCCACGTGTGGTACTCATTGTGCTGGTACTGGGTCTCACCTCGTGGATGGGGATTTCTCGCCTCGTTCGCGGTGAAGTGTTATCGGTGAAGGAACGGGAATTTGTCATTGCCGCCAGAACGCTGGGACTCGGACATGCACGTATCCTCACGCGTCATATCCTGCCGAATATTCTCACCCCCATCATTGTGAATGCGACACTACGGATTGGTGGCATCATTCTCGTCGAAGCTGCTCTCAGTTTTCTGAATATCGGCGTGCAGCCACCGACCGCGAGCTGGGGGAATATTATTTTCGAAGGGAAAGATTATCTTTCCAATGCATGGTGGGTGTCCACACTGCCCGGTTTTGCCATCGTTGTCGTCGTCGTCTGTTTCAACCTTATGGGTGATGGATTGCGCGACGCCTTCGATCCCATGCTCAACAATGAACGTCTCTGATCTGGAGGAATGGCATGACCAGTGTCGAACAGCATAAACTTATACGGGAGCTGAGGGACTACGAACAGCGCATGAACCGTGAGGAGCAGGAACGCTTCGATATGTACAGAAAGAGGGACAAGGACGACGAAGATCTTGACCGGCTCTCGAAGCAGAAACTGCAGGAAATGTACGACAAGTATGTAGTCGCCAACCGACCGAAAGGGAATCCCCTGGACGCCCTCTTCGGCGGAAAGCCGGAGTAGTCATTGCCCCGCGACGGTGGATTGCGTATTTTCTCGCGGGCATATTCTGCCCGTTTTCTTTAGCTCACTGACCGGATCCCTGTGTGAAAGAACAGCAGCGCAACGAAATCAAAGTAGGATTGACAGTCCTCGTCGGCATTATCATTCTGTTCCTCGGATTTTTCATCTTCAAGGACTGGAGTGTCGGGCGTGCGGAGTACCCTGTGCACATGCGCTTTCCCGTGTCCGCTGGTCTCGCGCTGGGCGATCAGGTTTCCGTAAACGGTGTGCGTTCCGGGAAGGTTGTGTCGGTGGAACTGTCTGATGCCGGCGTCGACGTCGTCGCTTCAATGCACAGTGAAGTGGTCGTACGCGAGAACGCGCTTCCGGTGATTCAGATGCTCGAGCTGATGGGAGGCAAGAAAATTGAAATCCTCCAGGGAGCGGATGGTGCGCCACTCGGTCCGGATGATGTCCTCCATGGTGAGGTGGATCCGGATATCGCAGGTGCGCTCGGCATCGTCGGGGATATGGAAGGGAATGTCCGCACCATCGCCACGCAGGCGGATTCTCTGCTTCGTGGGGTCAACGCCATTGTCAATGACAGTGCATTTACCCGGTCTCTCAAGGAGACGGTGACGAACCTGCACACGCTGACATCGGAATTACGCGGGTACTTGACACGCAACAGCAGAAATATCGACGATCTCACGGTCAACATGACCAGGCTCACCGGCAAGGTGGACACGATGCTGACGGAACTGCATCCCGCCATAGCAGGCAGTCTTGAGAAAACGGGCCGCGTTCTCGACGGAGCTGATACACTCATTACCGATGTGCGTGGGCTGGTCACTGAAATTCGTGACTCCCGTGGACTGCTGCATACTGCTATTCATGATACTGCGCTAGTCGGCAGGCTCGACCGCATGCTGCTTCGCCTCGATACCCTTACCTCCATCCTCATTCAGGGCGAATTCAACACCCATATCGATCTATTCTGATTTTTACCCCCGCCCGTTGGATACTCCCATCGCAGTCCGTAACGGCGTTGCGACTCCGAATCTTCAGGCAGATGCCTGTGGACTGGATTTGACTTTGTAGCCAAATCCAGCGAAATTCCTGTATTCAAACATTCTTGAGGGATATTCCCTTTCCCCGTCAGGGCGTTTCGGGGATTTTGGCCAGGAGTTTCTGTTACCATTCATATGTACGGAGGTTGTATGAGTCTTGTTGACCGAGCGAAAAACATTATCACGTCCCCGAAGACCGAGTGGGAGGTCATCGCCAATGAGCCGGCAGACATGGGAAGCATTCTCACCGGGTATGTCATCCCGATGGCCCTCGTTCCCGCCATTGCATCGTTTATCGGGTATGGCTTTATCGGCTCTGGATTTGGCTCAGGGATTATGTGGGGAGTAGGATATGCATTGATCAGTCTGGTCTCCACCATTATTATCGTTCTCCTCACTGCGTTTGTTGTCAACCTGCTTGCGTCAGGTTTTGATTCTGAGAAAGACATGGGAAAAGCCATGCAGCTGGTGGCGTACTCGTATACACCTGCGTGGGTGGGTGGAATCCTGAGTATCATTCCCATGATAGGCTGGCTCGGGACTCTGTTCGGTCTCTATGGCATCTACCTGATGTACCTGGGTTTTCCGCATATGATGAAAACGCCGCAGGAGAAGGTGGTGGTGTACATGATTGTCACCGTCGTCGTTCTCGTCGTTGTCTATATTATTATCTTCGGAATCCTCGGTACAATCATATTTTCCATTCTCGGCGTCTCGCTCATGTCGGCGATGTAAAGCATAATTGCAATGTGATCCATGGTGCGCCGCACTTTCTGGCGCCGCAACATGAAACGAAAAGAAAAGGCCTCGTCCGGATGGACGAGGCCTTTTTTTGGAGCCAAATGGCTTCGAGGGTATTACTTCTCGTAGTCAAAGCCCTTGCAGTCGGTAGTGACATCGTATGCAGTCTTACCGGCGGCCTTCATGGTCTGCCAGATCATGCCCTGCGTACCATAGGAAACACTCTTGGCATCGTAACCGAGTACGCGGAGGATAACAGCGACGTTGGCGCTGGTCTGTCCGGTGTAGCAATACACGGCAATGGTCTTGTCAGTCGGCAGGCTCTTGAGGAAGGTCTCAAGCTTCAGGTCTGCCTTCGGGGTGTACTGGTAGGCACCCGGGATGTGACCGATACCGGTATAGTCAGCTTCGCCCCAGTAATTGACGACGAAATACTGATCGGGGTTCGAGAAAATTTCGGCGGCGCTGACGGCGGCTGCACCATAATCGTCACCATGAATGGTTGCGACACGGGCTGCGAGAATCTCGGCACCCGTTGCCATACCGGTGTTGATCGTGGGGAGGTCACCGAGTGCCGGCTTGGCCGGAGCGGCATCCTTCACGAATTGATTCACATAGTCGCTGCCGACTTTCGAGCTGATGCTGTCAAAGTCTTCGTTCCAGCTGGACATACCGAACTTCATGGAGTAGGCGTTGTTGTAGCCGCTCAGGCGAAGAAGGGCGGTGGACCATGCTGCCGACTGGCCGGAGTAGCAGATCACGACGATGCGTTCTTTCGACATGAGATTGTTGGCCTGTGCGTGCGTGAGGATGTCGGCACGTGCAACGTTAACGGCACCCGGGACGTGGCCACTTGCATATGCATCAGCCGAACGGATGTCGATGACGTACCAGGTCTTCGCGCCACTGACGTTCTCGTACACGGCTTCGGCCGTCACGATCGCGGGGCAATTCGTATTCAGATAGTCGCCGTTTGCGCCTTCGAGTTCCTGGATAAGAAGGGCGGACTCGGAGGTCGTCGGCGTTACCGGATCATCATCATCATCAGAGCAGGCCTGGGTAAAGACCAGCAAGGGGAGGATGAGGAGAAGAACCGCATACTGTTTGAGGAGTTTTGTGTAGTTGCTCATAGGTGCTCCTTGTGGGTAGGTGCAGGGATTGATGGTGGTGGTGAATGATTATTTCCAACTCGAGGGAATGGCGTTGTCGACAACGACTCCGGCATTCGCGTCTTTTTCCCATTGCTCCATAAGGTCATCGGAGAACAGGAACCACTGCTTATTCACACCGTCCTTGATGTGACATGCTGCAGAACAGCTCTGACCGGCTTCGATTTCCGTTCTCGCCGTCCAGCGTTTGATGTTATGCGGCGTTGCATGCCTGAAGGTGGGTTCCGCGGTGAAGTTGCTCATGCTCGGGACACCGTAGTTGCTCCAGGTATCGGGAGCGGCCGGTGCGTTGCGCAGCACCACGTACTTGAAGCGCTTGACGCCGGGCAGGGGATTGAGTCCCATCTTGAAGCCCATATACGGTCCGTTGCGCACGCCGGTGTCGACATGGCAGCTGCCGCAATTCTGATAATCCTGGGAGTGACAGCTCTGACAGCTGATTGTATCCCAGTGCATCTGATGGTAGCTGTTGGCATCCTGCTTGTCGCCATGACAGTCTTCACATTTTGGCTGATTCGCAACGGAGTAGCGCTGCGTGTACTTTTCGCCGGTTCCGTGCATTTCATGCGAACTGTGGCAGTTCGTGCACTGTCCACCCGGAAGCTTCATGTAATGCACATCGGGACGCGAACCTGCTGCTTCGCCGAAGTAGGCGTGTGCGACGCGGGCTGAGTGACAGGCGGTGCAGTTCAGACGCATGTCGGGGGATTTCTGGAAGTTGTGAGAGGCAAGGAAACCACCGCCGGCCTGACGGGGACGCATGACGTGACATTCGCCGCAGGATGCGTGGCACTTGCCGCAGTTCTTGTCGTATCCCTTCTTCAGGGATTCAGGGTAATTGTCGTAGCTCGGGAAGCCGCCACGCGTGGCGACCATGTGCTTCTGGCCGAATCCCTGCGTGTGCAGACTGTTCTTGTCCTTTCCGGCAATGGAAGGATGGCAGCCGCCGCAGTACTTGTCGGCATCCTTTGACGGACTCGATACGAAATCGCCGGTGTGTGCTTCATGCTTGTCCCGCGCAGGGGAGACGCCGCCATGACAGCTTTCACAGGCCAGTTTTCCGTGGGCCGACTCTTTGAACTTTGCGCCGTTCGTTCCGCCCACGTACACTTTCAGGTGTGGTTCCATTTCGGGAAGTTCGCCGCCGCAACCGCCCTCGCCAGGACCGGTGTCCTCGTTCGGTTCCGCGATTGCTTCCAGCGTTTCAAGATCACTGTGGCATCCGACGCAGGTGGACACATCAGCTGTGGGCTGCGTAGGATCGCCAGTCGTGTCGTCGTCCTCATCACAGGCAGTGAACATGAGCACTGCCGGGATTAACAGGACCATGAGGAATGACAAACGTTTCATAGGTGCAACTATTAATAGTTAGATGGAATGGGGTGAAGCAATATGTATGAAAAGAATAAACAGAGTTTTATATCGTAATAGCTCAGACCAAATTTATAGGGGATCGTTGACAGAAGCAAGTAAATTCGACAAAAAAATCGCGATACCTGAATCTTTTTTTTACAGTCGCGCATCAGAGCATAATGCAAACTCGGAAGGAGCAGGGATTGCTTCCTTTCATGTGTCCCGGGGGCGGTGTTTCTTCCCGGAAGCAATCCATGAAAACAGATGGCAGATGACAAATTGCAGAATGCAAACTCGGAAGGAGCAGGGATTGCTTCCTTTCATGTGTCCCGGGGGCGGTGTTTCTTCCCGGAAGCAATCCCTGATATTCGGGATGGAGGGGAGGGGAAGAGAATCAGTCTCCGAAGATTTCCTGGAGGCTGCGGACGTCGAGGCGGCCTGTCAGCAAGCGCCGGATGCCGCGGATGGCGGCGCGGGCACCTGAGAGGGTGGTGACGACAGGGACTTTGTGCCGGATGGCTGCACGACCGATCTCGTATTCATCCTCTCTCGCGGTTTCACCGAGTGGTGTATTGATCACGAGGTGGATATTCCCGTTTTTCAGCACGTCGACAACATGGGGTCGACCTTCGACGACTTTGTTCAGTGCCTGGACCGGAATGCCGTTCGCGCGCAGCACGGATGCCGTCCCGCGCGTGGCGAAGAGCTTGAAGGGGAGCTCGACGAAATCGCGCGCGATGGAAAGTATTTCTTCCTTGTCCCTGTCGTTGACGGAAATGAAGACGTTCCCTTCCAGAGGGAGTTTGTTGCCCGCGCCGATCTCCGCCTTGGCGAAGGCTGCACCCCAGCCAGTGTCGAGCCCGATGACCTCTCCGGTGGATTTCATCTCGGGAGACAGGAAGACGCTTTGCCGGGGAAATTTGTTGAACGGGAACACCGGCTTTTTCACGGCAATAAGCCCGTGATCATCCGCGGTTTTGAGATCCAGCTCTGAGAGCCGTTTCCCTGAGGCGAGCTGGGCGGCATAACGCGCAAGTGGGGCGTCGATTACTTTCGAGACAAACGGGACGGTGCGGCTGGCCCTGGGGTTGACCTCGATGACGTAGACGGTGTTTCCGCGCATGGCGAACTGGATGTTGATGAGTCCCACTGTCCCGAGTGATGTGGCAAGCTGCCTGGTATATGATTCGATTGCTTCACGGGCTTCGGGAAGAAGATGGTAGGGTGGGATCGCGCAGGCGCTGTCGCCTGAATGGATACCGGCTTCTTCGATATGCTGCATGATGCCACCGATGTAGACGTCCTCGCCGTCACAGAGCGCGTCGACGTCGAACTCGAACGCATCCTCCAGGAATGCATCGATGAGGATAGGTTGATCAGCGGAAATCACCGCAGCCTGACGCACGTAGGTGACCAGCGCATCCGCGTTGTAGACGATCTCCATCCCACGTCCTCCGAGCACGTAGGAGGGACGCACGAGTACCGGATAGCCAATGCGTTCCGCAATGACCACGGCTTCACTCTCGGAGAAGGCTGTGCCGTAGTCAGGGCGGGGGATTTCAAGTTCATCGAGAATGTGGCCGAATTTCTCACGGTTTTCCGAGAGGTCGATCGCTTCCGGCGAAGTGCCCATAATGGGAACCCCGGCTTCCTTCAATCTCCCGGCGATATTGAGCGGTGTCTGACCGCCGAACTGCACGAGCACGCCGTCCGGTTTCTCGAAATCCACGATGTTCATGACGTGTTCAAATGTCAGCGGTTCGAAGTAAAGCCGGTCGGAAATGTCGAAGTCCGTTGATACGGTTTCAGGATTGCAGTTTACCATGATGGTGCGGTACCCGAGGTCGCGCAGACCGAACACCGCCTGCACGCAGCAGTAATCGAACTCGATTCCCTGACCAATGCGATTCGGTCCGCCCCCGAGTATCATTATCGTTTTACCTTCGAGCGGCTCTATTTCATTTTCACTGTCGTAGCTGCCGTAGCAGTACGCCGTCTGCGCTTCAAATTCGGCGGCACAGGTGTCGACTTCCTTGAACACGGGATGGATGCCGAGTTCATCGCGCAGATTGCGAATCTCCGCTTCCGTTTTCCCGAAGCGCATCGCAAGCTGCATGTCGGAGAAACCGTCACGTTTGAGCCGTCGCACCGTATCGGCATCGGGGGTGTCGGCCGGACTCAGCGCCAGTGCCTGGATATGCCGCAGGAACCAGCGGTCGATGCGCGTAATTTCATGCAGTTCTTCGATGTCGGCACCAGACTCGAACGACTTCCACACTTTCAACAGGCGGAATGCTGTGGCGAAACGCATTTTGCGCATGTCCAGGGGACGCCCGTCACCGGGTTTCGGTTCGAGCCCGTGCAACCCGACTTCCAGCGAACGGAAAGCTTTCTGCAGGCTCTCTGCGAAATTTCGTCCAATTGCCATGACTTCGCCGACACTTTGCATCTGCACGCCCAGCGTGCCTTCTGCGGACGGGAATTTTTCAAAGTCGAAGCGGGGAATTTTCGTGACCACATAATCGATACTGGGTTCGAAGGCTGCAACGGTGTTCCCGGTGATGTCGTTCGGCAGCTCATCGAGCGTATACCCCACAGCAAGACGCGCGGCGACCTTCGCGATCGGGAAGCCGGTGGCCTTCGATGCGAGGGCAGAGCTGCGGCTGACGCGGGGGTTCATCTCGATGATCACCATGCGTCCGGTCTCAGGGTTGACGGCGAACTGCACGTTGGAACCACCGGTATCGACCCCGATCGTGCGCAGGCAGATGAGCGACCAGTTGCGCATCTGCTGATACTCACGGTCGGTGAGTGTCTGCGCGGGCGCCACTGTAATGGAATCGCCGGTGTGGACGCCCATGGGATCGAGATTCTCGATGGAGCAGACGATGATGGCGTTGTCGGCCTTATCGCGTACAACCTCCATTTCAAATTCTTTCCAGCCAAGCAGGGATTCTTCGATGAGGACTTCATGAATGGGACTGGCGTCGAGTCCTTTCTGCGCCAGTTCACGAAACTCGTCAATATTATATGCAGTAGCTCCGCCGGTACCGCCCAGAGTGAAAGAGGGACGAATGATGGTGGGGAAACCGACGTTTTCGACCAGTTCGAGTGCCTGCTCCATGCTGCGCGCAAAATCGCCGCGTGCGGTGTCAATGCCGACGGCATCCATCTCTGCCTTGAATTTGCTGCGGTCTTCCGCCTTCCGTATGGCCTCGACATCGGCTCCGATCAGTTCCACGTTGAATTTCTCAAGCACACCCATATCGTGCAGGGCAACAGCGGTGTCGAGCGCCGTCTGTCCCCCGACTGTCGGCAGCAGCGCATCAGGGCGCTCTTTTTCTATGATTGTCGCGACGATTTCAGGCGTCACCGGTTCGAGATATGTCGCATCTGCCAGTTGTCTGTCCGTCATGATGGTCGCGGGATTGGAGTTGACGAGAATGACGCGATAACCTTCGGCCCGCAGCGCCCGCAGCGCCTGCGTGCCGGAATAATCGAATTCGCAGGCCTGTCCTATGACGATAGGTCCCGCGCCTATGATGAGAATGGACTTGATATCACTACGCTTTGGCATGGGTATCCATCAGGGAATTGAATTGTTCGAAGAGGTAACGGGAGTCGTGCGGACCGGGTGAGGCCTCGGGGTGGTACTGCACTGAGAAGGCGTTGTGCTCTGATGCACGGAATCCTTCGAGTGTGTTGTCATTGAGATTCCAGTGTGTGATTTCGACGCCAGTCGGCAGTGAGTCTGGATCCACGGCGAAACCGTGATTCTGACTGGTGATCTCGACTTTTCCGCTTTTGAGATTCTTCACGGGATGATTTACACCCCGATGCCCGAATTTCATTTTGTACGTGCTTCCCCCGAGCGCGAGCGCAAGCAGCTGATGTCCGAGGCAGATGCCGAACATCGGTTTCTTCCCGAGCAGCTGCCGAACGGTTTCGATGCCGTATGCCACGGCATCCGGATCACCGGGACCGTTGCTGAGGAAAATCCCATCCGGATTCATGGCGAGTATTTCCTCGCTGCTGCTCTGTGCCGGTACGACGGTCACGTCGCAGCCATGCGACTCAAGCAGGCGCAGTATGTTGTGTTTTATCCCGAAATCCATCGCGACGACCCGGTATCGCTTCGGGTCGGACGACGGCCAGTGCCAGGCTTCCCCGCAGCTGACGATGCGTGCGAGATCCTGTCCGGCCATCGATGGCAGTTCCTGCACACGTTTCAGCAGTTCCTCAACTGCGATGCCCGACGACGAAATGACCCCGTTCATGGCACCGTCGCTGCGCAGTTTGCGCGTGAGTGCACGCGTATCGATGCCCTGGATGCCGACGATGCCCTGGCGGTCGAGATATTCGGGCAGCGAGGACGTAGCGCGGTGATTCGAGGGTATGTCGCAGCCGTCGCGAACGACAAAGCCGGCAACCTGGATGCGCCCGCTTTCGACGTCATCCTCATTCACGCCGTAATTCCCGATATGGGGATATGTCATGGTCACAATCTGACCGCAGTAGGAGGGATCCGTGAGTATTTCCTGGTACCCTGTCATGCCGGTGTTGAAACACACTTCTCCCTGTGTTTCTCCCACATGACCGAAGGCTGTACCGTGATAGACCGTTCCGTCTTGAAGGACGAGGACAGCAGACTTCTTCATTGACCTGTGTATGTATGGGTGTGGAAAACGATAATCTCCCCAATATAAGAAAATCGTCTGTGCGTTCCGAAAATTCTGTAGCGGAAGCCGGGGACGTTTCTCCATCTTGCGGAGAAACGCCCCGGCGGATTCCGGTCACTAATGGTTAACGAACCAGCACCATGCTGCGGGTTTCCACGGCGCGCGCGGATTCGAGCCGGTACAGGTATGTTCCGCTGCTGAGGGATGAGGGATTAAAGCGCACTTCATGCGTTCCGGGTGTCATGGATCCATCGACGAGCGTTTTCACCAGTTTCCCCTGGAGATTATACACGTTCAATCGAGTCTGTCCCCCTGGTGTCGAAAAGCGAATCGAAGTGCCGGCGGAGCGGGTGAAAGGATTCGGGTAGTTCTGCTCGAGTGCGAAGCCCGCAGGCAGTCCATTATTGCTTACGCCAACGGGGGCCTGTGAGAAGAGGGGAAGTGTTTCCCACTCGCCCTTGAGAATCAGGGCGGTGCTCGACTCCATCACGCCGAACCACTGCCGCAGCACGCTGGCGTACATCTGCTTGAAATCATACTGATGTTTGAGATCACCGTTCCTGTCGAGATCCGAGAGGTCGGGATTGTTTCCGTAGACACCGCCGTTGACTTCCGGACCAACAAAGAACATGGGCTGGGCGGTACCATGGTCGGTCCCGGCAGTTCCGTTGGCTTCAACGCGGCGGCCGAATTCCGAGATGGTCATGAGCATGACACGGTCGTCCATGCCGAATGCCTTCAGATCGTCGAAGAATGATTTGATCGCATCCGACATGCGTCCGAGCAGACCACTGTGCTTCGGCGTAGTCCCGCTGTCCTGCTGAGCATGCGTGTCGTATCCCCGCTGGGAAATGACATAGATCGGCGTATCGAGCCCGCCTGCGATCAGCCGCGCAATAATCTTCAGCCGCTCGGCGACATCGTTGCCCGTGGTATAAACGTCATGGTTCTCCACCATGTTCGCCGCATCGCGCACGGGCTTGGCGTACTGGTTTGCCTCCAGTGCGATGTTGCGGATGTACTCGAGTTCGAGTCCTGCAGGCGTACTGGTGTCGGGAGGGTCCCCACCGGAAATATCCGTGCCCGAGATGATGCGGTAAAAAGTGTCGGGATCATAAATCGCCATGCTCATGCCGAGTTCTTCACCCTGCATCATCAATGAGGTCGTCGTGCCGATTTCGATGGCCAGCGGATGCTCGGGGGTCACCGCGGGGTCCGGGTACCCCGGATAGCGCAGGTCGAGATAGCGTCCCAGCCAGCCGTCTTCGAGATAGGTGTTTACATCGCTCGGTTTGTTGTTATTCGAGCCGGTAAACCAGATGTCGGTGGAACGGAAATGCGAGCGATTCGGATTGTCGTAGCCGACGTTCTGGACGACGGCGAGCATGCCGTCGTTGTTGAGGGATTCGAAGCCGGTCATGGACGGATGGAGTCCGAGCGTATCGCTGAGCGGGAGGGGATTCTGTATTGCCAGCGTGTCGCGAAGATTGTAATACAGGCTGTCTTCTTTCGGTACGACGGTGTTGAGTCCGTCATTTCCGCCGTCGAGCTGCAGCACCACCAGCACGCGTCCCGTACCTGCGTTCATCGCGGCACGGGCGAGTGAGGGTGCGTTGGCGTACGCCTTGACGGCGAAGGGCTCGAAAATGCCACCGATCGTCGATGCGGCGACGCCTGCCGCGACACTGGTCTTGACAAAGTCTCTACGTTTCATGTGTGTTTCCTGATGCTTTGTTGAGAAGTGTTCGATCGGTCAGCAGAGCTGAGATTCACTGAGGCGAAGGACGGCTTTGAGCAGATCCTTCACATGTCCTTCGGCGCCTGGGAGATTGATATTCCACTCGTACTCCGGTGCACCTGCCAGCAGCTTGTCGAGAAGGATTTCAAACTGATTCGTGCTCAGTTTCAGTGGCACGGCATATTCGATGATGTCCTGGATCAGGGTGCGTGGATTATTGGGATCGGATACGCCTTTCGCGAACTCGATGGCATCAACGCTGTATTTCGGCGTGCTCTTCATGTTCCCGAGGATCAGTTCGTCCGCCACCGACCAGCGGCTCGCAAGGCGTGATGCGCTGATCCAGCTGCGATAGCCCGGCCAGCCCTTGACGTTGGGAGCCTCGAGCAGCTGGCAGCCCATGGCGCTGTTCACCTGGTAAATGTACTTGAAGTTGTCGGTGACGATGTCGAGCTGACGGATGCTGCCGATGTAATATTCCATCGGAGAGGTGACATGCGCACCGATGTTGGAGGTGTCGAAGAAATGCTCACTGAGGAGGAGGGTGCGAAGCACAGGACGAATATCCCAGTTGTTCGTTCGCAACAGATCGGCGAGTTGACCGATAATCGTTTCATCGGCAATCTCATAGACGAATTCCCGGTACAGTTTCCGGCAGATGAAGGATGCGGCTTCAGCGGCATGCTCCTCGAATATGATATCGATGACATCTTCATAGCCCCAGTTGCCTGTGCGGCCCATGAACGTTTTCTCCGTATCGTCGAAACGGGAAGAGATGAATTCCGCTTCTTTCGGGTCATACGTGTTCGTACCGACGGAACTCGTACCGGTATTCTTCAGTGTCCATCCCGTGAGCGCACGCGCCGCTTCCTGGATGTCGTCTTCTGTATAGCCGTTTCCTTCCCCGAGGGTGTGGAGCTCCATAAGCTCACGCGCGTAGTTCTCGTTCGGGCGGCGTTTGGTGTTGTACCAGCCATCGAGATAGACCAACATGGCCGGCGAGATCGTGACATCCTTCACCATCTGTTTGAAATTCCCCAGGTAGTTGTTGCGGAAGAGGTCGATGAACCAGTAGTTGAAGTGGGGCTGGCGCACGGTAAGCGCTTCGGTGGCCCAGTGGTCATGCCAGAAAAATGTCATTTTCTCGCGAATGGAGAACTCCTGATTGAGCATAAGCCCTGTCCACCATTCGCGCATTTCCTGAAGACGATCACGATTCGTGCGGTCATTGTTGGTATTGTCGTACCAGTAATCCTCGTTGATCCAGCTGCCGGGGGCTGCTGGCGGGGTTCCACTCATGAGCAGCATGTCGACGACCTCCGCCGGTGTCTTCTCCATTGCCATGTCGATATCCGCCCGTTTCGCACCGAACATGGTGCGTCGGATCAGATACCCGACACGCTGCTCGTCCCATGGTTTTTCCGGCGTGGGGGAATAGGGATCGAGTCCGGATGTCACAAGCCGCGGCAAAGCTGTCGGTTCAGGCAAACCCTTGAGGCTTGCTTCCCGTTCGGCGAGTACAGCCTGGTGTACGCGTGCAACGTCCGGCCGGGACGCTGCTCCGGCTGCGACTGCAGCTTCGCCCCCCGTTGTCCCGTTCGCGGTAGCCAGAACAGCGGGTGAGAGGAAGGATCGTCTATCCATAACCTTGTACCTGAGTGTGAAAGAATTGTCGTCTGACGGTAATACGACATATTATATCCAAAAAAGTTTCATGTCAAGCGTAAGAAAGTGGCTGTCTGCATGGAACTGCCGATTCCACGTGCTATTCTCACGCGCATCGTGTATGTTAGGCAAACACGTACACAACAACGCAGCGGTTGAGCAGTGGCGATAGCGATAGCGGCGGATAGCAACATCCCGTTCATCTCCGAGGCATGCGATGGTATCGGCGATGTGCGGCTCTATGATGTGCGCGACGAGGTGGAGACGCGTGAATGCGTGGCTTCTGCCGAAGTCCTGCTCTGCCGTTCGACGCTTCGTATAGATGAACAACTCCTCGAAGATACGCAGGTGCGCTTCGTAGCGACAGCGACCTCGGGAACGGATCATCTGGATCTTGCCTGGCTAGAAGCGCAGGGCATTCCATGGGCCTCCGCGGGGGGAAGCAACGCGCGTTCCGTCGCGGAGTGGCTGGCAGCTGTTCTGCTCGAACTGCATGTGCGTGAGAGGACCGATCTCGTCGCAGCTGATATCGGCATTGTGGGTGTGGGACATGTGGGAAGCCAGGTCGCGGATATCGCACGTGCACTCGGACTGCGCATGGTGCTGAACGATCCTCCACGTAGCGCGCGCGGCGAAAAACCTCTTCCATGGAGCGATATCCGGTTCTCTCCGCTGGACGAACTTCTGCATTGTGCCATTCTGACGCTTCATACCCCGTTGACCTCCGCAGATCCCTTCCCGACGCGGCAGCTTATCGGTGAGCGACGCCTCTCGATGCTGCCACCTTCAGCAACGGTTATCAATGCTGCGCGCGGGGAAGTGCTGGATCCGGAAGCAGTGCCACGGTGGAGGCGCTGGGAGGGTGGTGCACTCGTTCTCGACGTGTACCCCGGCGAGCCGGGAATCGATCCAGCGCTGGTCGACGTGGCGGATATCGCGACACCGCATGTGGCCGGGCATTCCCTCGATGGAAAACTGCTGGGTACGCAGATGGTACACGACGCCCTCTGCGACTGGCTGGATATCGAGCATCCCTGGAATTTTGAGCAATACCTTCCCGAATCCGGCGCCATCGTGCCGGCCGCGGGGACAAAAGCAGTCTCGCCGTTTGCAGAGGTGCATGAGGTCGTTCGCCAGGTGGTGCCGATCCAACGTGATGATGCGTCCCTGCGTGCAATTATGCAGAAAGTGCATAAAGAGCGCGGGGTGGCCTTCAAATCACTCAGGGCGGAATACCCGGTGCGCAGGGAATTCCGCAGAATTCCGCTCGAACGCAGCCAATTCTCCGGTGAAGCGGTGCTGATGCTCGAGGCGCTGGGCTTCCAACTCATGTGATGCGACCTTCATGGCCTGTTCTGCATCATACGAAAGGAACAGGCAGACACGGTTCAGATCTCCAAACTTCCATACCATTTTCGAGGTTACCATGGATATCAGTCGCGAAAGCATCATCGAAGATCTCGTGGAAAAATATCCCGATGCGGTAACCTTTCTTATGGAGAAAGGGATTCGCTGTCTGCGCTGTGGCGAGCCCATCTGGGGAACACTCGGTTCCGCAATGGATGAAAAGGATTTTCCCATTGACAGGCAGATGGTCATCGTCAAGGAACTGCGCAGCTTTCTCCAGGAGAAAGCTGTGTCCTGAACAAGGCAATAAGGAATTTTTCATACGCAGCGTTGGAGTATTATGAGCAAAGTCAGTAAAAAAAGCAGCGGTGGCAGCAAGCGGAAAGTGGAGAAGAAATCACTCAGTCCTTTCGCATGGGTTATCACCGCATTTGCCGTCGTCATCGTCGGCATTCTTCTGATCAACAAACTCAACGAGCCCGAGCCTTCGACCATGGTGCAGCAGGCGGCCGTGCAGAACGGCAGCGCCGGTGGCAGTGCCGCCCCTGGATTTTCCCTCCCCGCAGTCTCCGGTGGCAGCAAGTCCCTCTCCGATTATCGCGGCAAGGTCGTCATGCTCAACTTCTGGGCAACCTGGTGTGGACCCTGTAAGCGTGAAATCCCCGATTTCATCGAGATGCAGGAAGCATTCAGGGATGACGGTTTCGAGATCGTTGGCGTGTCCCTCGATCAGCCCGGTGAAGAATCAAAGGTGGCCCAGTTCGTGAGCCAGGCCGGTATCAACTATGATATCCTTCACGGCAACGGAGAGATCGCGCAGGCCTACGGCGGCGTGCGCAGCATTCCCACCACCTTCCTGCTCGACAGGGATGGGAACATCGTCTCCTCGAAGGTTGGATTGCAGCCGAAATCGGCCTGGGAGAGCCAGATCAAGGAACTGCTTTGATATCTGGTTGAGCACAAAGACTCGAAGACGCGAAGACGCGAAGACTCGAAGACGCGAAGGAAATTTTAAGCCCCCGTTGCCATGAGCGCGACGGGGGCTTCAAATATTATTCGTCTCTTTGCGTCTTGCTGTCTTCGTGATCGGCAGGATCCTAAGCGAAGAGCAGGACGGTAGCGAGTACGACCATGGCCGCGTAAGGGAGATAGCGGTACACGACGGTTTGCTGCCGCTTTTGTGTATGCATCCAGTAGGCTGTCAGTGTGGTCGCGAGGAGGAGGATGGTAATGATGCCCAGCACGGGTTCGAGCATAAGCGTTTTGCCGAAGGTCTGTCGGAGACCGGGCATCCAGGCTGAGCCGTAGAGTACGACAATGTGGGAGACGTAAATGAAAAGCGTATGCTGTCCGGCAACGGGAATGATGCGGGGAATCCGGTTCGTATGCTGAAGCATGTAGCCGATGATGGACCACAGCATGAGCACCCAGCCGAGGCGGCTGAAGCTCAACCATATGCTGGAGGATCCACCTTCAAACGTCAGCTGCCAGTGCAGCACTTCACGGGGGATGAAGAATGCAAGGAGCAACGCAGCGCCGGCGAGACCGTAATAGAGCGGCAGTTGCGCGGTGCGACCTTCTTCTTGCCAGCGCATGTACAGTGCGGCTGCCGCAGCGCCGAGGAACATGAATCCCGAGAATGGGAAAATGGGGAACCAGGAACCTGTGGCGGTGCTCATCCATGCGGCGAACCACAACGGGGTGTGCGCTGCCCAGTCTACGGTGTACACGAGAGGTGCCACGAAAATGAAAAACAGTCCGATACCCAGGGCGGAAGCAAACAGCCGCTGCCTGTTGCTTGCAATCATGAAGAGGGAGAACATCCCCAGCAATGTGACGGCCATGAGCCGGAGCACATCGACATGGAAGAAGCGATACCAGCGTTCTGCCTGGAGGCTGAACATGTCGCTGAGTGAACCGGCTGGCAGGTGCATCAGCGAACCGATCAGGAAAAGCACTCCGATCCACCGCAGACGGCGGAAAATGACACTGCGGGGAAGCGTTCCCTCGTCCATCTTCCGGAAGGTGGCAATCACATAGGCAAAGCCGGAGCCAAATAGAAAAATCGGCGCGGTGAGCCCACGATTGAACTGCCAGATGTTGAACAGGAGGTTGTCGCTGTTGTAATAGGACTTCGTAAGCAGCGCGTCAATGGTGTGTCCCTGAATCATCATGAACACCGCCCAGGCGCGCATCACATCCAGCAGAATGATGCGTTTGTTGTTTTTCAGAGTATTATCCAAGGTCTTCAGATCGCAATCAGCTCTTATAAACACACAAATTACGGGAATACTTCGCCCTATTCAAGAAAAAAAGAGCTTCCTTGCAGCGGGCTCTTTTCCTCCTCTCAGGCCTATTTCTTATTTTACTGATTCGTCAATTTGCTGCCGGGTGTACGGGACCGCGGTGACATGCGGAATCTGATACCGCTGATACGCGATGTCCCAACGCACGCAGCACGCTTGTCCATTTCATACAGGATACCGGAGTTTACATGTCCGATGACAGCACGCCCACCAACACCCTCGCCTCGGCCTATGATCCCGCAGCGGTCGAAGACCAGTGGTATCACTTTTGGGAGCAGGAGGGACTGTTTCACGCGGAAGCGGATCCCGATCGCAAACCGTTCACCATCGTGATTCCGCCGCCGAATATCACAGGTATGCTGACCATGGGACACGTTCTCAACAACTCCCTGCAGGATGTATTCCTGCGCTGGCACCGGCTCAAGGGCGAACATACGTGCTGGATACCGGGAACGGACCACGCAGGGATTGCGACGCAGACTGTTGTCGAGAAGACGCTTAAGCGCGAGGAAGGGAAAAGCCGCCACGACCTCGGACGCGATGCATTTCTCGAACGCGTCTGGGAATGGCGCGAAAAATTTGGTGACATCATTTTCCGGCAGCTGCGCAAACTCGGTGTTGCCTGCGACTGGGACCGTACGGTGTTCACGATGGACGAATCGCTGTCACGTGCCGTGCGCGAAGTGTTCATCCGCCTCTACAAGAAGGACCTCATCTACCGCGGGAAGAGAATTATCAACTGGGATCCCGTCGCGCACACCGCCCTGTCGGACGAAGAGGTGGTATACAAGGAGCAGAACGGGAAACTCTGGCATATTCGCTACCCGATCATGACCGATGGCAAGCCATCGACGACGGACTTCCTCGTGGTTGCCACGACGCGGCCGGAAACCATGCTGGGCGATACCGCCATCGCGGTGCATCCGGAGGATGAGCGCTATGCGCAGCTGATCGGCAAAACGGTACTCCTGCCGTTGATGGATCGCGAAATCCCCATCGTCGGCGATACCTACGTGGAAAAAGATTTCGGGACGGGCGTCGTCAAAATCACTCCCGCCCATGACCCGAACGATTTTGAAGTGGGCGCACGTCACGATCTCGAGCAGATCAACGTCATGGACGTGGACGCCTCGATCAACGACAACGGCGGGGCGTATGCCGGACTCGATCGCTATGAGGCACGCAAGCGCATTGTCGCCGATCTCGAGGCGAAGGGGTTGATGGAGAAGATCGAGGATTACACGCACAGCGTCGGCTTCAGTGACCGTACCGATGTCGCCATTGAGCCGTACCTGTCCGACCAGTGGTTCCTCGCGATGAAAACACTCGCCGAACCGGCACTCGAAGTCGTGCGTGACGGTACGGTAAAGTTTTATCCTGAACGCTGGACTAAGACCTATGAGCACTGGATGACAAATATCCGCGACTGGACGATCAGTCGCCAGCTCTGGTGGGGCCATCGCATCCCGGTATTCTATTGCGATGCCTGCGGCTGGGAGGACGCCATGCAGGAAATGCCCGCGCAATGTCCCACCTGTGGTGCATCGGATAAGCTCCGCCAGGATGAGGATGTGCTCGATACCTGGTTCTCTTCCTGGCTCTGGCCTTTCAGCGTTCACGGCTGGCCTGAAGACAGCGATGCACTTCGCTATTTCTATCCCACCAGTGTACTCGTGACTGCGCCTGATATCATTTTCTTCTGGGTGGCGCGGATGATTATGGCCGGTCTCGAGTTCATGCCGGACGTGCCATTGCCTGATGGTTCCCCACGAACCGACAAGAAAGACCTCGTGCCTTTCCACGCAGTGTACTTCACCAGTATCATCCGTGATGAGCAGGGGCGGAAGATGTCGAAATCGCTCGGCAATTCCCCGGATCCCCTCGATGTGATCGCCGAGTACGGTGCCGATGCGCTCCGCTTTACAGTCGCGTATCTCGCACCTCTTGGACAGGATGTCCTTTTCTCATCGCAGAAATGCGAAATCGGCCGCAACTTCGCCAACAAGGTGTGGAATGCCGGACGCTTCCTGCTGATGAACAAGGAGAAAATGGAGGCGAACGGGGAGTGGCGATTCCGTGAAGGACACTGGCATCAGAACGAGGCTGTGGTCAATCTCGCTGTCACCACACCACAGATGGAACTTGAAGACCGGTGGATATACAGCCGGCTCCACGAGACAATCCGCACGCTGCATGAAACGATGGATCGTTACCGGGTCAATGACATGTCGAAGACCATGTACGAATTCGTCTGGCACGACTTCTGTGACTGGTATATCGAGCTTATCAAGGATCGGCTGTATTCTCCCGATGAAAAGCTGCGCCGTATCACCCTCGAGCGGGCGCTGTACGTGTACGATGCCATGCTCAAGCTGCTGCATCCCATCATGCCGTTCATCACCGAGGAAATCTGGCACAAAATGGAGTCCGGTCGTGAGGGACTCAGCATCATGGAGCAGAGTCTCCCTGAATTGAAGGAAGAGTACATCAACGACGATGCCGTGCAGCAGATGACCTTCCTGCAGTCCCTCGTCGATGGCGTCCGCACCATCCAGGGTGAGATGAACGTTCCTGCCGGGAAATCCTGCGATGTAGTCATCAATTGCCACGACGAAGCGCAGCAGAAGGCAATCGAGGAAAACACGCATTTTCTCAAGCGGCTTGCGCGTATCAACGAGGTGACCGCGGGAAGCGGGCTCTCGCGTCCCGCGCTCTCGGCTACCACGGTGGTCGCAGGGGCGGATGTGTATGTGCCGCTCGAGGGACTGATTGACGTCGCAGTCGAGCGCAAGCGGCTGGAGAAGGAGATCGGAAGGATTTCAGGGCTGTTGAAAGGTATTGACTCGAAACTCGGAAATGCGAAGTTTCTGGACAATGCCCCGGCGGATGTCGTCGAGCGTGAACGTGACAAGCAAAACAACTTCCGTCGTATGCTAGAGCAACTCGAATCAAATCTGAAAAGCCTTGAAAACGATTGACGCGCGCGGACGCTTCCGTGCACACGGCTCTCATGCGGTAACGCTGCTGCTCGCCATTCTGATCGCCAGCGGTACGGCATATGCACAGACCGAACCTGAGGCTCCGCGTGAACCGGAGAAACTGTATAACGGGTGGCAGTTCGCCCTGCTTGGCGGACTGAATCTCGGCTACATCAATGGTGAATACCATGGCGACTGCAACTGCGATTTTTATTCCGATGAGTACAGCGCCAATTCCTACTACGGAATGTCTCTGAATATCCCGCTCTTTTCCGATGCCTCGATCTATCTTCGTCTGGCGCGTAACCAATCGTCGACCTCCTGGGCTGTCGGGCGCACGGATTCGCTTTTTTCCACCGCGGGGACGGGGACACTCATCAATGACCTCACGTTCAATTACGACCTTCTCCAGTTCGATGTACTCCTCCGCCTCTTTGGCCGCATTGACGGAGAGCGTGTGTATATCGGTCCCAGCTTCGGTTTCGTGCAGAAGAAACGTATTCTGCTGACGGAGTCTGAAGTTGAAACCGGGGCTGTGCGCCTGATCGAGGATGGCCCCATCGCTGTCGAGCATGACCTGCGCATGTCTTTCGTCATCGGCGCTGAGTACGCGTTTGTCCCATTCCGCAATATCTATGTCATTCCTGCAATCGAGGTGGACTATGCATTTGACAAGCTGCTGCGGGACGAATCGACCGCGCCCGCATTCAGTTGGCGTCCGACATTCTACCGGGCCTATGTTACCGTCGCCTATCAGATGTTCTGATGCATGATGGTCTTGCGATCACTCGCTGCTTTGCTCCTCGCCGGAGTCGTGTCGTCGCTGCTGCTTTCCGGTGGCGGAAGGCCGGATTCGGGGAGATCACCCGCTGAATATGACAGGCCTGATGCTGCTGCGAAGTATTTTTACGAGCAGCGTGCATGGCCAAACGGCATTCCCCCCCGTGCATACGAAAGTGCAGCGGCGCATGTCCGCAGTATGGACGCGCAGGGTCTGCGAAAATCCGCCCCTCAGTGGCGCTGGCTGAATCTTGGTCCCGTCAACATCGCTGGCCGTATCCGGTCCATGGCGATTGATCCGAAGGACCCCACTGTCATCTATGCCGGAAGCGCAGGGGGAGGCGTCTGGAAATCGACGAACAGTGGATTTGACTGGCGTGCGCTCGGTGATCTGCTTCCCAATCTCCGTATCGGTGCCATCGCGGTGGATCCGTTCGACAGTGATCGCATCCTTGCAGGATGTGGCGAGGGATATGTCGCATGGCAGGGTGCTGCTGCGTTCGGACAGGGGATTTATCTCAGCAGTGATGGGGGAGAGAGCTGGGAACTGCTGCCATCCACGCTCGGCAGGGATTTCTGGTATGTGTATGATGTGGATTTCGATCCGTATCAACCTGATGTCGTGCTCGCCTGCACCTGGCAGGGTGTCTATCGCAGCAGCGATGGCGGACAGAGCTGGCGCAATATCCTGTCTTCACAGGTCTCGGTGTTTTCTGCCATGGTGGCGTTTTCAGAAACCCAGGCAGGTGTGGTGTATGCCGGACTCGAAGCGATGGGCATATACCGCTCTACCGATCATGGGGAGCACTTTACCTCACTTGGCCAGGTTCTCGATACGCAGTATTCGCGCGTCGTGATCGCACCCGCTCCATCGGACGGCGATATCATCTATGCGGCGTTCACCGATCATGTGGGCAAAACCTGTGCAGGGTTGATGAAGAGCAGCAACGGAGGCATGAGCTGGGAAGAGCTGCCCATTCCGTACAGCCGGGTCAGCGGCGTGAATTACATGGGTGAGCAGGGGAGGTTCAACAGCACGCTCACTGTACATCCGGCCGACCCGAATACTGTCTGGGCGGGCGGAATCGACCTGCATCGAAGTACGGATGGCGGTTTCAGCTGGCAGCAAATGACGAACTGGTATCCTTACAGGGACTACAGCTATGTGCATGCCGATCAGCACGTCCTCCTTTTCAATCCCGCGAACCCAGGAGAGATGCTGGCCGCGAGCGACGGCGGCATGTTCCGCTCGCTGGACGGTGGTGAAAACTTTGCAGAAATGACTTCCGGAATGGTGACTGTTCAGTTCCACAGCGGCGCACCGCATCCGCACAGCGACATGGTGCTCGGTGGTACGATCGACAACGGGAATCTTCGTGTTCTTGATGGCGACCTGTGGACGGATGTCACCGGTGGCGATGGAGGCTACACGGCGATCGATCCCGACGAGCCCCGCTACATGTACGCCGAACTGTACTATCTGCATTTCATGAAATCAACGGATTTTGGCCGCACCTTCTATCGTGCCATGAACGGTATCCCGAGAGCGCAGGATTTCGGAAGCAGTGACCCCGTGGGTTTCATTGCTCCATTCGAAATGTCTCCGCTTTCACCGAAGACACTGTATGCGGGTACCAACCGCGTCTATCGTACCACCAACGGTGCGGAATTATGGGAGCGCATCAGTGACGACCTCGCCGGAAACAATGCCTTTATTACGGCAATCGGACTCGCGGCCTCAGATCCGGATGTGATATACGTGGGCAGTTCACGTGGACGAGTCAGTGTAACGACGAATGGTGGGGATTCCTGGACGCGCATAGACCAGGGATTGTTTTCGTTTTTCATCACCGACTTTGCGGTGCATCCTGCCGATCCCCGCGATGTGATTGTGACGCTCAGTGGTTTCGGGTCGCCCCATGCCTGGCGCAGCACGGATGCAGGGGGGAGCTGGACATCGATCGCAGGCGAAGGTGCGACAGCGCTGCCGGATATCCCGGCCAACACTGTCTTCAGGCATCCCGAACTGGATCGGGAGATCTACGTTGGAACAGATGTCGGCCTGTTTGTATCCACGGATAAAGGCCTGACCTGGGCAGTGGATAACGAAGGTATCGGCAATGTCATCATCGCCGATCTGCGCATGCGAGCTGACGGTGTGCTGTTTGCAGCAACACACGGACGCGGCATGTATCGATCCAGCCGCTCCATCTTCTCGGACGCTCCGGTGCCGGTTACCGTTGCGTGGCTGGGACAGAATTATCCCAACCCTGTCACCTCTGCCACCGGTGCGGAGACCATCATCCCCTACAGCCTGGCCGGGGAAGGCGATGTTGCAATCCGGATTTCTGATATGGCCGGACGACGCATTCGGGAACGGCGCTTCAGATTTCAATCCTCCGGCGACTACCGTTTCCCCCTCGATATGCGTGGGATTTCAAGCGGTGCGTATTCCGTGCAGCTGTTTTTCAACGGTGCACTCTCCGGAGAACGCAGACTGCTGCGAGTGCGATGAGGGACTGCCGCTGTCTTTTCATGAGAATTCGAGGGCCCGATACCTTCATTGCGACTCAGTACATTTCCTGCATGATACGAGCTGCAACTCTGGGACGATAGTGTGACAGTTCGTAGTAATTCCGGTAATCTTCAGTGATATCGTTGACCCCCGAGTAATTCGCCACGCAACTTTCGCCGAAAATTTCCCGCAGACTCTGCACATCCTTCGGATTCAGGGGACGCTGATTGTAGAGCGGACTGATGACGATTCGCAGTTCGGTGCTGTCCGCGGCGAATACCTCCTGCATTTCCTTCAACATGTGGCGTTGCGAAGCTCCGAGGCAGGGCGGGGAAGGGGGCGGAACGGATGATCGCCTGCGAAATCTTTCCCTCTTCGCGGCATCGTAGAATGACCCCTCGGCTATCGCTTCCTCGAATTGCGGATAACTGATTTCATTCGTCACGCGATCGTAATGCATGGGCTCGGCGTTCAGGACATTGTGATCGCGCATGTAATCGCGAAATTGACCGGTGAGCATAAAATCGTAGTACGCGAGCAGGAAGTGGGGATCGAGATAGGCAAGGAGAAAACTGCCATGGAAGGCCGCGATATTGCTGTATCCGACAAGGCGCGGCGGAGTGATGAGCAGATGTGCCCCACGCTCTTCGGCACGATAAAACAGGCTGTAGTCCGCCACGATAATCGCATGTGCAATGTCGACATCGTTGGCTCCCAGATACATCACTTTTTTATGCAGGTTGTACAGAGATTCGTCTGAGCCGTCGAAATGGAACGGCGAGGCCGCCTGCGGCAGGTGACGCTTCCAGTCTGACACACGCCAGAATATTGAGCGGGAGTTTCCGAAGATGAAGGCATTGTACTGCTGTCTGTCATATTGCTGTGCAAAGGTCTCTGTGCTGACATAGCCGCGGTTCAGTACCACGTAATCCGGTTGGCCAGACCGGTAGTAGACATCATGACTGAAGACGACCTTGAACGGATCCATGGGGATGTACAGCGCAAGCAGGAGCAGCAGCGGAGAGAAGAAAAGTAATATCTGACGCAGATAGCGCTTCATGCGTTTGAGGTCTCAGAACTGGAAATAGATAAACGTTTGCGGTTCCCCGCCGTAGTAGAAGATGAGTGCTGCGATCCCGTAGTACAGCGTCCATCGCAACGGCGCAGGCATTCGCTTCCCGCTCAGCTGAAGGACGTGTTCCCGGTCGCGCTGCAGCCACTCGGCAGCAAGAAAGAGTAGTGCTACAAGGGGGAAATATCCGAACGCAAGGGTCGGCGGCGTGAAGAGGGTAGCAGAAAATATATTCCCAATATAAGTGAGTGCATCGCCGACTGTGGCTGCGCGGAAAAATACCCAGGCCAGACAGGTGAGTGCGAAGGTGACAGCCATCTGAAAAGTTTCACGGATCCCCGGCAGTATGCGTCCCTCTGCCACCGTGTTCGTATGCGACCTGTTGCGATCACGCAGGAGCAGTGGAAGGAAGTACAGCGCGTTTAGCGCTCCCCACACGATGAAGGTCCAGTTCGCCCCGTGCCAGAATCCGCTGACCACGAAAATGATGAGCACGTTGCGAATCTGCTTCCACCTGTTGCCACGACTGCCGCCAAGGGGAATGTAGACGTAATCTCGGAACCAGGTGGAAAGGGAAATATGCCATCTGCGCCAGAACTCTGCGATGTCGCGCGAGAAATACGGGAAGGCGAAGTTGCGCATGAGATCGAAACCGAAAAGACGCGCTGTCCCGATGGCGATATCGGAATATCCTGAGAAATCCCCGTAAATCTGCAATGCGAAAAACACGGCCCCGAGCACAAGCGTACTGCCCGGCAGTTCCGCGGAGTGGTTGAAAATGTGATCGGCGAATACCGCTGCATTGTCGGCGATGACGATTTTCTTGAAGAGGCCCCAGAGAATCTGTCGCGATCCATCGAGTGCGCTGTCATACGAGAATACGCGGGGACGCTGGAATTGCGGGAGCAGATTGCTTGCGCGTTCGATGGGACCCGCCACCAGTTGCGGGAAAAAGGCAACGAATGCAAAGAACGAAATGATATCCTTCGACGCCTCCATGTTCCCCCGATACACATCGATGGAATAACTGAGTGTCTGGAATGTGTAAAAGCTGATGCCGACGGGGAGAATAATGTAGAGCCGTGCGGGGTCGATGTGATGCCCGAACAGGGTGAAGGCGTCGGAGAAGCTCTGCGCGAAGAAATTGAAATACTTGAAGAAACCCAGCAGTCCGAGATTCACTCCGAGACTGAGGCCGAGGAGCAGGCGCCGCATGCTGCGCGCCCGCACCTCCGCCAGACCGAGTCCAACGAGAAAATCGACCATGGAGCTGAGCAGGATCAGCGAGAGAAAGCGCCAGTCCCACCATCCATAGAATAAATAGCTTGCTGCAAGAAGCAGGAGATTCTGCAGCCCCGTTTTCCGGGCGGCAGCAAACCAGTAGAGAACAAATACCAGCGGCAGGAATACCGCGAATTCTATGGAATTGAATAGCACTGGCGCTCTTCAGGCTGTCAGGGGTACTGAGGCTTACAGTCCGAGCTTCTTGCGAAGAGCGGACGGAATGGCATCCTTGTGCAGCATGATCGACAGCGTTTTGCATCTTACGAATGCAGACGACGCATAGAAATGTCCATCGAATTTGCTGCGGTCAACGCCCCAGGAATTTTTCACGTAATAATACTTCGTCCCATCCTGATCTTTGGCGCTGCCGATGATATGCATGCCGTGGTCGTCAGTGGTGCTGTAGTTGTCAAACGCTTTCTGCCGCATCTCCTGTGTGACGACCTTCTGGGGAACAGGGGTCACGAAAACTGAGTCGGCCTCGGTTTTGCGCATGTCATCCCAGTCCTTCGCCGGAAGGACAGCGAGTCCCTTGCGGTAATCGAATCCCTTTTCACTGACATCGCTTGCCCACGCAACGGTATAGCCATTATCGAGTGCGTTGTCAATGGTTTCCATCAACTCGTCGAGTGGAAGATTGTACACGAGGCCATAATCCCAGTTGTCCGGTACTTCAAGAATGAAAGGCCTGTAGAAAGGATGATGCGTGAAGGAACTCAGCAGCACATAATCGTCGGCATTGAGCCCGAGCACATTGTCAGCGAAGCTCCGCGGGGTGTAGGATGATCCTTCATATGCGAAGTTTGCAGGATAATCACCGAGGTAGGCGTCAAGAATGCCATCGAGACCTTTCTCCCAGACCGGTGTCAGTTTACGGTTTTGATTCTTGATCACGGCGTCAACGTAGCCTTTGATGACAGCGTCGAGCTCTCCGTGAATGTGTTTTTCCTCGTCATACTCGAGACCGGGGTACGCTGCGTCAGGGACCATGCCACGGTTCTTCAGGACGGTGAGCACGTCATTGAACGCGCCGCCTGCGGCGAGCTGGGCGTTGCCGTGTAATCGGACATACTTCACAGCCTTACTGTGGTAGGTGTTGCGTACGACGAACATTTCCGACAGATCGAAGTTGCCTTTTCCCATTCGCAGGAGTTCCGATTCGAGCAGGGAGATGCCGGAGAAGCTCCAGCAGGTGCTCGATCTGTACTGGTTTTTAACCGGCGTGGCGGGGAGGTTGGTAATGGTGGTGAACTGATACCCGAACGATGCCGTGTCGGCGTCATCCTGCGCATGGCAGAACGTCGAGACGGAGAGGAGGATAAGCAGTGCAAACGTCGAGGTTTTCATGATAATGCCTGTGATAGAACAAGGGATACTTACGCCCGGTCAAACACCGAACCGCTGCCAGGCTGAAACAGCCGGTTGTACGTACGTTCGGCAAAGGTGTCGGTCATGCCGGCGATATAATCTGAGAGAACCCGAAGGCGTTGTTTCTCGTCCTGCGCCTCGCGGAGCAGGTGTCCATGCTTACCTCCGAGCAGCTCCGGGGATTCATGGTATGCTGCGAAAATCTTCTGGATGATGATGCCGCCGCGGTATTCGAGGCTCTGTACTGCGGGACCATTGATCACTATTTCATACACGGCGTTTTTCAGTGCGTCGAGTACGCGCCGCTCATCGGCAGGGAGCGTGATGGTCCATCGCAGGCGCGGATGCTCAAATCTTTCGTCCTCCTCCAGCACGGCTGCGGTAATCAGGCGGCTGACCAGTTCCGATCCGGCCTCTTTCTTTTCATGAACCGCATCCCGGGGAGATGCACCTGCGCCTTTGCCCATCCGCTGAATCAGGGCAGCGAACACGTCATGAATGGTAGGATCGTCGAAACTGCTGCGCGGCATGTACGAGATGATTGCTTCCGGTGAGATGAGGCGGGAAAAGAAGGCGTCCTCCACATCATGTGTCCCGTACGCGATGTCATCCGCGAGTTCCACCACGCTCGCTTCGAGCGTTTTGTGGAGTGTGCTTGCATGTTTGCCGTCTCGGGTTTCCAAGGAGCGCAGACGCAGCCTGTCCGCTTCCGGGAACGGGGCCAGCAGCCACTCGAGCAGAGGTGCTTCTTCGTTATGAATGCACTTCGGCGGAGCCCAGGGCTTGAAGGGGGGACTGACGGCGGGATCGGGATAGCGTTCCGGGCGAAGCAGTTCGGAATACATCGCCGGGTATTTCAACACCGCCTGCAGGGTAGCACGGGTGAGATTGAGTCCATGCCGTTCGCCGTGCACCTCGAGCGTATCATTGGTGAGCAGGCGCAAGGTCTGTCCGTTTCCTTCAAAACCGTTGTCCTTCCCCGGCCAGCGCGTCCATACGCAATGGTTGAGCGCTTCTTCGCCGCGATGTCCAAACGGTGGATGCCCGAGATCATGCGCCAGGCAGGCCGCCTCAATCAGGCTGGTGTCAATTGGTCCCCCGAGCGCCTCAAATTGTTCGTTCACGCTGCCGAGCGGATATCCCGGCCAGATGAGGTTGTTCGCGACTGCGGCCAGTGCACGGCCGATATTGCTGACTTCCAGCGTGTGCGTCAGTCGTGTGCGGAGAAAAGAAGATTCTCCCAGCGCGAAAATCTGTGTTTTCGATTGCAGACGGCGGAAGGCGAAGCTGTGAATGATGCGCGCACGATCGCGTTCGAACGGATCGCGATGGTCGCCGATGCGGGCAACCGAGCCGCTCAGCCGTTCGCTGTCGTCTGCATGATAAAGAGGGGAAATATGGTAGAATGGATGCATACTGCCGTTGGTCAATGTCCTTTCGCAAAGGACTGAGGAAAATGTACGCAATTTGACCGGAGAAATCCGAATGCTGTCACTGCCACGATATCGGGGAATGTAGAATGCAGGTGGTTTTCGTACCTTTGTCAGATGTCATTTTCTGCGGTTCACCACGGGAACCGCAGATTTTCCCCAATCGTACACCTTTGTTGTGAAAGCCGTCGGCGCCGCCATATTCCTGAGCTTTTTATTTCTTCCCGTCCTGCTTCATGCGCAGGTGACGGATGAAAATGCTGCGTCCCTTACGCGTGACAGCCTGCGTATCATGGAGGACAGCCTGCGGACGAAGCAGGACAGCCTGCGGGCGGAGGCCGATTCACTCATGGCAATGGCTATAGATTCCATGCGGGTCGCGCAGGACAGTGTCTACGTTTTTCCGGTGTCTAACGAGGTCGACACCATCATCGTCTACAAGGCTGCAGATTCCGCGCTGTATCGCATGGACGAAAAAACCATGACGATGTACCGGGATGCGGACATCGACTACGGTACGACTAAAATCAAGGCAGCCCGCATCACGATCAACTGGGATCAATCCACCATCGCCGCCACGGGCATCCCCGATACAAGCAGGGAAGGGAAATTCACCGACACGCCGGTGTTCAGTGAAGGGGGAGAACAGTACGAGGGAGAGGAAATGACCTACAACTTCAAGACGAAGAAAGGGGTCATCACACGAGGAGAAACAGCAATCGATGACGGATTCTACCTCGGCGAACGTATCAAACGTGTCTCAGAAAGCGAGTACTTCATCGGTGGGGGACGCTATACCACCTGCGACAATCCCGATCACAAGCACTATTACTTCGGTTCCGCGGAAATGAAATTCGTGCCGAACGAGGTTGTCGTCGCACGGCCAATCACCTTCTACGTTGAAGATATCCCCCTGCTCTGGCTGCCTTTTGCCGTGATACCGAGCAGCGGGGGACGCTCGAGTGGCATCATTTTCCCCGCCTTCGGCTTTGACCAGAGCCGTGGACGCTACCTGATCAATGGCGGGTATTACCTGGCCGCGAGCGATTACTGGGATCTTTCACTGACAGGGGACTGGTACTCAAAAGGCGGCTGGCTGGCGCGTGGTGAAGTGCGCTATTCCCTTCGTTACAATTTCTCTGGAAGCGTCACTGCCAGTTACGGAAGGCAGCGTTTCAACATCGGTAATATTTATCAGGCCGATGACGAGTATTCAACGGACTGGAGTCTGAAAATCACGCACAACCAGGAAATCGACCCAACCTCACGTATCACGGCGGATGTCAACATCCTGACAAATTCATACATCAGCAACTTCAGTAATAACCTCAATCAGCAGCTGCAGACCTCGGTGCGCTCAAGTGCCCTTTACTCGAAGTCATGGGAAGGAACCAACCGGTCGATATCCGTCGGTGTGCAGCGTGAGCAGAAACTCGATGATGGGACATCCGTCACCACGCTCCCGGATATCACCTTCAATCAGTCCCAGATCTATCCCTTCCGCGGTGAGAACAGTTTCGGCGATCAGGCCTGGTACGAGATGATCGGTTTCAGCTATACCGGGCAGGCGAAGAATCGCATCCAGGTAAAAGAAGTGCGACGCATCGCAATGTCCGACACGACGGTAGGGAACGAGCAGTTTGACAGGCGGGGCGTGCAGCACCGGCTCAGTCTGATATCGACACCGAAATTCGGATTTTTCACGATATCCCCGAGTTTCAGCTACACCGAGCGCTGGTATGATCATCGCACCGAGCGTTACTACAACGCCGCGGACTCCACGGTGGACTTCAGGGATGTGAGTGGGTTTTTCGCGGTGCGTACGTTCAATGCCGGACTCTCAGCCAGCACGAAGTTGTACGGCATGCTCGAACCCAATATGCTTGGCGTGATAGGCTTCCGGCACACTCTGCAGCCCACGATCAGCTACAACTGGAATCCGGATTTTTCCAAAGACAGCTGGGGATATTACCAGTCCTATGTCGATTCCACCGGCGAGGATATTCGCTACGATCCCTATACCGGGTATTCTTACAATCCTTCCGAGGTGTTCGGCGGAGTCGGTTCCGGGGAGTCACAGACGATCAGCGCGAGGCTTTCGAATATCTTCGAGATGAAACTCGCTCCACGGGAAGACGACAGCACGCAGACTGCCCGGAAATTCCAGTTGCTTACCTTTGATGCATCGACCAATTACAATCTCGTAAAAGACAGCATGAAGCTGGGGAATGTGAACCTCAACTACCGCACCAGCATACAGAATCTCATCGAACTCCGTGGCGGCGCCACGCTTTCGCCCTATGTGTGGGAGAACGAACGTGTCGTTTCAAATCCAGACGGCACGGAGACCAGAATTCCCGGTCATGAAGTTGACACCTATCTCTGGGAAGCGGGACAGGGCTTCGCCCGGCTTACCAGTTTCAATATTTCGCTCAACACGTCCCTGTCGAACAACACCTTTGCAGGGAAGAAGGAAATACAAAAAAACAAGGAAGAGGAGGAGGCCATCGATGAGGAGGAAGAGGAAGAGCGACCCAAAACCCTCGACCTCAACGCGCCGTATAATTTCAGCATTCCCTGGAACCTGTCCCTCGGTTACGACTATCGCGTCAATCGCAGCAATCCCACACGCGAAACACGCAACTCGAATCTTCGAGCCAACCTCACATTCAGTCTCACACCAACCTGGCATTTCACTCTCAGCGGTTACTACGACATCTTCAACAAGGAGCTCGGTGCCCCACAGATCAACATCCGCAAAGATTTGCACTGCTGGGAGATGAATTTCCAGTGGCAGCCCGCCGGACCTTATCGCAGCTTCTATTTCGTCCTTCGCCTCAAAGCGCCGCAGCTCCAGGACATCAAACTCGAAAAACGCGGCTCCGACAGCGGCCGCCTCCGGTATTGAGAAAATAGACGCAGATTAGTGCAGACTTAAAAGGACCGCAGATTTTCGCAAATTTTACGCAGATTTTCGCCGGGAAACCTTGAAAAATCATTTTTGCGAAAATCTGCGTATGCTCTGCGAGAATCTGCGTTCCTCTTCTTTCCTTTAAATTTGAATCATTTGCCCCGCATCGGCATCTTACCGGAGGTGACAGGGTTTTTCATTGTCGCTGGCAGTGGAACTTCGTATTTTCCTTGATTGAGAAACTGTAGCCATTTAATAGATGCGATCTACCATGAGACATTTTACCAGCCTTTTTCTGCTTCTTCTGCTCATTCTCCCGCTGTCGCTTTCCCAGGCCCAGGATGCTGCAAAATGGTCTGCAAAGCCCACGAGCGCGACGGTCAAGGCGGGGGGGACTGTGGAAGTCAAGCTGACTGCCAAACTCAATGACAAGTGGCATGTCTATTCCGTGACCCCGATGGAAGAGGGGCCTGTCGCGACGGAGATCGTGTTCAGCGAAGATTCTCCACTGCAGAAGAGCGGTAAGGTGCGACAGCCCAGGCCGGTGGTGAAATACGATGAGAATTTCGGTGTAAACACCGAGTATTTCGAAGACGACGTCACCTTCACCGTCACCGGGAAAGTGAAATCCGGTGCAAAGCTCGGGAAACAGAAAGCAGTGATCGAGGTGACGTTCATGGCCTGCAACGACCGCATGTGCCTGCCGCCGACTACGGTTGAGGTTCCGTTTGAGATTACGATTGCTGAAGCGGAAATGGCGCAGGCCGCAGATGAAATTGCCGGCGAGTCCGCCATGGCAGATGCCGGTGATGAGATGCAGGATGAAAATGTGGCAGAAGAAGTCGAGGAGGCAGAACCTGCCGCAATGGCGGCCGAGGCTGATAAAAACGAGGCAGTCGAAGAGGAATCGCTCGGGTATGGCGACGAAAGCGATGTCGAGAAGGCCAAGGAGGAAGGACTCTGGGCATACATCGGACTCGCAATGTCGGTCGGTGCACTGGCACTGCTCACACCCTGCGTATTCCCCATGATCCCGATCACGGTGAGTTTTTTCACCAAGCGTGAGGCCGCGACCCGTTATCAGTCCGTGCGCGACGCGCTCATTTATTCCTTCGGTATCATCTTTACATTCACCGGACTGGGGATATTACTGGCCTTGATATTCGGGGCTTCAGGGATAAACCAGTTCGCTGCGAATCCCTGGATGAACATTCTGATCGCCACGGTGTTCCTTGTCTTCGCTCTGAATCTGTTCGGACTGTTCGAGATTGTGGTTCCTTCGGGCATTCTTACAAAGCTGACGGTGGCTTCGGGCAGTGGACAGGGAATTGCCAGCCTGCTGCTTATGGGACTCACGTTTACGCTCACCAGCTTTACCTGTACGGTGCCTTTCGTCGGGACGGTCATGGTCGCAGCTGCGAAGGGTGAAATCTGGTGGTCCATCGTTGGCATGCTCGCATTTTCCAGTGTGTTTGCCCTTCCGTTTTTCCTCCTGGCCCTGTTCCCGTCATGGCTCAAGTCGATGCCAAAGAGTGGTGGCTGGCTGAATTCGGTCAAGGTGGTCATGGGCTTCCTTGAGATGGCGGCGGCGATGAAATTCATGTCCAATGTCGACCTCATCTGGGGTATGGGCATCCTCAGCCGTGACCTCTTCCTGAGCTTCTGGGTCGGTATCGGCATCCTGATCACGATCTATCTCCTCGGAAAGGTGCAGCTTCCGCATGACAGCCCCGTGGAAAAAGTTGGCGTTGTTCGCATGATCTGGTCGGTGTTCTTTCTCGGTATCTCGGTATACCTGTATACCGGTTTGAACGATAAACCCCTGGGAGAACTCGATGCCTTCCTGCCACCGATGAATTATCAGGAAACGATACAGGCTGCGTCCCTTGGCGCGATGACCGGTGGTGCGAGTATGCAAAGCGGGGAAGCCGCCGAAGGGAAGGAGCAGTGGTACTCAGACTACGCACTGGCAATGGCCGCAGCAAAAGAGCAGGCAAAACCCATTTTCATTGATTTCACGGGTTTCGCGTGCACGAATTGCCGCTGGATGGAATCGAACATTTTCCCACGCAGTGACGTGCGGGGACTGTTTGAAGATTATATCCTCGTCCGTCTCTACACTGACGGACAGGGTGAGGTGTATGACAATAACCGGGAATTCCAGGAATCCACCTTCGGCACAGTGGCGCTGCCGCTGTATGTGACGCTGACACCGGATGGTGAGAAGATCAACAGTTTCCCGGGACTGACACGTAATCCGCAGGAATTTGTTCGTTTCCTCAAAGACGGACTTTCGAAATTCCAGGAGAGCAAAGCCGTCGCCATGCGCTGACCGCTGCGCCGCTCCGAGATTTTCCAGGCCTCGTCCCGTGACATGGGACGAGGCCTTTTTGCTTCCAACCGTGCGCCTGTGCGCTCCGCGATATGTGATCTCACACAATTCTTTTGTACTTTAAACGACCATAAAACACTTACTTCCCGCATCCCTGCAGGAAGCCCGCGAGCCTTTTCGGAGCATCCAGTTCATGTCCCAGACGTCATCCCGCAAAAAAGACCACGTCGACCTCGCCGTGAACGAGCAGGTTGCGTTTCGCAGGAAGAGCAATGGCCTGGATCAGTGGGATTTCGCGCACAATGCCCTTCCGGAGTTGGATCTCACGGATATCGACACATCAGTCGAATTTCTCGGGTCAGAACTTTCATATCCGTTGATGATCAGTGGCATGACCGGCGGGTATGAGGAAGCGGAGCGAATCAACGGTCAGCTGGCAGAGGCTGCCGAAGACCTGCGGCTGGCCATCGGTGCCGGCAGCATGCGGCAGGCGCTCGAAAACGACAGCTTTCACGAATCGTATCGCGTTTTGCGCCGCAATGCGCCATCCATCCCCATCCTCGCCAATATCGGTGCGGTCGAAGTCGCTGCGATGGAAGATGTGCGTCCCGCCCGATACCTGATTGATCTTATTGAAGCTGACGCGCTCGTGGTGCACACCAATCCGCTGCAGGAATTCCTGCAGCCGGAAGGCGAGGTGCGATTCCGGGGTGTGCTCGATGGTATTCGCCAACTGGTCGCCGGACTCGATATCCCCGTGATACTCAAAGAGGTCGGCGCCGGGATTTCCCGCGAAGCCGCAATGCGAGCACACGAAGTGGGAGTGCAGTGGGTGGACATCGCCGGCGCGGGCGGCACGAGTTGGGCGGGCGTGGAAATTCTCCGGCGCACGGACGGCTGCGAAGTCTCGCCATCATTCTGGGACTGGGGTATCCCGACCGCTGATATTCTCGAAGAGCTTCGCGTTAATCGTCCCGCCGACCTCCGTATCATCGCTTCAGGCGGCATCACCGACGGCGTTATGATCGCCAAGTGTATCGCACTGGGCGCGGATATGGCCGCCTCCGCACGTCCCCTGCTCAGCGCCCTGATGACAGGCGGCGCTGACGCGCTGCGCAGCCGCCTCTGCGGCTGGAAGCGCGATCTGCAGGGAGTCATGCTCCTTACCGGCGCGCAGGATATCAGTGAGCTGCGCTGCCGTCCAATTACAAAACGCAACAGTCATTAACGTATGAACGACTTTCTTCAGCGCTACAACAAGTACCGGGAAATAATCGATCACCGCGTGGCTACTGTCATTGACAGGGATGAGCCTGTCACGATGTATGAACCCGCGCGTTACGTACTGAGCGGAGGAGGCAAGCGCATTCGTCCCGTGCTCGTCATGCTCGCCTGCCAGGCCGTGGGAGGAGACCCGATGGACGCGGTGGACGCTGGTGTCGCCGTTGAAATCCTCCACAACTTCACCCTCGTGCACGACGATATCATGGATCGCGCCGATACGCGCCGGGGACGCGAGACGGTCCATCGGAAGTGGGATGAGAACATCGCGATCCTGGTCGGAGACGAACTGATGGGCATCGCGTACAAAACCCTGCTGAACACTGAGAAAGGGGATGTACGCATGATGACACGCGTCTTCACCGACGGTGTGATTGAAGTGTGTGAGGGGCAGAGTTATGACAAGGAATTTGAAAACCTGCCGTCCGTCACCGAAGAGCAGTACCTGATGATGATCGGGAAGAAAACCGGCTGGCTCGTTGCCATTTCCGCAGAAATCGGGGCAATTATTGGTGGCGCGCACGAGAAGGAGCGTGCTGCGTTGCTCGAGTACGCACGTTGCGTCGGACGCGCTTTCCAGGTACAGGACGACTTGCTCGATATCGTTGCTGACGAGCGCACGCTTGGCAAACCCATCGGCGGCGACATCATCGAAGGAAAGAAAACCTGGCTGCTGGTCAACGCACTGCAGCGGGCGGAAGGTGACGACCTTGCACTGCTCCAGAGTGTCGCGACGCGGCAGGCGACGCATGAAGGGCTGGTACACCGGGTCAAGAGCATATATGAACGTATCGGTGTGCTTGACAGCGCGCGGGAAAAAATTGCGCATGATACCGCAGCCGCCGCAGCCGCACTGCAGGAACTTGAAGACAACGAAGGCCGGAGCATGCTCGGCTGGCTCGCACAGATGCTGCTCGAACGCAAACACTGAATTCCATGATCGAACGCGAAATAACCATAAAGAACCGCACGGGACTGCATACGCGTCCCGCCGCTACGCTGGTGAAAACCGCGGCACGCTTCGCGTCGGAATTCTACATCAAGAAGGACGACTTTGAGATCAACGGGAAAAGCATCATCGGTGTCATGACACTTGCGGCCGAACAGGGATCCACCCTGCGGCTCACGTTTGAAGGTGCGGATGAGGACGAAATGGCTGATGCGGTCACGGAGCTTTTTGAGAACGGCTTCGGCGAACTCTGAGCGCTAACACAGGGAAGCAATCTTGAATACGGAAGCAAAGGAAATCATTCTCAAGGGACTGCCATCATCCGGCGGCATCGCCATGGGTCCCGCCTATGTGTACGAGAGGGAAGAGGTGTACGTCACCGAGCGCATCCTCTCGGAAAGCGAATTGCTGCTCGAAGGGAAACTGCTCGAAGATGCACTCGAGCGTTCCCGTCAAGAGGTACAGAAAATCATTCGTTTCGCGCGGGAAAAACTCAACGAGGAAGCGGCCAGCATTTTCGAAGCGCAGCTCGCGATGCTCGATGACCCGGTTATGCTCTCGGCGCTGCAATCACGACTGCGTGAGGAAAAAAAGAACGCAGACTTCCTCATCTATGATGAACTGAAGAAATACAAGTCCATGCTGGGTGATGCCGACGACGAGCTGCTGCGTGATCGCGTGACAGACCTCGACGAAGTCGGCCAGCGTATCATGCGCAATCTGCAGAAGAAGCGCCTGCATTCCACCGTCGAGGGCGAGCATGTCATCATCGCCTCTCAGCTCACCCCGTCGGATACCATTCTGTTCAGCAGGAATGACGTCCTTGGCTATGCCACCGATCTGGGTGGAATCACCTCGCACGCAGCCATTCTCGCTCGCTCATTGAAAATTCCGGCCGTCACCGCTCTGCAGCAGAGCATGGAACTTATACGCACCGGCGATGAAGTGATACTTGATGGTCAGCGGGGACTCGTCATTGTCAATCCTTCCGAGGAGCATCGGGAAGAGTATCGTCTCAAACTCGAGAACATCGCGCAATTCGAAGCAGACTTGAAAGGTCTCGGAGATCTGCCCTGCGAGACGCAGGACGGACACAAGGTCGAACTTTCCGCCAATGCGGAATTCATCAATGAACTCGAATACGTTGTCACGCAGGGGTCAAAGGGAATCGGACTCTATCGCACGGAGCATCTGTACATCGAAAAAGGTGATTTCCCTTCCGAACAGGAACAGTACGTCGAGTACAGCGAAATTGCACATATGATGTACCCGCAGCCAGTAATCTTCCGGACATTCGATATCGGGGGAGACAAGCTGCTGGACTCTGACGTTGCCGAATCGAACCCATTCCTCGGGTGGCGAGGTATTCGGATGATGCTCGACAAACCCGTCATCTTCCGGCAGCAGCTTCGCGCGCTGCTGCGCGCCTCGACGATGAAAAACATCAAGATCATGTTTCCCATGATTTCCGGTGTCACCGAAATCGAAGAAGTGCTGGAGATGCTTGAGGATGTGAAAACGGAACTGCGGGGTGAAGGCGTTGCGTTTGACGAGCATATGGAACTCGGTCTGATGATCGAGGTCCCTTCCGCCGTGTTCGTCGCCGATGAACTTGCGAAGCACGTCAGTTTCTTCAGCATCGGCACCAACGATCTCGTGCAATATCTGATGGCAGTTGACCGCAACAATGAGCTGATCGCCGATCTGTATCAGGAGTTTCATCCCGCAGTGCTGCGCGCGATTCGCACGACCGTGGAAACCGGACATGCCAACGGACTCTGGGTGGGAATGTGCGGAGAAATGGCCGGGAATCCCCTGGCGACACCGCTGCTGCTGGGACTCGGACTCGATGAGTTTTCCATGGTGCCGTCAGTGATCCCCGAAGTGAAGACCATCATTCGCTCAACCAGCTACAAGGAAGCACGCAAGGTCGCGGCGGAGGCTCTGCGGAAAAGCAGCGCACGCGATGTACGCAGCTACCTGAGTGCCTACATGCATCAGCGTTTCCCGGAACTCTTCGCCACCATGGTCAACGGTCTCGGCAGGCATGAGGAGCATGGCGCATGACAGTTGCGGGTTTGAATACTGCAGAAGCTGTTGTCGCGCTGAGGAATATTGTGAGGAACGGAACGTATGGAGAACGTTATGAGTGAACTGATTCGCATTGATGATACAAATTGCAGGGACAGCCTGAGCGCCGCGCAGTGGGACGCCTCACGGGAACGGATCACGTCAGCCGCCGATACGCTGCATGGGAAAAATGGGGCGGGCAGTGATTTCCTGGGATGGATGACCTTGCCCGGGGAAGCGCGTGAACAGCTTCAGCGGCTCGAGAATACGGCCGCAGCAATGCGTGCGCAGTCTGATGTCATCGTTGTCATCGGCATCGGCGGTTCCTATCTCGGCGCGCGGGCAGTGATCGAATCGCTTCGCCAGCCATTCGGGAACGAAGGACCGGAGATCGTCTACGCCGGGAATCACATCGATGGCGCATATCTGCAAAGCCTGCTCCGCTACCTCGAAAATCGCAGCGTCAGTATCAATGTGATTTCAAAATCGGGTACAACGACCGAACCTGCACTGGCTTTTCGCGTGCTTCGTCAGATGATGGAGGAGCGCTATGGACATGAGGAAGCCGCACGACGTATAGTCGCAACAACGGATGCCTCACGCGGAGCACTGCGGAAGGTTGCGGATGAACAGGGCTACCAGTCCTTCATCATCCCGGATGATGTTGGAGGACGTTTCTCGGTTTTTACGCCGGTGGGGTTGCTTCCCATCGCCGCTGCCGGTATGGATATCCGCGCACTTCTCGACGGTGCCGCGACCATGCAGGAAACCGCAGCTACCATGCGCGGGGAGGAGCACCCGGCCTTTCACTATGCGTTGCTTCGCGATGCCATGTATCGCAGCGACCATTACGTTGAAGTGCTCGCGTCATTCCACCCCGCCTTGCAATATGTCACCGAATGGTGGAAGCAGCTCTTTGGAGAGAGTGAAGGCAAGGACGGGAAGGGGATATTCCCCGCGGCAGTGACGAATACAACAGATCTGCATTCCATGGGACAGTACATCCAGGATGGACGGCGCATGCTGTTCGAGACCTTCCTGTTCAGCACGGAAGAGCATGATGGGTTACGTGTGCCTGAGGATGCGGACAACACCGACGGACTCAACTACCTGGCGGGAAGCAGCTTCGCGGAAGTCAACCGCAACGCCATGCAGGGGACGGCGCTCGCGCATCGTTCCGGTGGCGTTCCCAATGCAAGCATCCTGATGGATGGTATTACATCCAGAAGCATTGGCGCCCTGCTGTATTTCTTTGAATACACGGTCGCGCTCAGCGGCTATGCGCTCGATGTCAATCCCTTTGACCAGCCGGGCGTGGAAGAGTACAAGCGCAACATGTTCGCGCTGCTCAACAAACCCGGCTTTGAAGAACTGCGCACGCAGTTGCTGAGCAAACTCAAAAGCACGAACTGAGTGTTTTGTTTCGCTACGGGACGCATTTTCGATCTCGCAAACACAACCATGAATAACAGAACAGCATGACCACTACCGATTTTTCCCAGCGTATCCGCGAACTCGATTCCCATGACATGTACAGCGTGCTCTGCGACCTCCCGCAGCAGGCGAAGACGGGAATCGATATTGGTAATTCCGTAAATCTCAGCAGTATTCGCACAGAGAGGATTCGCAATCTGATCGTCTGCGGCATGGGCGGTTCCGCAATCGGAGGTGATGTACTGCGCGTCTATGCGGAGCATGAAGCGCGCATTCCAATCACCGTCAACCGTGGATATCTGCTTCCAGCTTTCGTGAATGAAGAGACGCTTGTGGTCGTCGTCAGCTATTCGGGTGGAACAGAGGAATCGTTGTCCGCTTACGCTGAAGCGGTCAATCGCGGCGCACAGATCGTCGTCGTGACCTCGGGCGGGAAACTGCTCGATGAGGCAGAAGCGGCAGGCATTCCTTCGGCGGTCATTCCTGGCGGACTCGCTCCCCGCGCCGCGCTGGGCTACCTGTTCTTCCCGCTGCTGATGATCGCCGCCCGGCTGGATATTCTCGACCTGCAGCAGTCCGTTCTTGCTGAAACGCAGCAGGTGCTGGAGAATGCGACGAAGCAGTACGCTGATTTTCTCAGTGATCGCAATCCCGCCATCCTGGTTGCAGGAAAACTGCAGGGCAAACTGCCTGTGCTGTATGCGGCGCAGGTCGGACTCGAGGCGGTGCTGACGCGCTGGCGCTGCCAGATCGAGGAAAACGCAAAAATGCTCTCGTACACCAACGTGTTTCCTGAGATGAACCACAACGAAATCGTGGGTTGGGAACAGAATCCCGAACTGTTAAAGCGCATTGGCGTTGTTGTTCTGCATGACAGGGACGATCTGCCGCAGATTCGCAAGCGCATCGCTGTGACGATGGAACTTCTGCGTCCCTACGCGGCAGAGGTGGTGGAGATTTATGCCAAGGAAGAGGCACGGCTCGCCCGCGTTTTGGGATTGATTTGCCTTGGAGACTGGGTTAGTTTTTATCTCGCCATTCAAAACGGTGTGGATCCTTATCCGATTGAAAAGATCAATCGTCTCAAGGAAGAACTGGGAAAGCTGTAGGCTTCCCCTCAGACTCTTCCGGAACGCATGGCGCAATGTATGAAAGACGCTACGATGCACATATCGCCTCCGCCGTCGTTTCCGGGATTCCGGTACCGCACGCTGCGCTTCGTCATGCTCTGCCTGCTACTTGGGGCAATCGCAGTCCCTCAGGTGCAGGCACAATTCCTCCCGTTCGGACGCAACAAAATCACGCATAAGGATTTTGACTGGCAGATCCTGAAGACCGAGCATTTCGACATCTACTACTATCCCGAGATGACGGAACTCGCCGGCAAGGGCGCCTACTTCGCGGAGAGCAGCTACCGCAAGCTCGAGCGTGTGTTCAACTTCACGATGCGCCATCGCATCCCCCTCATTTTTTACAGCTCTCCGCTGCACTTCCAGCAGACGAATGTGACGCCCGGCTTCATCCCGGACGGCGTCGGCGGTTTTTTTGAGTTCATGAAGGGACGCGTCGTTATTCCCAGTCAGGGTTCGATGGAGCAGTTTCGCCATGTCATCAACCATGAACTCGTGCATGTGTTCATGCACAACAAGCTGGCGCATACGATGACAAAACATGGCCAGCGTCCGGACCGCTACCTGCCCCTGTGGTTCGTTGAAGGACTGGCGGAATACTATTCTACGGATTGGGACAGCCAGGCGGAGATGGTGTTGCGTGACGCTGTGCTCAGCGGTTACTTCGCACCGCTTTCGAACATCTGGGCCATCAATGGAAGCTTCCTGATGTACAAGGAAGGGCAGGACGCCCTGGGCTTTATCGCCCGAACATACGGGGAAGAGAAAATCGTGGCCATGATAGACAATTTCTGGGTGTCGGAAGAATTCAGTGAGGTGTTCCGTTACACGCTTGGACTCTCATATGAGCAGTTCGATCGTGCGTGGGTACGGGATCTGCAGCTGCGGTACTATCCGCTCGTAGAGACGCATGACAGGCCCTCGGATGTTGCGCAGAGCATTGTGCCATCCGGATTCAACTCCAAACCGGTGTACTATCAGAAGGGTGATTCTTCCTACGTCATTTTCATGGCGAACAATACCGGGTACAGTGGGGTGTATAAGAAGTCCCTCACCGGGGGCGAAACCATTGAACTCATCCAGGGAGAAAAAACGGATCGCTTCGAAGCTTTCCATCTGCTCGGGGGACGCATGGATATCAGCAGGGATGGGGTGCTTGCCTTTGTTACCAAGAGTGGCGCAAGCGACGTGATGCATCTGTACGATGTCGATGCTGAGAGGCTGCTCGGCACGCTGCGATTCGACGACCTCGTCATGATCAATTCTCCTTCATGGTCTCCGGATGGAAAGCGGGTGTTGTTTGCGGGACTCAGTACAGCGGGGCAGTATGACCTGTATGTGGCCGATCCCGCCCGGGGCAGTCTTGATCGACTTACGGACGATTTTTATGATGACCGTGATCCGGCGTGGTCTCCTGATGGTGATCGCGTGGTGTTCACATCCGACCGGGGTCCCGAAGGACGCCGTGGTGCGAGAGATCTTTACCTGCTCGACATGGATGGCGGAGGCATTCAATACCTGACACAGGACAGCATTTCGTACGCGTCGCCTTCCTGGTCCGCCGACGGCACCCTCATTGCCTGTACATCCGACAGGGATGGAACGCAGAATGTCCATGTCCTCAACGTGTCGGATGCACGAAGTGTGCTTCCACCCGTCAGGCAGATCACGAAGTTCACCACAGCGGCGTTTGATCCGGTGTGGACGAAGAAGGGTGGACTGCTGTTCTCCGCATACGATGGCTTCAGCTTCAAAATCCTCGAAATGCCAGATATCGCTTCCCGTATTGATTCATTTTCGCTGGCATATCCTGAGCGCATGCCCGCGGAGGTTGCGCCATGGACGACGCCGTCGGTCTCGGGTGAAACGGTGTCTTCACGTCTCGCGTACAGGAAAGAGTACGAAGTCGATGTCGCACAGAGTGCCATTTCCACCGATCCGGTGTTCGGAACGCTGGGCGGCGCTGTGCTCAGCATGAGTGATGTACTCGGAGACGATCGCTATTTCTTTACCGTGTACAACACGGCGCAGACATCCGGTGAATTCCTGTCGAGTTTCAATTTTGCCGTCTCGCGAATGTCGCTCGGGCGAAAGACCCCGTACAGTTACGGTGTGTTTCATTACGCGGGTCGGCGTTACGACCTTCTCGATCCTGACCTGTACTTTTACGAACGCGCGTACGGAGGATACTTCGCCGCTGCCTACCCGATCTCGAAATTCCGGCGCATTGAGGGCTCTGTCAGTTTCAGCAACTCCGACAAGGAAGCCATTGCCGAGATCCGGCAAAGGAAGGCCCTGCTGCTCACCAACTCCGTCAGCTATGTCAGGGACAACGCGCTGTATTATTGGACAGGTCCGATCGACGGCAGCCGCTTCAACGTGACGCTTTCGTATACTACCGATCTGCGATATTCCAACGTCAACTACTATTCCGTCATGCTCGATTATCGGCGGTATCTTCGGCTTGCACTGCGCTCCGCTTACGCCATGCGCTACGAGTTCCTGTACAATCACGGGAAGGAAGCGCGGAGGTATTTCCTGGGCGGCAGCTGGGATTTGCGCGGATGGCCGCGATGGTCGATTCGCGGTACCAAGCGCTGGCTGACAAGTCACGAACTGCGCTTCCCCGTGCTCGATCGTGTCGGATTCGATTTCCCCTTCGGCAGCATCAACCTGGGTATTCTCCGCGGCGCACTGTTTTTCGATGCCGGAAATTCATGGGACAGCGAGTACGGGCAGACACTCGGTGCTGTCGGCGCTGGATTGCGTTTCAGCCTGTTCGGGGTGTTTGTGCTGCGCTATGATTTCGGGAAACGCATTGAAGACAACTTCACGCACATCCAGAGCGATGTGTTCCACCAGTTCTTTTTCGGTTGGGATTTCTGATGCAGCACAGAGATGATACGACCGGGGTCCGTCTTGAACAGCACATCGTGCTGCGCCTCCTCGTGTTCTCCGCCGCTGCGCTGCTTCTATCCGGTTGCGGCGCATCCTCCTGGCTCGATGCGCCATTGCAGGGCGGTGTGGCAGACTGGATGCAGGAGGGAGGGAACGCACAGCGTACGCATACATACGCCTCGGCGCCGGGTGCCGGTGTCGCTGCGTGGGAATTTTCCATGGACGCAGCTGCGGGACGTGCGGAAATGCTGCTTCGCGGCGAGACGGTGCTTTTTCCGTCTATTACCATGATTCTGGAAACCGCTCGGCTCAGCGACGGAGAACAGAACGGCGCATTTCCCGTGGAGGGCATTATCGCGGCGACGCCTGCCATTCTGAACGACAAGCTTTACATCGCGACCGATGGTGGGAACGCACATCTCTACTGCTACTCCCTTGAGAATGCAGCGCTGCAATGGAAGCGGCGCACCGGTGCTGTGCAGGCCGGATTGTGCGCGTTTGACGATGCGGTATTCGCCGCAACCGTCGGTGGACTCGTCTACCGTTTCTCGGAGGAAGACTCGCTTCCACAGTGGACGCGTGAATTGAAGTCCCCTGTCTATGGTGCGCCGGCAGCCGCAGACAGCATCCTGGTCGTCGGTACCGCCGCTGGTGATGTGTACGGACTTTCCGTGAACACAGGTGAAACAATGTGGCGCGAGCCGACCTTCGCCGCAGTGCAGGCCGGTCCGGTAATACAGGGCCCACGGGTTTTCGCCGCGAATCATGAGGGGCGCGTGGTCGCTATTGATCTTCACAGTGGACAGAAACTCTGGGAACTGGAAACGGGCGTACCGGTATACTATCCAGCGGCCGTGACCTCCGCACGCCTTGTTCTTGCGCTCTCAGACGGAACCCTGCTCGTCGTTGATCCACAGAGTGGCACCATCCTGCAGAGCACGGAGATCGGCGAATTGCCCGGTGCGGCGCCCCTGCTGCTGGGCAACACCGTGTACCAGCTTCTCAGAAAAGGAATACTGCTGCGCATCGACCTCGAAAGCGGGGCGATTGCCGTCTGTGAGACGCTCCCCCTGCGCAGTGAAACCGCCCCGCTGCTCACACCGCGCGGCATCGTGCTTGCAGATGAGGATGGAGAAGCCGTCATGAGCGGATGCGATAAAGCTATCGAGGACGTCGGAGCGAAGGCGACAGGTAATCGATGAAATATCTCATTCCCATATTGCTCACCCTTTGCATTCCCATGCTGACGCATGGACAGGATATCGATCCACCACAGAGCGGATACATCTCGCTGCAGTCGGAACCCTGCGGCGCGGATGTTTTTTTGGGCGATTCTTTGCTCGGGCACACACCGCTTCGCATCGACCGCAGATATGGGGATTCCGTGCGGGTGTATTTCCCCTCGCGCAGTGCCTGGAATGCACAGGTGCAGCGCCTTCCGAACGCGCCGCTTCATGCAGGTGAAGGCGTGGTTCTGCTGCGATTCAAGAATACGTTTCAGCTGCGCAGCCTGCCGCATGGCGCTGCGGTATACCGCGGAGATTCGCTGCTCGGCAGAACACCGCTGGATGTGGACAGGCAGGCAGGTACCCTGCGTCTCGAAGCTGTCGGCTATCTGGGCGTTGATTTTGATCCCAGGAGCACAACACGTGCAAGCGCCCTGGTCATGTTGCAGCCCCTGCAGGAGAAAGCGATGCATGGTGAGGTGCAGAGGAACGGAAGCGGATTCCATCTTCCCGCTGCAGACATTCTCGTTCCTGCCGGAGTAGGTCTGCTTGCTGGTGTTGCCGCGGTGATGCTTAAACAGGAAGCCGATGCGAAATACGATTCCTACCTCTCGACAGGAGACGAGGAACTACTATCTCAAACGAAAAAGTACGATATTTACGCTGGCATCTCCCTGGCGCTCCTGCAGCTGGGACTGGGATATTTCATCTATCGTCTTTTTGATGAATGAAATTCTGTCCTTGATCCGCGATCCCTTTCACCTGTTCCCTGAGTCATGACAGGAAAAGTCGACTTGCATACGCATACCTACTACTCCGACGGCGCATTGTCGCCGAAGGAGCTGGTGACCCGTGCGCACGAAGTCGGCATTGAAGTACTCAGCATCACCGATCACGACAACATCGACGGCATCGCGGAGGCCGTACATTCAGCGAAGGATTTTGGGATTGAAGTGATTCCGGGCGTGGAGTTAAGTTCCACTCTCGGAACCAAGGATATTCACATTCTCGGGTATATGTTCGATCCCGACAACAGACAGCTTCGAGACACGCTCGAGTTCCTTCGCAAGGAACGGTTCATCCGCGCCGAGCGCATCGTGCGCAAGCTCAATGATATGGATCTTCCGCTGGACTTCGATATTGTGCTCGAACATGCGGGACACGGAGCGGTCGGACGGCCGCATATTGCGGCGGCGCTGCTCGATGAAGGACTCACCAACGAATATGCAGAGGCGTTTGAGCAGTATATCGGCGATCGCGGTCCCGCCTTCGAACCCAAGTACAAGATTTCTCCCGAGGATGCAGTCGAAATCATCGCCAATGCGGGCGGCATATCAACTGTCGCGCATCCCGGGTGGTATATCGGCGAACAGGATCTCTCCTACCTCATTCGAGCGGGAATTGACGGCATCGAAGTGGTGCATCCCGCCCACGACGCCAACAGGGAACGGTACTTCCGCGGCATCGCGTCGACGTACTTCCTGCTGGAAAGCGGTGGGTCGGATTTCCACGGCGGTAAACGCAACGACTATCAGAACTTCGGGACCTACACCGTTGGCGCTGATATCGTGCAGGCCATGAAACGCAGACTCTTTATTCAATAGTACACGAGGATTCCATGTTCACACCCATTCAGGGCGACCTCAAGGCGGGAGCGTTCAAGTTCGCACTCGTTGCCAGCAGGTTCAACGACGTCATCACACGTCGGCTCGTTGACGGTGCGATCGACTGTTTGACGCGGCATGGTGCCGAAGAGCAGCAAATCGATGTTCTCTACTGTCCGGGATCGTTTGAGTTGCCGCTTGTCGCACGCAAGCTCGTCGACAGCGAGAAGTACGATGCGATTATCTGCCTGGGAGCAGTGATACGGGGCGCGACTCCCCATTTCGATTATATCGCTGCTGAAGTGACCAAGGGCATTGCGAACCTCTCGATGGAGAGCCGCATTCCCATCGCATTCGGGGTGCTGACAACGGACACGACCGAGCAGGCACTCGAGCGTGCCGGATTGAAACAGGGCAATAAGGGCTGGGAAGCAGCCCTGACTTCGATGGAAATGCTGAACCTGTTTGCAGCTATCGACGGACAGTAATCTTCATTTATACAGGACACGTATGAAGCGCGCAGTATTGCTGCTTCTCCTCCTGTCCACAAGCGCTGCTGCGCAGGTGGGGACGTGGCACACCTATACGGATATGAAGAATGTCCGTGACTTTGTCATCGGGGACGATGGACTCTGGGCCGCGTCAAGTGGCGGTGTATTTCTTGAAACAGACGGAACGTATACCCGTTTCACCAATGTGGACGGGCTTTCCGCCATCGATTACATGGCAATCTCGCGAACCGCGGATGGTGCCATCATCGCCGGCGCCAGCAATGGTATGATCAATGTGCGTGAAGCGTCCGGCGATTGGTATGAAATCTCCGATATTCAACGTGCAACGGAGTATCCCAGTCGTGGTGTGACTTCCATTACAATGCATGACGGACTCGCGTATATCGGGACGGAGTTCGGTGTGGCGGTGTTCGATCATGTGAAAAGGGAATTTGGCGATACCTGGCAGAAGTTCGGGAGTCTGCGTGCGCAGTTGCCGATCGTCGGCATGTATTTTTCAGGACAGAAACTCTGGGTCGCGACACACGAAGGAGTTGCGGTTGGTGACCTCAACAACATCAATCTGAAAGATCCCGCGAACTGGACGGTCTATACCGGAACGGGCAGCGGAGATTTTGGCGAGATAACGGCTCTGTCTGCAATCGGTGGAACGCCGTTGCTCGCAACGAAGTCGAAACTGTACAGATTTGACGGGCGTCAGTGGGTTGAATTTGTGGGCGCACTGCCCGGAGGTGAAGTGGTTCGCCTCAGGGAGGATGGTGACGAAGCGCTCTTGCTGATGAATTACAGCCTGTACCGGGTTCGTCAGGATGGCGGTGTTGTGCCGATTGGCGAAAGCGTCAACCTGCCGCATTATCCCACGGGGACGTTGCTTACTGATGTGCGTATGGACAGCGGCGATATCGTACTCGCGTCCAATCATGGGATTGCCCGCTACGCAGAAGGCAGCGCCTGGGATTTCCGCAGACCGGACGGCCCGAACTCGAATTTCATTCAGGCGATGGCGGTCGACAGAAATGATGGGATGCTGTGGGTTGCATCCGGTACGGCTGGTGGCGGCAATGGCATCTACCGTTTCGACGGTACTGACTGGACAAATTATTCCACCGATTCACATCCGGAAATGAAAACGAATGCGGTCACAGATGTTGCTGCCGGAGTGAACGGCACGATGTGGTTCGCTACCTGGGGAGAAGGGGTACTCGAACTGAATCCAAACGGAGTGTTCACGGCTTACGACCACAGCAGCGTTCCTGGTTTCCCCGGTATCGATACAGATCCGGAATTCGAAGCGGTGCGATCGGTGCGGGTAGACAACAGTGGGGGAGTCTGGACACTGCATTTCATTTCTCCCACATACCTTCTCGGATATCGTTCGCCGCAGGGTGCCTGGAGCTTCGTCTCGAACACCGTCATACCCACCCCACTTGCCGTGACAGCGCTGACCATCGATCAGTTCGATCAGAAATGGGTACTCGTCGACGATCCCGTTTTCACCGGAGTGTACCTTCTCAATGACAACTATACACCGACGGTGATCGCCGACGATACGTGGACCAAACTGCGTGCCAATGATGCCAACGCCATCAACGCGGATGCTGATGTTACCGCGGTTGCGGTGGATCTGTTGGGGGATGTATGGATAGGTACGGACCGGGGACTGCGCACGGTGTTTGATCCAACACAGCCGGATCGTGTTTCCACGACCTGTTTCAACACGCGTTGTAATATCGAGGGACAGTATGTCACCAGCATTGCCATTGATCCGGTCAACAACAAGTGGATAGGTACGAAAGAAGGTGTGTTCGTGCTTTCCGCTGACGGAAGCGATATCCTCGCACAGTATGATGTGGACAACAGTCCGCTGCTGGATAATGATATTCAGACCATCTGCATTCACCCGCAAACCGGGGTGGCATATATCGCCACGGCACGCGGACTCTCCAGCGTCGTGACACCGTACGTGCAGCCGGTTGCCGGATTCACCGATCTGGTTGTTTCTCCGAACCCATTCAAACCCGGTCTCGATGACCGCGTGATGATCGATGGGCTCGTCGAAGGCGCTGTTATCAAGATTCTTTCCGTTTCAGGAAATCTCGTGGCAGAACTTACCTCGCCTGGTGGACGTGTGGGATTCTGGGATGGCAGGACAACAAATGGCGAATATGCCGCATCCGGTGTGTACTTCGTCGTTGCTGCCTCTCCCAATGGTGCTGAAACTGCGACAGCAAAGCTTGCCGTGGTCAAACCTTAGGCAGTCCATTAGTTGTGAATACAGAACGGCTCCCCGAGGGGAGCCGTTTGCGTTTATGTGTGCGGTGATGTTCTGTCAGGTTACTGCAGGTGAAGCAGTTCCTGCTTCTGCCAGGTTCCGGAAACAAGTCGCAGGATGTAGCTGCCTGGTGGAAGCTGACCGTAGTTGAGCTGCAGCAAAGCAGTACCGGTCTCCACATGCTCAGCGGGGAAGGTTTTTCTGAGTCGCCCGAGCATGTCGTAGAGAGCGGGGATGACTTTCGCATTGTTTTCGCTGTGCAGCATTACATGCACGAGCCCACCCCTTGCCGGTTGCGGCCACAGTCCTATGATATGAAATCCCTGCTCATCCGGGAGCATGTCGATACCTGTGCCAAGATCAATGGTGCGGAAGCGCCACGGAGTATTGTAATCGCTTGTGCCGCGTCCCGTCGTCACATTGAGTCTCCACCAGTAAAATGTGTAGCTCTTGAGATTGCGCACATACACCGCGGTGCCACGAATGTTTGTACTGTCGAACACGATGTTGGCGAAGCTGTTGTCGATCGCCACCTGCAGGTGGTAGGCACGGGCCCCATCTGTCGGATACCATTGCAGCAGAGCATTGACCGGGATGTCCGGGAGTCCGTCAAACGGGGTGAGCTGACGGGGTGGTGGCGGAGCGGTACTGAACTTCCATGGACGAGACCAGTCGGAATAAGCAGCAGATCCGGTGTTGCCCGAACGCAGCCGCCACCAGTAATCGTCTTCGTGTGAGAGTCCGGCCACCGTGTAGGAGAGTCCCGTCAGTCCACTTTCATTGAGGACGAGATCCGTAAACTGCTCGTCGCGTGCGACCTGCAGTTGATACCCGCTTGCATTCTCGGCGGCGTACCAGGAGAGGCTGGTCGTCTCGAACTGGCCAAGTGCGCCGTCAGGAGGTGCCTCGTGCACCGGCGCTGCAAGCGTTGAACCGCTTGTACGGAAACTCCACACCACCGACCATTCACTCTCTGTCGCATCAGCACGCATTGCTTTTACGCGCCAGTAGTACCGGGTATTGCGGTCGAGCTCAGGTGACTGGAAGCTGGAGACACCCACAACCTGTTCATCGAGCGTCCAGAAAGACATTGCCGGGTCGCTCGTAACCTGCAGCCGGTAGCTGACTGCTCCGGCGAAGGGAATCCAGCGGAACCGCGGGATTGTGGAAACGCCTTCAGATGCATCCGTCGGGGCGTAGAGCGTCGGACGCGTGAGCGATTCACTGATTGCGAATGGTTGGGCCGAGACGTCGACACGCGTGCTGTCGTATGTATCACGCACTCGGATGCGGCAGTGCTCAGAGGGCTCAACGGGAACGATCCAGGAATACCGGTGTAATCCGCCTTCAATATTGACTGCGACGGTTTTCCAGAATGCCCCGTTGTCTGTGCTGTATTCGATGTCGATCGAGGAAATGCCTGCGCTTTCCCACAGAATGAGCTTCGTCGTCCCGATCTCCCAACGCTCACCGCCGTCCGGTTTGACCAGGTTGAGGTATGGCTCCGGGGTGATGGAAAATGCACCATCACTCTCATCAGAGATGCCAGGTACGTCCAGCGCCTCGATGCGCAGCATGCAGAGGTCGGAAATGCGATCGGGCACGCTCCAGTCGTATTCGGCGACAACCGCCGTTGTACGGCCGATCTCTTCCCACGCCGTCCCAAGGCTGTCGCTGAAGAGCAGGCGCACGCTGTCAATTCCCGCACTCTGCCAGCGAATCCGCTGTACGGTGCGGATCTGCCACTGCTCGCCCCCATTGGGGGATATCACTTCGACGGCGGGGATCGGTGTGATACGAAATGTCGTTGCACTGCGGTCGAAGATGGACGGATCGTCATGACTTGCGGCGCGCAGCAGGCAGTGGTCCGAAGGCGTCAGGGGGACGCGCCAGGCGTATTCGCGCATCGCCGCCTGCACACCACTTTCGATGGGCAGCCAGGTGTTGCCATTGTCCGTTGAATAGGCAAGGTCGAGCGCAGAGACGCCAATACTTTCCCAGCGAATCCTGTGTTCAGTATCCACGCGCCATTCTTCTCCGCCATCCGGTGCCACAACCTGCACAACGGGCTGCTCGTAGATTGTGAAATCTTCGGGACTCTCGTCGGTCAACGCCGGATTACCTGCTGCGCGCACACGCACGCGGCAATGCGTCGAGGTCAGCGCCGGCAGTGTCCACTGCCATGCACCGGCATCGACGGCGAGCGGACCCGCAATCTGTGACCAGGAGGCACCGCTGTCGGTGGAGAGATCGATGAAAATCTCGGTGGGACGCTCACCCTGCCAGCGCACGGGAAGCACCGTGCCGGATTGCCGCACTTCGCCACCGAGTGGGGAAAGCAGTTCAAGCGATGGTGCGAGCGGGAGCGGAAGCATGGCGTCGCGTCGGATCGCGCAACTGCTGGACTGCGCGTCATAGTAGGCTTCAAAGTGATAAGTGCCGGCGCGCGGGAGCGTGAGACCGGCCGTGAAGACACCATCATCGGCCAGTGTATCAGGTGCGGTACCGTCGTCCCGAAGAGGAAGCGGTGTGCGCGTATCCGCACTGTCGACGAGCACCAGTGTCGCGTTCTGCTGCGTAAGTGCCGGGCCACCTTCGAGCGCGACACTGACGACAGCGGATTCACGAGACAGTGCATCCCGCGGCTGCAGACGTATATGCAGATTCTGCATATTGTCGTGCTCAACGGCGGCCCGCACGCCCTGGGGAAGCATGGCGACACCGTCGATCAGGAGCAGCCAGCTGCCCGACTGCGGTGCGATGACTGTCAGCGCTTTCATTTTCAATGCGGCGGATTCCGTCGCGAATACCGACGTGTCATTGGCCATGGCGGGTGTAACCATGCTGGCGTCGGGTGCGAGCAGTGCGATGCCGGGATCCCCCGTACTCCCGCTGTAATCGATAATTACACTCAGTGCCTGCGTCATGCAATCGGTTTCGATTTCCAGGAGTGATGAAATCGCGTCAGGCTCCAGCGCCTGCAGGGGATGGCGCGTATCGAGCAGCATACTTTCATGCGTGGAGATCTGCAGCGTATTGCGGCGCTCGCGCGACCAGAGCATGACGATGTCTCCTGCGGGACGCGCCAGATCAAATCGCCGCCCGAGGTTGTCCATGCGACTGAGTACGGGATCGGGCAGGATGCTCTGCTGCTGTACCGGGAGCTGCCAGCCATATCCGCTGAGGGTGAGCGCACCGCCGCGGAAGGGATGCTCCGCTCCTGCGCGGGAAACCGGTATGAAGGTCGTCGCACCGGTGCCAGCCTGCTGCGTCACAGGGTCGCTGCCGAAATACATGGTGGATGGATAGAGAAACAGTCCGGCGTCACTCAGCGCTTCATAGTGCGAAAGATCCTCCGCGAACAGACGATTGCCTGCGCTCACATCGAGACGGAGACGCATGGTCCCATTCACCGGCCAGTTCCCGCCGGAATGCAACTGCAGCGTGACCGAAGGAATCCCTACATCGGTATGCAGTGACAGCGCGAACGGCGGCTGGTAGAGAGCAGAAGAGAAGCGCAGCGTATCGGGCGCATTGTACACGAGGAATTCACCGATCTGATCTGCAAGGGTGCTGTCGCTGAGCGTAAAGCCGTAGAGCAGACCAGGCAGCAGATCAGGATCCGGTGCTGCAAGTCGACCTGTCGCATCGTCCGGTGTCTGCAGTGCTTCTGACGCCATACCCGCGAGTATGCCGTTGGCAGTGCGCGCTGCGGGGAGCATGGCCGAGGAGAGCGCGGTGCTGCCGTCGTCATGCAGGGCGGATTCAACAGGGAGTGGGGGATTGACGGCTGGTGCACTGCCTGCGATATTCAAAGCTTCGACACCTGCAGGAAATGACGACGGTGAGAGACGCTGTAGCGCATCGCGTCCCGGCATCAGCTCACGCAGTGCCGGCGCGTAGCGGTCCATGATATTCGGGAACTGCATTTCCTCAGGTGCTGCGTATGCGAGTCCCGCCCTCAACTGTCCCGCATGCGGGGTGCCGAGAAAGACAACTTTGTAGATATCATTCCGGAATGAAACCGGTGCAGTTTCAGCCTGGAAGTACGTCCAATTGCGTGCGGTACCTTCGAGGTAGGAGCGGAGAACGAGTCCCCCCATACCCTGCGCCGCTGCGGTAGCCACCGTGGTGTCATACATTGACAGCAGCAGCTCAAGATCGCGCGCGAAAAGGAAACCGCTTTCCTCCCAGTTCTGGTCCGGGGGATAGCAGTACTGCCACACGTCGAAACGGTCGGCATGATTGTGGTCACGTCGCTGCAGGCGCGCGGGATACGAAGTGTATGCGTAGTCACGTTTGCCGTTGAAATCTGCATCCAAAGTGTCGGAGGGAAAGATGATATCCTCATCGGCACCCCAGGCGGGATCCGTTCGTCCTCGTCCATGCAACAGTACGAAAGGAACCCGATCATGGCGAATATTGTCCGTGCGAAACTGTTCCGCCCCTGCCGCACCACTGTCAGCAGAAAGAGGGGGAAGCAGCATGGTTGTCTGATACAGCGGATATTGCACCGCATCCCCGCTCATCGCGAGCGTATGCAGATCGGCGCCGTATTGCCAGGGGAATCTGAGATAGCGTGGAAATACCCATTGCGAAGATGCGGAGGTCTCGCGTGGATGATCCTGGTACGAGACCAGGTCGCGATGGAGTATCACATAAGCATCTTTTCTTCGTCCGCGAATGAAATCCTTGAGCGGATACCAGAAACCGATTTTCCCGAGGACGTGCATATCTGCATCCAGCAGCAGCAGGTCGGTCATGTTCTGGGAAAGCACATTGAGGAATTTTCCCTTGTAGAAGTTGGCAATGCCATTCGTGTCCACCGGCATACGGAGGGAGACGGGGGATTGCGGTGTAGGCGAAGCGCTGCCTGCATATCCCCAGAGTTCGACGAATTTCACAATAGGCGTGTTCTTTTCCACCACGTGAATACTCACGGCGATGTCAGTTTCCTCTACGGGAGCAACCTCCACGAAATCCACATATCGCGCAGTATCGTATCCGCTGCTGTCCTGCACCACGAGGGTGACGGACTTGCGTCCCGGAGTCTCATACGTGAAGAACGGATTCTTCTCCTGCGAATCGGCAATGCCGTCGTCATCGAGATCCCAGCCGCGCCAGATCACGGAATCCGACGGGGTGGACTGGTCGAAAAACTGCACACTGAGCGGCGCAGCCCCCGAATCCACATCAACCGTGAACGCCGCATGCACCTGCGCATGCAGAGGAACGGAAAGCGTGAAAAACATCAAACATGTGAGAGTGGATCGAATCTGCCGCAGACTCATCGTCAGCTCCGCGTCCGTTGCGAAAAGGCGAGCAAAATAGTTGTAATTAAGCACATTACACCATTTGCCTGAAGTTAAACATAAAACGCAACCCGATCAACTCCTTCAATGGGAACACGAACAAAGCGGATGAAGCGGATCAGGGCAGAACACGGGTTACACAGATTTTCACGAATTTTCACGGAGGTTGTAAAAAGTGCTTTCCCCTATCTCCGTGAAAATCCGTTTACATCGGTGTGATCTGTGTTCTGTCCTGATCCGTCTAATCCGTTTTGTCTGTGTTCCCTCCCCGATTGCTCAGGACTACCGGAAGTTGTATATTTATGGTCTTATGGAGAATTGGACTGAAAATCTCCCGTTTATTATCGCCATCGATGGTCCCGCGGGCAGTGGGAAGACGACGACGGCGAAGGCGCTGGCAAGCGAGCTGGGGTTCATTTATGTGGATACCGGAGCGATGTATCGTGCGGTTGCACTGTATGCCAGGCAGCGGGGTGTGTCCATTTCCGATACCGATGCCATTTGCGCATTACTTCCCGAGGTGGATATCCGTCTCGAGCGCAAGGGCGGGGAGCAGCACACGCTGCTCAACGGTGAGAACGTCGAAGCGCATATTCGTACGCAGGAAATGAGCAAGGCGGCCAGTGATATTTCCGCCATTCCGTGCGTTCGGGAGGCGATGGTTGAGCTGCAGCGCAAGGCGGCCGAAGGCGGTGCCGGTGCAATTCTCGAGGGACGCGATATTGGCACTGTGGTGTTTCCGCATTCTCCCTGCAAGATTTACCTGGTGGCGGATGCTGCAACCCGGGCCGAAAGGCGCAAACTGCAATTGGAGGAGAAGGGGATTTCCGGTGATCTCGATACGATTCGCCGTGAAATTGAAGAACGTGATCGTAATGACGCCGCGCGCGAACATTCCCCGCTGCGCAAGGCAGATGATGCGATAGAGGTAGAGACGACGAATACGAGCATCGATGAACAGGTTTTGATGATTCTGAGTTTGGTTAAGAAACGTCTCGATCTCTACCGGAAAGGAAACGACTGATGGAAGTGCATATTGACCCGACCGCCGGCTTCTGCTGGGGTGTGGTTCGAACGATAGACATAGCTGAAGAGGAGCTCCGCGAAGGAGCGCAGCTCGTATCCCTCGGTGACATCATTCACAATCCGAAGGAAATTGAACGACTCGATGCGCTGGGCATGCGTACGATCGATCATGCGCAGATTGAGGAGTTGCCTGACGGCACGAAGGTGCTGATCCGCGCGCACGGTGAACCGGCCGCGACGTACCGGAAAGCGCGTGAGCGCGGCATTGAACTGGTGGACGCTACCTGTCCGATCGTCACCAAGCTGCAGGAGCGCATCCGGAAGTACTACGATGAAGGGTGGCAGATCGTGATTTTCGGAAAGCGCGAACATGCGGAAGTGATCGGGTTGCGCGGTGTGACCAACGACCAGTGCGTTGTGATCAAGTCGCTCGACGAAGCACGCAGCCTGGTGAATCTCGACCGTCGGACGGTGTTATTCTCGCAGACGACGATGGACAAGCAGTCCTTCAGTGATATTCGCGCCTACCTGCGCGAGCGTGTCGCCGAGTTTGCTGAAGGCAGCATGGAGGAAATCGCGACGGACTTTCATGCGAAGGACACGATTTGCGGACAGGTTTCTGGCCGTGACAAAAAGCTGCGGGAATTCGCGGCAGCGAATGATGTGATGATTTTCGTGGCGGGTCGCAAAAGCTCGAACGGCAAGGTGCTGTTCAATATCAGCAAGGAAGCGAACCCGCATACGTATTTCATTGAAGACGTGAGTGAAATTGACCCGGCGTGGTTTGAAGGCGCCGAATCCGTGGGCATCAGCGGCGCGACGAGTACGCCGCACTGGCTCATGCAGAATGTGAAAGAAGTGATCGAAACAAGATTTGTCCCGTCCAGCTGACCCTGATTCAAGGAATGCAGCGGACAACAGAAGGCGCGATTGCGCCACGCGCAGCTGCGCCGAACGAGACCGCCACCATAAACTCATTACTGTTGAACAAAAGAATAATTCACGCTTCCCGCGATGCTGCTTCCCCTGGTGGCACGGAAGACAGGACACGGCGAAGTGATTCTCGAACCAAGGAGACTTATGTCAGAAGAAACCCAGAACACTGCTGAAGAGACGACCACGGCCGCCGCGCCCGCGTCGCAGCAGGAGACCGCCCAGGACGATGTGATCGTCAAAACCGTCGGTACTGTCGTCGAAGACAGCGAGTACGGAAAGAAAGAATTTGACGAGATGCGTTCGATGTACGAAGGCACGTTGACCTCGCTCAAGCAGGGTGAGATCATCGAAGGTCGCATCGTGCATCTTACCAAGGATTATGTCACGATCGATATCGGCTTCAAGTCCGAGGGCATTGTAGACACCGACGAATTCTCGAACGCCTCCGAACTCAATGTCGGCGACACCGTGGAAGTGTTCCTCGAGTCCGTCGAGAACAAGGACGGGAACGTCATTCTCTCCCGTAAGCGCGCAGACTTTGTGCGTATCTGGGAGCGTATTCAGAAAGCCTACGATGGCGACGAAATCCTGCAGGGCCGCTGCATCCGTCGTATCAAGGGCGGTATTGTCATGGACCTCATGGGCGTCGACGCCTTCCTTCCCGGATCGCAGATCGACATTCGTCCCGTGCGCGACTTCGACGCCTATCTCGGCAAAACCCTCGATGTCCGCGTGGTCAAGATCAATCAGCCGGCAGAAAACATCGTTGTCAGCCGCAAGGCCATCATCGAAGAGCAGATCGCCGGTCAGCGCAAAGCCATTCTCGACAGTCTCGAGAAGGGGCAGATCCTCGAAGGTATTGTCAAGGCCATCGCAGACTTCGGTGTGTTCATCGATCTCGGCGGTGTGGATGGACTGGTGCATATCACCGATCTCTCCTGGGGCCGCGTCAATCACCCGACCGAAATCGTCAAGCTCGACCAGACGGTCAACGTCGTCGTGCTCGATTTCGACGAGGAGAAGAAGCGCATTTCTCTCGGTATGAAGCAGCTTCAGCCGCATCCGTGGGAAAACATCGATCAGAAGTATCCCTCCGGCACACAGGTGCGCGGAAAGGTCGTTTCCCTCGCCGACTACGGTGCATTCATCGAGATCGAAAAGGGCATCGAAGGCCTCATCCATATTTCCGAAATGAGCTGGACGCAGCATATCAAGCATCCTTCCCAGGTTGTGAGTATGGGACAGATGGTTGATGCCGTCATCCTCAACCTCGATGTGGAGAACAAGAAGATCTCCCTCGGTATGAAGCAGCTCGAGCCGGATCCCTGGTCCAATCTCATCGCGAAATACCCCGTCGGTACCCAGCATACCGGTACGGTCCGCAACCTCACCAACTTCGGCGTCTTTGTCGAGCTGGAGCCGGGCGTGGACGGACTCGTGCATATCAGTGACCTGTCGTGGACGAAGAAAATCCGCCACCCGGGAGAACTGGTCAAGAAGGGCGACAAGATCGACGTCGTCATTCTCGGTATCGATACCGATCAGCGCCGCATCTCGCTTGGTCACAAGCAGGTGCAGGACAATCCCTGGGATAACTTCGAGACCCTCTTCGCTGTCAGCACCGACACCGAAGGCAAAATCGTGCGCCTCATCGAGAAGGGCGTCATCGTCGAACTGCCCGCAGGCGTCGATGGCTTCGTTCCCAGCTCGCAGCTGGCCACCAAGCAGGTCAAGAACATCCCCGAGAACTTCAAGGAAGGCGACAGCCTCCCGCTCCGCGTGATCGAATTCGACAAGGAGAACAAGAAGATTGTCCTCTCCGTCGTCGAGTATTTCAAGGACAAGGATACCGAGGCCCTCGAAGCCTACCTTGCCTCACACGGACTGCTCAACGCCGCTGACGCTGAGAGCACGGACGTTCGTCCGGAAGATCTCAACTTCGACGACATGTAATCATCTCGTCGCGGAACTCGCGAAAAAGCCGTCCACTCCACCTCGGAATGGACGGCTTTTTCATTATCCTGCAGACATATTTATACCCGGGTAATATTGCATTTGTAATTTTACCCGGGTATATTTGTGTATCATATTGAATTAAAGGAGACGAATGATGTATACGCAGATTGCAGAACGCTGCATGGTGTTTGCAGAAGACCGCTGTATCGCGAGGGGAGAGACGCTGCAGGTTGCGCGGGAGATGAAGGAATACACCGATCGCAACCCGGATGCCTCGATCATGATACTCGATGAGGCGGATGCACGTATCGTGGAAATCGATTTCCGAGGGGATATTGAAGATGTGCTTGCGAGACTCGAAGAGCGTGCCGCGGAGGCGAATATGCAGAAACTGCATAATGGTGGGGAAGAAAATATGCAGAAAGTGCATAATACCGGTGCCGAGAATATGCAGAAAGTGCATCAAACGACGCAGCGTGGCCCCGGCAGGCCGAAACTTGGCGTTGTTTCCCGCGAAGTGACGCTGCTGCCGCGGCACTGGGAATGGTTGTCTTCCCAGCCGGGAGGAGCTTCCGTTACTCTGCGAAAGCTGGTCGAGGCGGCACGAAAGGACAACAGCGGACGTGATCGCATGCGACGCGCACAGGATATCACCTACCGCTTCATGAATGCGTTGGGCGGCGACCTGTCCGGCTATGAGGAGGCGCTGCGGGCACTGTACGCCGATGACAGGGAGCGTTTCGCGGAATACATCGCCGACTGGCCCGCAGATATTCGTGAGCATTCTTTGCGCTTCTCGGCTGCGGCGTTTTCCTGAAAGCAATCGATTCAAATTGCACGGCGATCCGGCATGAGGGATCGCCGTGTTTTGTATATTACCCGAAAAAACAACTGGAGACGGGATGGACGCACGTCCACTTTGCGTAACGACAGATTTTCTGATCAAACTCTATGACGTTGACGGCATGGGGTATGTCAGCAATATTACCTATGTGCGCTGGCTCGAGGACCTCAGAACGCTGTTCCTTGAGAAATATGCACCGCTGGCGGGACTCCTCGCGCGCGACATTTCACCGGTGATGGCGCAGACGCACATCGATTACCTGCGTCCCCTGACCATGCAGGACAGTGCGCACGGCGAGGCCTGGATACTCGAGGCTGGACGCACCAAATGGACGATGGCCTTTGAAATCACACAGGGCAACATCGTACACTGCCGCGCACAGCAGAAAGGGTATTTCATTAATCTGAAATCCGGTCGTCCCGCACCCATGCCTGACGAAATCACCACCGCGTACGCGACAGAGCACCTCGATGATACCTGAAGTTATTACGTATTCACGGTGGCAGCACTGATGCCGCCGCCTCCCGTCATCGAACTCGCAGCGTGGACGGCATTGCTGCTCTTCTCCGCTTTGGCTGTCTTCCAGTCCTTGCTCGCCCTGGGGCTGCCATTCGGCCACCTCGCCTGGGGAGGTGAATACGTACGTCTCCCGTGGACACTGCGCATCGGTAGTGTCGCAGCCGTGATCATTTATCTGTACGGTATTCTGTGCGTGCTGGAGCGTGCCGGGATGTATGAGAGCTTTCGTAACGAGCAACTGATTTCGATTTCGTTCTGGGTGTTTGCCGGCATCTTTCTTTTGAGCGTTGCGGGAAATCTCGCTTCCCGAAGCATCTGGGAAAAACGCATCATGACGCCGGTCGCTCTCCTGCTCGCGGCGAGCAGTGCCGTGCTGGCGATGGCATAACCGTGCCGACCGGTTTGGCAGAGTGGTGTTCGGGGTGCGAAGGATGGACGAATGCGTGTCCGAGGAATATTCATATATCGGAAGGAGAAAACATGAAAGCGTACATCCTGATACTTGCTCTGCTGCTGGCTGCCTCTGCTGCGACAGCTCAGGGGAGCATGGGAAATGACGATTACCGACAGATCAACGTAAGTGGTGACGCGGTGGTGAACGTGGTGCCTGATGAAATTATCATCACACTTGGCATTGAAACCTCGGATATGGATATCACCACTGCCAAGGAGAAAAACAACGACATCCTTGAGGATGCCATCGACGCGGCACGCAGGGAAGGGGTGGAGGATACTGATATCCAGACGGATCATCTCAGTATAGAACCGCGCTACAGGGATGGATATCGCAAGGAGAATTTCCTCGGGTATTTCGTGCGCAACACCGTGGCACTCACCGTGCGTCGCGTGGAAACTGTCGAAAACGTGATCACACGCGTTCTGGAAGCGGGTGTCAACTACATCCACGGTATCGATTTTCAGACTACCGAATTCAAAAAACACAGGGAAAAAGCACGCGAACTGGCATTGCTGGCAGCAAAGGAGAAAGCAGAAAAGATGGCGACTGTGATGGGACAGCAGCTAGGCTCACCATTGCGCATCGACGAAACCTACAGCGGTTCTCCGGTCACATACTGGAACAGCTGGGGCCATGGCCGGGCAAGGGGCATGTCGCAGAACGTGATGCAGAACATCACCAGCGGTGAGAGCGGTGTGCAGGAAAGTATCGCCCTCGGGAAAATTGCCATCCGCGCTCGGGTGAACGTTTCCTTCATGATCTCGGAGCGCTAACTGACGCAGTGCGCGTCAGTCGACACCCGTTGCGTAGACCGATGTTGTTTCTCACCGGTTCAGGGGCTATCCTTTACGACAGTATTCATAGTACCTGAAAGGGCCTCGGGAAACCACGCATACCTTATGACGCTCCATGCAGAGCGGTATACGGGTGTGTTGGTGACCGGAATCGACACAGTATGCCAATTTTTATGGATCGCCACGATGTACCCGGTGCGACAGCAGCGGATGTGGCACATGCGCACCAGAAAGATCTGGACATCCAGGACCGCTACAATTGCAGAGCCATAACCTACTGGTTCGATGAAGCCCGTGGGACAGCGTTCTGTCTGATAGAGGCGCCGGATGCGCAGGCGGTGCAGGCCATGCACGACAGCGCGCATGGCCTGATTCCACATCTGATTCTCCAGGTAGAGAGTGATACGATCGAGGCATTCCTCGGAAGAATACAGGATCCCGAGACGCCAGCAGGCACAGAACCCGTGACAACGGAGATCATCGAACCTGCACTTCGCACCATTCTCAGCCTCGATACGCGCAGCCCGTCTCAGCTTAAGATGTCGGCAGACCAGGCATCCCGAAGTATGGCTGCAAAAGGACGAATTTCTGATATTGTGACCCGGCATGGTGGCAGGGAGGTCGAACATGCGGGAAATAAATTCATTGCATCGTTTTCGCTCCTGGCGGAGGCGATCACCTGTGCAATGGAAATCCGGCACTTCTTTTCTGCCGATTCTGAAGGGATCGCCATCGGTGCGGTGCCTCGCATCGGTCTCAGCGCAGGAGTCCCGGTGACGGAGAGTTCGGAATTATTCGGCGATGCGGTACGCAGTGCGTCCCTGCTCAGCGATCATGCCAGGAAAGGTGAAGTGCTGCTCGCCCCATCCGTCTACGAATATGCCGGGAGCGAGGCGCTGGGACTTCCTGCCGGCATGCGTGTGCTCAACGATACTGAGCAGCAGTTTCTCATCGCACTAACGGAGGTCGCTGCACGCGTCTGGACTGAACCGAAGCTGCAGAACGCCGAGATCGCGAAGGAACTTGGTTTGAGTACGTCTCAACTGTATCGCCAATCCATCGCAGTCACCGGACGCGCGCCGAGTCGATTCATGCAGGATTACCGCCTCGAGAAAGCGGCCTGCTCCATCGAAAGACGTGAAGGGACGCTGAGTGAAATCGCGTTCGCTTCCGGTTTCTGCAGTCTTTCCTATTTCTCGAAATGCTTTAAAAAGAAGTACGGCCTGCTCCCATCACATTACGCCGCACAGCTCGCGCATATCTCGACTGTCTGACGCTGCCGAAATGTCCCGTCCCATCGTATTGATCGAATAGTACAAACATCTGGTTCAATCGTTGTAGCGCGATTACGCCAGTGCGGTTAGATTTGAGGTCAACGCAGCATCATTCTCCATGCGCAATGAGGAAGCAACGTTCGCGGACCGTGATCGTGTTCCATGCTGCTGTGACATTCAGTTCAACAGACATCGAGGAGTACGCAATGGAAAATAGAGCACAGGATACGCTGTACGCGCGCCTGGGTGGCACAGAGGGAATTACCGCGCTCGTCGACGATATTGTCGACCAGCATATGAGCAATCCAGCAGTCTCCGCGCGCTTTCTTCCCTATAAGGAGAAGCCGGAACTCCTTTCCCAGATAAAAAAACACACCGTTGATTTTTTTAGTATGGGCAGTGGGGGACCGGCAGCGTACAAGGGACGGGACATGGAAACGACGCATCGCGGTATGAATATCAGCGAGGCGGAGTACATGCACGTCGTCGACGACATCATGGCCGTCTGCGAAAGACGTGAAATCGACGATCAGAGTAAGAGCGAAGTCCTTTCTATCGCATGGTCGCTGAAAGAACAGATCATGCATAAGTAGCAACGGCGAACACGGAGAATGGAAGGCAGGGCGTTCGTCCTGCCTTTCTATTTCCGCGAAATTTTCCTTTTTTACAGGCTTATGAAACGCGTAAGCATGCATACACTGGGCTGCAAGCTCAACTACACCGAGACCGTGACGCTGCGTGAGCAGTTTACAGGTGCGGGATTCGACGTTGTTGATTTCAAGGACAGCAGTGACGTCGTCCTGATCAACACCTGCTCGGTGACGTCGAAGGCGGATGCTGAAGCGCGCAAGCTGGTGCGGCAGGCACTCAGGCGTTCACCCGATGCCTATGTGATTGTGGTCGGCTGCTACGCACAGCTGCGTCCCGAGGAGATTGCTTCCATTGAGGGCGTGGATCTCGTGCTTGGCTCGAAAGAGAAATTCCATGTGATGGACTACCTCAATCCGGCACTGGAGAAACAGGGTCCGCGCATCATCGTCGATGATGTGGATGACGTCACCGAGTTTGGTCCCTCCGCGGCAGCGGACGCAGACGAACGCACTCGCGCTTTCCTGAAGGTGCAGGATGGCTGCGACTACAGCTGTTCGTTCTGCACCATCCCCATGGCCCGGGGCGGCAGCCGAAGCGACAGCATTGCCCGTACTGTCGATCACGCGCGACACATTCTTGGCCAGGGCTTCCGGGAAATCGTGCTGAGCGGTGTGAACGTCGGAGACTTCGGAAGCGGCACCGATGAGGATCTCTACCAGTTGCTGCTTGCGCTCAATGAGCTGGACGGCGATTTTCGCCTGCGCATCAGCAGCATCGAACCCAATCTGCTCACCGACGACATCATCCGGCTGACCGCGGAGTCTGACCGCATGTGCAATCACTTCCACATCCCGCTGCAATCGGGAAGCGATGATGTGCTGCGCCTCATGCGCCGGCGTTACAACACCCGCCGTTTCCGCGAGCGTATCGATGCGATACTCACCGCCGTGCCCGACTGCGGCATCGGCATCGACGTCATCGTCGGCGCTCCGGGAGAAACCGACGAACGCTTCGAGGAGGGATATCGATTTCTGACGGACATCCCACTCGAATACCTGCACGTGTTCACGTACTCGGAGCGTCCCGGAACGGATGCGCTGGAAATTGAGGAGCAGGTGCATCCAAAGCAGCGAGCGGAACGCAATCGTATGCTGCGTTCGCTTTCGCAGAAAAAGCGCCGCGCCTTTTACCAGTCCCAGCTCGGCCGCACGCTGGACGTACTGTTCGAGAAAGTCGACGATCACGGCATGATCGGCGGCTTCACGAGTAACTACGTACGCGTTGAAATCCCTTACCAGCCCGGTATGGAAAACAGCATCCTCCCCGTGCGCCTCGACCGCATCGAACGCGGCGTCGTCCGCGGCACGTTGCTGTCCGCACCCGACACGCAGACTTCCTACCTTTCCCTTCCCGTTATTGCAGTGGACTGATTCCATCCTTTTCTTTCTTACATCATTCCTGCAGACAGTCGCTTCGTAACCGATTCACGCTATTGGTGTCCACTTATTGCTGATTGACATCAAGAGCCTGGAGGGTATGCATGAGATCTGTCTACTTGCTTTTTCTCATGGTATGCACGTTGTCCGCCACAACGGACGCGCAGACATACTGGCAGAACGATTTTGGCCCATGGGGCGGTGCAGCTCCGGCTCTATGACATCCTCGGCAGACAGCTGCGCACGGAGATCGATCGCTTATCCACTTCCGGCACGCATTACCATTCCGTCGATGTCACGTCGCTCGCACCCGGCACCTACATCGCCGTACTCACATACCGGGAAAACACTCGTGATGTCACCTTCCAGGTACTTCGGTAGATAAGCGATCATTTGGAGGAAGAGACGAGAATCCTGCATGACTCCTCATCGGGTAATTTCCCTTCTCACCCTCATTGGGAAAATTCCTGTAACTTCCTTATTTTTCTTAGCTAGTACGGTTGTAAACAATCAGTACGCAAGAAGAATATGTTTGAAGCACTGTCCGACAGATTAGAAGATGCCCTTCGCCGCGTAAAGGGGCAGCACCGCATTTCGGAAGACAACGTCTCCGAAACCCTGCGGGAGGTGCGCCGTGCCCTGCTGGAAGCCGATGTGAACTTCCAGGTGACGAAGGATTTCATTGAAAATGTAAAGGAAAAGGCGCTCGGGCAGGATGTGCTCAAGAGCCTGACGCCCGGACAGCAGATCGTCAAGGTGCTGCATGACGAGCTGGTCTCGCTCATGGGCTCGGAGCGTGTGGATCTGAATTATGCGCGGACGGGACCGACCATCATCATGGTGGCGGGTCTGCAGGGCTCCGGTAAAACGACGTTTAGTGCCAAGCTCGCGAAGCATCTCAAGAGCAGTGGCCGGCAGCCGCTTCTGGTCGCAGGTGACGTGTATCGTCCCGCGGCTATCGGACAGCTGAAGCAGCTGGCCGGACAGATTGACATCCCGGTGTACTCGGGCGATGAGAAAAACCCGGTCAAGATCGCCGAGGAGTCGCTGGAATACGCGCGCAAGAATCTCTGCAATGTCATCATCATCGATACGGCGGGACGTCTCTCCATCGATGAGCAGATGATGCAGGAAGTCGCCGATATCAAGAAGCGCGTCAATCCCACCGAAATCCTGTTCGTGGTCGACTCAATGACGGGTCAGGATGCTGTCAATACGGCCAAGGCCTTCCACGACCGTCTTGACTATCACGGTGTGGTGCTGACGAAGCTCGATGGTGATACCCGTGGCGGTGCGGCACTCTCGATTCGCCGCGTGGTCGACAAACCGATCAAGTTTGCGTCCATCGGCGAGAAGCTCGAAGCGCTCGAAGCCTTCCATCCCGACCGCATGGCCTCACGCATCCTCGGCATGGGCGATATCGTCACCCTCGCCGAAAAGGCGCAGGAGCAGTTCGATGCCGACGAAGCAGCCAAGCTCGAACAGAAAATGCGGAAGAACCAGTTCACGCTGGAGGATTTCTATTCGCAGCTGCAGGCCATCAAGAAAATGGGTCCGCTCTCGTCGGTGATGGAGATGATACCCGGACTCGGCAAGGCCCTCCGCGGTGTGGAAATCGATGACCGCTCTTTCGTCCAGATCGAAGCGATGATACAGTCGATGACGCCCGAAGAGCGGCAGAAACCCGCGATCATCAACGGAAGCCGACGCAAGCGCATCGCCGCGGGCAGCGGCACGACGGTGCAGGATGTCAACCGCCTGCTCAAGCAGTTCACCGATATGCAGAAAATGATGAAACGCCTGACGCGCGGCGGCATGCGCCAGTTCGCCAAAGGCATGATGAACCAGAAATTTTCATAAACGTCTACAACTAATCATTCTCCCTGGAGGTTCAATTCCGTGGTTAAACTTCGTATGCAGAGAAGAGGCCGTAAGAAACTGCCGATCTACAAGATCGTAGCCGCCGATTCTCGTTCGCCCCGTGATGGTCGTTTTATTGAAGCAATTGGTCAGTACAAGCCGCTGACGGTTCCGGCAGAGCTGGAAATCGACAAGGAACGCGCACTGTACTGGCTCGGCGTCGGCGCCCAGCCGTCCGATACCGTTCGCAGCCTTCTCAGCGACCAGGGCATCATGCTGCACTTCCACCTTCTCCGCAAGGGCAAGAGCGAAGATGAAATCGCTCAGGAGCTCGAGGCCTGGCAGAAGGCGAAGGATGAGCGCAAGGCGAAGACCGTTTCCAAGAAGCAGCTCCGCGCCCAGCGCCGCGCCGAGGCGGAAGCCAAGGCAAAGGCCGAGGAAGAAGCCAAAGCCAAGGCCGAAGCAGAAGCAAAGGCGAAGGAAGAGGCTGAGGCCGCTGCCGCCGCTGCTGCTGAAGCACCCGCCGAAGAAGCACCGGCTGAGGAAGCTGCTGCTGACGACGCCGCTGAAGAAAAGGCGGAATAAGACCGTCGTTTCCCACGGCAGTCCGCTGATGTCATGGCACAGGAACTCTGTCTGATCGGAAGCATTGTCGCCGCGCACGGCATTCGTGGCGCGGTGAAAGTGCAGTCCCATTCCGACATCCCCGGTCGATTTGAAAGCCTCGAGCAGGTGCTCGTCGGCGAGGAGGCTGAGAATGTCCGCACAATGGAGATTTCAACCGTCTCGGAACAGCCTGCTACCGTTTTTGTACAGTTCGCCGGCGTTGAGGACCGCGATGCCGCGGAAGACCTCATCGGTTTGAACCTCTATGTGACGGAAGACGAGATGGAAGCGCCGCCTGAAGGACGCTACTTCGTCCATGATCTGATCGGCTGCAAGGTGGAAACGCCTGAAGGAGAAGCGCGGGGAAGCGTGCGCGACGTGTTGCTGCTCCCCGCCAACGATGTGTACGTGGTCGAGTACCACGGTTTCGAGGTCCTGGTCCCCGCCGTGCCGGACTTCATCCAGAGCGTGAACACGGCGGAAAAACGCATCGTGGTAACGCCCGTGCCCGGGCTGTTCGAGGATGTCGATGAGGATTGATGTCATTACCGGCCACCCGTCGCTGTTCACGGGTCCACTGAGCGAGAGCATCGTCAAACGCGCGCAGGAAGGCGGCTACGTGCAGATCGAACTGCACGACCTCCGCGACTTCACGCATGACAAGCATCGCACGATTGATGACACACCCTATGGCGGCGGCGCAGGAATGATTCTCAAACCGGAGCCGCTGTTTGAATGCATCGAGATGCTGCAGCAGCAGCGCAGTTACGATCAGGTTATTCTCACCACGCCCATGGGCGAGGTCTACGATCAGAACCGCTGCAAGCGGCTGTCGATGCACGAGAACCTGATCATCATCTGCGGACACTACAAGGGCATCGATCAGCGCGTCATCGACCAGCTGGTTACCATGGAGCTCTCCATCGGCGATTATGTGCTGACCGGTGGGGAACTGGCCGCGGCGGTCATTATTGATTCCGTGGTCCGCCTCATCCCCGGAGTGATCGGGGATGGAGAATCGCTGCTCAGCGATTCATTCATGGACGGAGAGCTGGACTGCCCCTACTACACACGTCCCCCGGAATACCGCGGCAGTCGCGTGCCTGAGGACCTGCTCTCCGGCGATCACAAGCGCGTGGAGAAGTGGCGACGCAAGGAAGCGGCCCGCATCACGCGACAGCGCAGGCCGGATCTGCTGGATGAGGCGCCCCGGCGGCGAAACAGAAATGATTGAGAATTGCAGTATATTGAATCTATTGGACGAGATACATCGTAGGAGAACACCATGAACAAAGTCGATCTCATTGAACAGTCCATGATGCGCAGCGACTTGCCGGAATTCGCACCGGGTGATGTCGTGAACGTACACGTGCGCGTCAAGGAAGGGAACAAGGAACGTATCCAGGAATACCAGGGTATCGTCATTGGCATCAAAGGCGCCGGACTCAAGCGTACCTTCACCGTGCGCAAGGTTTCCAACGGCGTCGGCGTCGAACGTATTTTCCCCATCCACTCACCGTCCATCGCCAAGGTGGTGAAGGTGCGTCAGGGAAATGTGCGCCGCGCCAAGTTGTTCTATCTTCGCAACCTTGCCGCCAAGCAGGTTCGCGCGAAGACCACGTAAACAGGACTGTTTTTTTCTCATTGAAAGGAGACATGCCCGTGCGTGTCTCCTTTCGTCATAATGCAAATCATGCCAGTACTCAGCACACAGGAACACAAACGCAACCGCGACCTGCTCCGCGCCTTCGAAATGGAAGCGGGTCCCATGCTCGACCGCATCGAACAGCAGCCCGCCGACACCGCCTGGAAGCTTCTCGAGGGGGAAGTAGACATGGCTCTGGCCTCGCCGCTGCTCTTCGCGCAGAGGGAGGGTGATCTCGTCATCATGCCCGGCGCGTGCGTCGCCGCGACAGGAGAGACAGGCGAGGTGCTCCTGCAGTTCCGGAAAGGACTGCGGGAAATCAGCAGCGTCGGCTATTACGGTGAACCCGGTATCGATACCATGCTCGCCGAGGTGATTCTCAAGGAGAAATACCGGATGTATCCGCGCTTCTTTCCCATGAAGCAGGAGCCCGGAGAAGCCCTCGCGGCTGTCGATGCACTGCTGTTCCCCTCGCATGAAGAGCGCAGGCCGGAAGGCGATGCCTCGGTGATTGACATGATCGATGAATGGTTCGACCTCACACAGCTGCCCTTTGTACGTGAAATCTTCATCGGCTGGGAAGCCCGCATGGATTCCGCGATAGACGATGCTGTACGGCGTGCCGGAGACAGCGTTGACAGCGACGTGCTCGTTGCACTTGATGAGGCTCTGCAGGAACACAGACTGCGTACGGATGTCACGTCTGCTTTGCCACCCCACTACCGCTACCGCTTCACACCGGATGCGCAGGAGGGATTGCAGAACTTTTTCCAGATGGCCTTTTTCCACGGCCTCCGCACCGATATTCCCAACTTCACGTTCTGGGCGCCGGAAGAGGAAGGAGAGGGCTGATCCGGGTACACGCTGCTTCGATGATGAAGCGCGGTGTCCACTGCATGGTCGTTTTGAAATGAAGGACCGTATCCTGCCTTGCAAGTCACCCGGGCAAGGTCTAGATTGCTCCAACTGTTACTGGAAGCTACAGGGTTTACATGCTGACCTCGCTTGTTATCAGGAATTTCGCGCTGATCGAGGAAATCCGCATTCCTTTCGGACCGGGATTGACGGTCATGACAGGGGAGACCGGGGCGGGAAAATCCATTGTCATTGATGCGCTCGGACTCGTACTCGGCGAACGCGCCGACACGACCATGGTGCGCCAGGGGAGTGCCAAGGCGGTTGTCGAGGCTGAACTCGATGCGTCCGTCATTGAGCATATGCGTCCCGCTCTCGAGGAAATGGACATCGACTGGCAGCCGGTGCTCATCCTGCGACGCGAAGTCTCCGCAAAAGGGATCAGCCGCGCCTTCATCAACGATACGCCCGTACAGGTCCATGCCCTTCGCACCTTTGGTGATCGTCTCGTCGACATTCACGGTCAGCACGAGCATCAATCCCTTCTCCGGCCGGAAACCCATCGCGATATTCTCGACTCCGACCCCGCCGTCGCCGGCAAGCTCTCCTCCTACGCCGCGCTGTACGCTGACTTCACCGCCGCGGTGAAGGAACTCGCCGAAGCGCTTCGCACCCGCGATCGTATAGACGAACGACGTCTCGTGGCTGAGCATCAGCTGAAAGAAATTGCCATGGTCGCTCCGGAAGAAGGAGAGGACGAAGCAGTCGAACGCGATCTCAAGGTGGTCGAGCATGCGGAAAAGCTGGCTGTCTCGGCTAACGCCATCCTTGATCTCCTGTACGACGGGGATCAGAACGTTGTCGACATGCTGGGCCGCTGCGACAGGCATTTTACCGAGCTGCGCAATATCGATGACAGTTTCGAGGAAATGCAGAAAGAAGTGGAAGGCGCATCTGCCGGACTCGCGGAAATTGCGCGCTCGGTGCGGGATTACCTTGAGAGTATCGATTTTTCTCCTGATCGGGCCGAGCAGCTGCGACACCGTCTGGCGGAGTTGACCGGGCTGAAACGGAAATTCCGTGCCACGCTTTCGGAGCTTCTCGAAAAGCGCGCTCAGCTGCAGGAAGAACTCGACGGACTCGATTCCATCGACGACCGCATTGAAGACCTGCAGCGGCAGACCGAAACCTTGCGAGCGAAAACATCCACCGCGGCGTCAGCGCTCAGTGCAGCCCGCAGGAAAGCCGCAGCCACGCTGTCGAAAAGTGTATCGGCCGAACTTGCGGAGCTGGGTATCAAGCACGCAGTGTTTGAGACACAACTCGGCCAGCAACCCGCGACCGCTGCTGATGAGCGGCATCTTCTGCAGGACGGTGTTCCTGTCTCCGCGGATGAGTATGGCTGGGATGACATAGAGTTTCAGCTGTCCACGAACCTGGGAGAGGAAGTGAAACCGTTGCATAAAGTGGTTTCCGGCGGTGAGGTCTCGCGCATCATGCTTGCGTTGAAATCCATCTTTGCGGGGCGTGACCGCATTCCCATCATGGTGTTCGATGAGATCGACGTTGGTGTCAGTGGCGGTATCGCCAAGAAGGTCGGCAACGCCATGAAGAAGCTTGCGAAAGAACATCAAATACTTACCATCACACACCTCCCGCAGATTGCAGGTGTCGGCAATGCGCATCTTCTGGTCGAAAAGCACGTAGGAAACGGAAGGACGTCCACCGCCGTGACCGTACTCGACAGGGAAGAGCGCACCCGTGAAATCGCACGCCTGCTGAGCGGCGACAAGGTGACCGACGCCGCCTTACAGAGTGCGCGCGAGCTGATGGTGTAGCACACGCATTTTCACAATCAAATCAGATCCATTTATGTCCATCGCTTTCTACAATACGCTCTCGCGAAAAGTCGAATCCTTCACCCCGATCAGCGAAGGCGAGGTGCGGATGTACACCTGCGGTCCCACGGTGTACGATTTCTTTCACATCGGCAACGCACGTTCTTTCGTCATGTCCGATATCATCCGGCGCTATTTCGAATTCCGTGGTTTCCGGGTGACTTACGTGATGAACATCACGGACATCGACGACAAAATCATCAACCGTGCAAATGAGGAAGGAGTGTCTTCCTCGCAGGTGGCAAATACGTTTGCAGACGCTTTCCTTAAAGACACCGCGCGTTTCGGTATTCGTCCCGCAGACGTGCATCCCCGCGCAACGGAAACGATGGAGGAAATCATCACGCATATCCAGGGACTCATCGACAGCGGTTCGGCTTACGTGGTAGACGGTGATGTGTTTTTCCGTGTCTCCGCTTTCGATGGCTATGGCAAACTCAGCCGCAAGAATATCGACGACCTCGTCGTGGGTTCCCGCGTCGAAGCGGATACGCGCAAGGAAAATCCTGTCGATTTCGCACTGTGGAAGAGCGCCAAGCCCGGTGAACCTGCCTGGGATGCACCCTGGGGCAGCGGCCGTCCGGGCTGGCATATCGAGTGCTCGGTGATGTCGCAGAAATTCCTCGGCGAAACGTTCGACATCCATGCCGGCGGCAACGATTTGATTTTCCCGCATCACGAAAACGAGATCGCGCAGAGCGAAGCCCTCACCGGTGCACCGTTCGCGCATTACTGGATCCATTTCGGTTTCCTGAACATCGACAACGAGAAAATGTCGAAGTCGCTCGGGAATTTCTTCACCGCCCGTGAAATCCTGGAGAAGTATCCCGCCACCGTGCTGCGTTTCTACTACCTGCAGACGCATTACCGGAGTCCGCTGAATTTCACGCACGAAGGACTCGAGGCTGCGAAAACCGGGCTCCAGAAACTGCAGGGTCTCTACGATACGCTGCGTGCTACCGCAGCAGGGACGCAGGCCTTCGATGTCGCCGCATGGGAAACCCGCTTTACCGATGCGATGGATGATGACTTCAATACTCCCGCCGCCTTCGGTGCGCTGTTTGAAATGACGCGCGAGGCGAACAGTGTGCTGCGAGCAGACGATGGCATGTCCGATGCATCACGCCATGCGCTTGCCGATTTTCTCCAGCGCGTCGGCGTGACGCTGTTCGGCGTTCTTCGCGAGGAAGCCGAGGTGCAGGGCGGCGATGAGAAGCTCGAGGGCGTGATGCAGCTGCTCATCGATCTCCGTACGGAAGCGCGGAAGGAAAAGCAGTTCGCACTGTCCGACAGGATTCGTGACGGACTCAAAGAGCTGGGTATCGTACTCGAGGATTCGCGGGAGGGGACAACCTGGAAATTCACGTCCTAGGATAGCCATGGCCGATCAGGAACAACATCAACCGTCATCCTTCCTCTGGGGCAGCTTCTTCCAGCGCGACCCGGAGAAGAATCTCCTCACACTGCTGCGCGGCGTCCCGATTTTTGAAGGACTCTCACGCAGCGATCTCAAAGCGGTGGAGCGCATCCTGCACCGGCGCAAGTATCACGCGGGTGAGTATGTGTTCCGTGAAGGCGATCCCGGTCTCGGCATGTACATCGTCGAAGCTGGGGAAGTGTCGATTGTCAGCGAAAGCCGCTCTACGGAAATAGCGCGCCTGTCGAAAGGCGATTTCTTCGGAGAAATGTCACTGTTCAATGAGCGTCCCCGCAATGCCAGCGCCGTGGCCTATGAAGACACCAAGCTCTTCGGATTTTTCCAGCCGGATCTGTTCTCACTTCTGGAAACGCGTCCCAGGATCGGTGTGAAGGTGGTCGCCAAACTCGCCGGTATTCTGGCGGAACGCCTCTACAAGGCAAGCGTGGAAAACGCTCGTCTGCTAGCTGAGATCGCAAGGAAGGAAGCACCCTGAGATGCTGACCAACACCAAGATCCTCATCGTACTTCTCCTGCTCGCCGTAGCACTGCTGCTGGCACTGACGGTGTATACCATTGGCTCCATCGTGGCGATACTGCTGCTGGCCATGCTGTTCGCATTCGTCATCACGCCTGCTGTTGACTGGCTCGAGAGCCATGGCATGCCACGGCTCCTCGCGTCGACCGTCATGTTTCTGCTATCGCTCGGGGCGTTCCTCGTTGTGGCATATTTCCTCTCGCCGCTGCTGTACGATCAGGTCATGGTGCTGCAGGAACGCGTGAGCTTCGGTGAAATGCGTAAGAGTATTCCGCAGCTCGAGAAGCAGATTGTCAGCTCACTCTCGTTTCTTGGCGTCCGCGATCTGCATCTGACCACACGGATTGAAGATCTGGTCAGCATGATGTTCGACAACATCCTGAACATCGCCTCGGGAATTGTAGGACTGATGATTTTCGTGGTGATGACGCTGATCTCCACATTCTTCATGCTCAAGGACAGCAGGAAGCTGAAGAAGTCTCTTATCGAAATCGTCCCGAACCAGTTTTTTGAAATGTCGCTGAGCATTCTGCACAAGATCGACTGGTCGCTCGGGGCATATCTTCGTGGCCTTCTCCTCGACGCATTTGTGATCGGCATTGTGACGACGTTCTCGATGTGGCTCCTCGATATTCCGAACTACATGCTCATCGGACTGGTCGCTGCCATGGCGAATCTTGTGCCCTACCTCGGTCCACCTACGGCTGCACTGGTCGCGAGCACAATCTCCGTCATTACACTCGGCACCTTTGAACAGGTTCCGCTGATCCTGATCACCTTCACGCTGATTCGTCTTCTCGACGATTCCATCATTCAGCCGCTGACCATCTCGCAGAGCGTGCGGCTGCATCCCCTGACCATTATTTTTACCATTCTGATCGGGGGGCAGCTGTTCGGCATTCTCGGCATGCTTTTCGCCGTGCCCGTCGCCAGTGTCATCAAGGTGATCACCTTTGAATTGTACTCCGGCCTGAAGCGCTACAGGGCGGTGTACTGATCCCACTATTGTCTCAGCCACATTACCGATTCCATGTCTGAAAATACGTCCGAAGTCCCTGTCATCAGACGGGGCGATGTTCTTGAAATCGATGTAGAAAAAGCCGCGTTTGAAGGACGCTCGATGGCCCGTGTGGGTAACATGGTGGTGTTCGTCGACGGCGCCGTGCCCGGCGACCGTGTCAAAGCGCAGGTGTACAGGAAAAAGAAGCAGTTTGCCGAAGCACGGGTGGAAGAACTGCTCTCACCGTCGCCTGACCGCGTCGATCCCGCCTGCCGGCATTTCGGCGTCTGCGGTGGCTGCAAATGGCAGCACATGGATTACGGCAAACAGCTGTACTGGAAACGGGAGCACGTGATCGATGCGTTTACGCGCGTCGGCGGCTTTGAGACTCCTCCAGTGCAGGACACGCTCCCGGCGATTGAGCCTTTCTGGTATCGCAACAAGATGGAGTTCTCTTTCGGAGAAATGCGCTGGCTCATGCCGGATGAACTGGGTGTGATCGACCGCGATGCCGAGTTGTTTGCACTCGGACTGCATATCCCGAAACGCTACGATCGCATCCTTCATATCGACGATTGCCGCCTGGAGTCGCCCGAGAGCAATGCGATTCTCAATGCGACGCGCACGTTTTTCCTCGAGCATGACGTACCCGCGTATTCTACGCGCACGCATACAGGAGATCTGAGGAACCTGGTTATCCGGGAAGGCAAGCACACCGGCGAGCGCATGGTGTACCTGGTTTCGACGCATCGGCGTGAGGACATTATGCCGCAGTACGCGGAGCTTCTCCAGCGAGAGGAATTCGGTGTTACCACTTTCGTGCACGGAGTGACCGACCGCAAGTCATCCGTTGCGATTGGTGATGAGGACATTGTGTATTTCGGGGAGGGCAGTATTCGGGATCAGCTCGGAGAGAATATTTTCCGTATTTCCCCGACATCGTTTTTCCAGACCAATACCCTGCAGGCGGAGCGACTATACAGTCTCGCCGAGAAGGCCGCGGCACTGCTGAAGGATGACATCGTCTGGGACCTCTATTGCGGCACCGGTACGATATCATTGTTTATCGCCCGGCACGTGCGGCATGTCGTCGGTGTGGAACTCAACGCATCGGCCATAGAAGACGCAAGAAAGAACGCACAGGACAATGCCATAGACAATACCGAGTTCCATTGTGCCGACATCGTGAACTTTCTCGGGGACGAGGCACCGCCGGACGTTCCCATACCTGATGTCATCATTACGGATCCGCCTCGTGCCGGCATGCACACCAAGGTTGTCGAGGCCATTGGGAGCTCTGGCGTTGAGCGGCTCGTGTATGTGTCCTGCAATCCCGCCACAAGCGCGCGTGACTGCGGCATGCTGCGGGAGTACGGCTACGCCGTCGAAAACATCACTCCAGTAGATATGTTCCCTCACACCTATCATATCGAATGCGTCATCACACTGCGCAAACATACCGACTGACGATTGCACTGGTGCTCGTGTATCTGTGCATGACGGTGTCTGGCGTTCATGCGCAGGGCAGGGTGTCAGGCGCTATCGATCATGATTTCGATGTGTTCGTGGATGATGCCGGAGATATCTTTTCCGCTCCCGCTGATTTTGATGGGCGAGACTGGCTGACGGCCGGACTTATCGCCGCGGCCGGAGTGGCGGCCTGGACAGTGGATGATGATGTTCGCAGCTGGTCGCAGGAACATCGGACGGAGGCGACGGACGATTGGCTGGTGGTAGGAGACTATTACGGGAGCGGACTCACGGGTGGTGTGCTTGGACTCGGGATGTATGGCGGGGGACTGGCGTTCGACGATGAGTGGACCCGTGTGACAGGGCGTATGATCATTCAGTCACAGATTTACAGCACCTTCATCACGCATCTGCTGAAAACCATTCTGGGCCGCGCTCGTCCATTCACCGACGAAGGGAAAGGGGCCTTCCATTTTTTCCGCTTCGATGAAGCGTACTGGTCTCATCCATCCGGCCATGCCACATCCGCATTCGCACTTTCCTCCACGCTCTCGCGCCGCGTGGGCAGTCTCCCCCTGTCTGTTTTCCTCTATACATTTTCCACAGTAACCGTGCTGCAGCGTGTGATGGCAGACAAGCACTGGCTTTCTGACACCATCGTCGGTGCGGCGATTGGAACCGTTGTCGGACTCGCTGTTGTGCAGCTCGAAGAAAGCCGTGAGGTCGAAGATTCGGATAGATATCCCATATCCGCAGGATTCAGCCCTCATCGTCCTGCAGTCCGGATCATCCTTCCCCTCTAGGCAACGTCCTTTCCGTCCGGGCCTCATCCCCTTCGTATATCATTTCCCAGGAGCAGCCAGCGATCGCCGGGCAGCCGGTGCAATTGTGCGCGTGCAATGATGGGGCGGTTTGCCGGACCGATGAAATGCAGATCGATTTCGCCCGGTTCTTCCGCGGCGTGCAATGCCGCCCGCAGTGTGGCTGCGTCCTCTGTGTCGGCGGAGAGAACGTCTAGCAGATTCTGCCGCGAGATTTCGCCCGGTACGCTTCCAAGTCGCGCGGCCGTGTCCGCATCCGTTGCATGAATATTAAGGTGCGCGTCGATCTGGAAGTAGAAGGGACGTGCGCGGTAGCGATGCGCGTTGCGTTTCAGGTGTCCATGCAGTGCCTTGACCAACGCTGCATTCTCTTCGGTCCGAGCGTCCTCCAGCTCTGCCAGCACGCTTTCCGCATCGGTATCCCTGTCGAGGAGGGACGTGATGCGATCGAGCGGTACCGATGAGCTGCCAGACGCCCAGAGAGCACCGAGTCCTGCAAAACCGATGAGTGCCAGGACGACGGGAACGAGAATGATGGGTGAGCGCTGTATGTAGAGGGAAAGTCCCTCGACGAACAGGTAATCGAGAAGCACCACGACGGTAACGAAGCTGAGGAGCAGCAGAAAGAGCTGTGCCAGCAGGACCCGATGGAACAGCGGTGGATGCTTCTTCAGGGGGGTGGACATCCTAATCCTTCACCAGCCTTTCTATACTGTTGCGTTCTCCCATCAGAATCAGCGTGTCGTGCTTTTCAATTTTCGTATCCGCCATGGGCACACCGATGATGTCTTCGGGTCCGTCCGAAATGACATCCTTTTTTCGTTTGATGGTGATGAGGTTGACATTGTGCTCACGCCGCAGATCGAGTTCCTTCAGCGTACGACCTTCCATGAACGTGGGGGCCTTGACCTGCAGGATGCTGTAGCGGTCGGTGAGCGGAATGGCATCGAGAATGCTGGTGCTGATCAGGGAGCCCGCCAGTCGCTGTGCCATATCGAGGTCAGGCGATACGATTTTGTGCACGCCCACGCTCTTGAAAATACGCGTGTGAATCGGAGATGTGGATTTGACGATGATGTTCTTGCAGCCGAATTCGAGCAGCAGGACGCAGGTCAGGAGTGCATTCTCGAAATCCTCGCCGATGGATACGATGACCCCGTCGAGGTCTTCGAGCCCCTGGTTGCGCAGGGTTTTTTCATCCGTACTGTCGAGTCGAACGGCATACGCGACTTCATCCTTGATCTCTTCGATTTTTGTCATCGTATTGTCGATAGCGATGACCTCCGCACCATTCTGGGTGAGTTCACGCGCGAGATTCTTTCCGAAATAGCCGAGTCCGATGACGGCAAAACGCTTAACCATGAGAATTCTCCGGGTTTATCCGACGACGATCTGTTCCGTGGGGTAATCATACCTGCTGAGTGGCGCACGTCGCGTGAGCGCCATCATCATGGTAAGTGTACCGACACGTCCGATCAACATCGTAAATACGAGAATGATTTTACTTGCATCCGTCAGGGCAAATGTGATGCCCCGTGAGAGTCCGACCGTTGCTGCTGCCGACACGGCTTCAAATGTGATATCGAGCAGCGGGAACGGTTCGAAAAAGCTCAGCAGGAATACTGTCAGAACAATGAGTCCGAGCCCGAACAGGAGCGCGGCATACGCGCGTTCGATCGATGCCGGCTGCACGCGCCGTTTTGCTATGGAGACCGCGGGTTTTCCACGCACATGATTCATGGCTGAGAGAAATACCAGCGACGCCGTTGTTGTCTTGATGCCACCGCCGGTGGAGCCCGGTGAAGCGCCGATAAACATGAGGACGAGGAAGAGCAGCGTGGAAGGGACCGCCATGCCACCGATATCCGTGGTGTTGAAGCCTGCGGTGCGGGTGGTGACAGATTGGAAAAATGAAGCCAGAATTTTTTCCCACCAGCTGAGTGTATGCAGCGTGTTATTGTATTCGATGAAATAAAACAGGAGCATGCCTGCTGCGATAAGGATGCCGCTGCTGGCGAGTACGAGACGCGTATGCGCGGTGAGGCGGTAGCGCAACCGGCTTCCAGGTCGGCCCCAGGGACGCACACGAACGACATTGACGATGGCGATGAATCCGAGACCGCCCAGGATGATCAGTGACGTGATCACCAGGTTCAGCTGCACGTTCATCGCTGCACCCGATACCGCGAGATTGTCACTGAAGAGCGAGAATCCCGCATTGCAGAATGCGGAAACGGAGTGGAACAGTGAACTGAAGATCTTTGCACGTTCCGAGCCGAAGGCGACGTCGCCCCAGCTGTAGTAGAGGAATACTGCACCGATGAGTTCGATCAGCAGTGTGACGGCGATGATATTCCTGAGTGTCTGCCGCACTTCGCCGAGACTTTCCCTGTTGAGCATCTCCTGCATGAGAACGCGTTCCTTGATGCTGAGGCGTCCGCTGAACAAAGTGAAAAAGGTCGTGAACGTCATCAGTCCCAGTCCACCGATCTGAATCAGCATGAGAATGACGATCTGTCCGAAAGGCGTGAACGCCGTGGCGGTATCCACGACGATGAGTCCCGTCACGCACACGGCACTTGTCGATGTGAACAGTGCGTCGGTGGCGGAAATTCCGTGCACGGTCGCACGCGGGAGGAGCAGGGCGACGGTCCCGGTCAGAATCACGAGCACGAAGCTTGCGATGAAAATGCGTGCAGGCTGGATGTGCAGACTGCTGAGACGCCGGCTCATGCGTACGGCCCCGAAAATGATATCCGCGAGGATGACCGACTGGGCGAGCACGATGTACACGGAAGTCAGGCTGCCCACACGCCAGCGCTCGGGAAGGGCTTCATAGCTGCTGATAAGCAGCGGGTAGAGGGCCACGGCGAGGAGAAGAGAAAATGTCAGCAGGTATTCTACACGGCGCGCAGACAAATAGGCCCAGCGGTCCGGTGCGATCAACAGCTTGAACATCTGCTGCACCATGAACGCGAACAGCACGACGAGATCCACGATACGGAACACCTGCTCGTAGCTATCCGAGAAGTAGAAGCCATATTCGAGGACGAGGCTCGTCAGGGCGAGTCCGATCAGCAGCAGCATGACGAGGTTGATCCGCCTGCTGCGCTCTTCGAATTGGGCGGGTGATACTTGCAGCCTGGGAAGAAATCGCATGTAAATTCCAGATAATCATCAAAAACTAGCCAAGAAGCGTTAAAAGTGCAATAGGGCGATGCTGAAGGTTTGACTCTTGCGGTGCCCCTTTGTAGTTTTGATTCAAGAACACGAGGTCGATTCCCGGAACATCACGATTATTCCATTGATGAAAACACTCATCAGGAGCATTTCAGGCATTCGCGGCATCGTGGGGGAGACGCTGGTCCCGGAAACTGTGCTCACATACGTTTCCGCCTTCGCACGATGGTGCGGTGGGGGACCCATTGTCCTCGGGTATGACGGACGTCCCCATGGCCGCGCACTCACCGATCTAGCACGGGCCGTCCTGCAGTTCAACGGCATTGACGTGCTGGAACTGGGCATGGTGCCGACACCTACCGTGCAGTTGCATGCCGAACACAGCAACGCGCGCGGTGGCATCGCCATAACGGCCAGTCACAATCCGGAGCAGTGGAACGGTCTGAAATTCCTCAACGCCTCCGGCGTATTTCTCGACGCCGAAGAAAATGCCGAAGTATTTGCAATGGCCGACAGAGGCTCGGCCCTGTCCGTTGCCTGGGACACGCTCGGATCAGTATTGCCGGTCGAGAAACCGTTGGACGAGCATATCGCCCGCGTTCTCGCCATTCCATTCCTGGATCTTGAAGCCATCCGCGCGCGCCACTTTCGCGTCGCTGTTGATGCTGTCAACGCATCCGGCAGTATTGTCGTGCCGCGTCTGCTCGAATTGCTGGGTTGTGACGTCATTCCCGTGGCCTGCGACGGCAGCGGCGTGTTTCCGCACACACCCGAGCCCCTCCCGCAGAACCTCGTTTCCCTGGGAGAAGCCGTACGCGAGCATCACGCGGATCTCGGGATCGCCGTGGATCCTGATGCCGACAGGCTGGTGCTGTTTACCGAGAATGGCGAACCGTTCGGAGAAGAATACTCGGTGACAACGGCAGTGTACAGCGTGCTTTCTTCCATGCAGGCGGACGAGGGTGTTCCGGCTGTTGCGGTCAACCTATCTACGACGCGGGCGGTGGACGATGTGGCGGAGCTGTTCGGTGCGCGTGTGCTGCGTTCTCCGGTCGGAGAAATCAATGTCGTGCGGCGTATGCGCGAGCACAATGCGATCGTGGGCGGCGAAGGGAGCGGTGGAGTCATTCTTCCCACCGTACATGCGGGACGCGATTCCCTTGTCGGAACGGCTCTGGTGCTGCACGCGCTGGCAAAGCATGAAGGTCCCGCCTCAGCCTTCCGTGCCACTCTCCCGCATTATGAAATCCGGAAGTTCAAGTATTCGACGGCGGGACTCGATACCGAAGCCGTGCTCGGCGCTGCGCGTGAAAGCTATGCCGCCGAGCGCATTAACAGCGAAGACGGCGTGCGTGTGGATTTCGCCGAAGGCTGGGTCCATCTTCGCGCCTCCAACACCGAACCCATCATGCGTATCATCGCTGAAGCCCCGACCGCAGAGAAAGCGGAGCAGCTCGCAGCCGGTGTTGCCGCCCGCGTGTTCGGTCCGGAAGTCAAACCCCTGTAACAGATTTTCACATTCGTTCATAGAGGAAGTGAGTACATACCATGACGACCATCGTTGATATCATCGGACGGGAAATTCTCGATTCCCGCGGCAATCCCACCGTGGAAGTCGAAGTGGAACTTGACAGTGGCGTGCGCGGACGCGCAGCCGTTCCCAGCGGCGCATCGACAGGGGAGCGGGAAGCCGTCGAAATGCGGGACGGGGACAAAGACCGTTACAACGGAAAAGGCGTGCTCAACGCCGTGGAAAATGTCAATGACGTCCTAGCCGACGAGCTCATTGGATGGGACGCCTTCGATCAGGTCGGCGTCGACAATTACATGATCGAACTCGACGGTACACCCAACAAATCACGTCTCGGCGCCAACGCCATCCTCGGCGTGTCGATGGCCATTGCCCGCGCTGCTGCGGAAACGCTCGACATGCCACTGTACCGTTACCTGGGAGGCACGAACGCCAAGAGTCTGCCCGTGCCAATGATGAACATCCTCAATGGCGGCAAGCATGCTGACAACACGGTGGATTTCCAGGAATTCATGATTGTACCGTATGGTGCGCCGACTTTCGCGGAAGCGCTCCGTTGCGGTGCGGAAATTTTCCACGCACTGAAAAAAGTACTCAGCGACGCGGGACTCAACACCTCTGTCGGTGACGAGGGCGGTTTCGCACCCAGCCTCGCGAACAACGAGGAAGCGATTCAATACATCCTCAAGGCCATGGAAATGGCGAAGTATACGGCCGACGATTGCTACATCGCGCTCGATGTGGCCGCCAGCGAAATGTACGAGAAACAGGACGACGGCAGCGGGCTCTACCGCTTCTTCAAATCGGACAAGAGTTTGAAATCCGCTGACGAAATGATTGAAATCTACGCCGATCTCGTGGATAAATATCCCATCATCTCCATTGAAGACGGACTCGGAGAGAATGACTGGGAGGGATGGAAAAGAATGACGGATCGCCTGGGTGACCGCTGCCAGATTGTGGGCGATGATATTTTCGTCACCAACACCGCGATCCTGGCGGAAGGTATCAATCAGGGTATCGCCAATTCCGTCCTCATCAAGGTCAACCAGATCGGAACACTCACCGAGACCTTCGATGCCATCGAGATGGCGAAGCGTGCGAAGTACACTTCCGTAATCAGCCACCGCTCAGGTGAAACCGAAGACTCTTCCATCGCTGACATCGCCGTCGCCATGAATGCCGGACAGATAAAAACCGGATCGGCGTCGCGCTCTGACCGGATTGCGAAGTACAACCAGCTGCTGCGCATCGAAGAAGAACTTGATACCACCGGATTCTATCCGGGCGTCGCTGCGTTCAACATCGCCCGCTGATCTGTGAACGTTCTCGTCGCACCGGATTCATTCAAGGGTTCGATAAGTGCCATACGAGCCGCCGAAGTCATCGCGGAGTCCATTCACCGCAGTGACCCGGCGGCTCGCTGTATTCTGCTGCCGCAGGCTGACGGTGGGGAAGGAACACTCGAAGTCGTGGAACGCGCACGCGGAGGCTCACGGCATGCGGCAACGGTGCAGGATCCGTCGGGAAACAGCATCGAAGCTGCCTGGCTCGAAATGCGTGATGGACGCGCGCTGATCGAAAGTGCCGCCGTTCTCGGCTACACACTGGTCGCCGACAGCGAACGTGATCCCCGCCATCTGCGCAGTACAGGACTGGGACAGCTGATCGCTGCAGCGGCTCACGCGGGGGCACGGTCCTGCCTGGTCGGACTCGGTGGCAGCGCCACGAATGATGCCGGACTCGGTTGCGCACAGGCGCTTGGGTATGCGTTTACGTATGCTGACGAGACGGGACAGGATGTGTACACATCCCTCGAGCGTGTGCGTGCAGTGAAGCATGCCGCATCCCTGCAGTTGCCTCCAATCACTGCGCTCGTCGACGTGCGCAATGTCCTCTGCGGCGCGCGCGGGGCGACGGCTGTGTACGGACCACAGAAAGGCGTTGACACCGAAGACATCGGGCGTCTTGATCGGTCCATCGCCCATTTTTCGGAAGTCGTTTGCAGGGATGTACGGGACGTCGACACCACGGCTCCGGGCATGGGCGCGGCCGGTGGACTCGGATTTGCCCTTGCCGCATTCTGTAATGCGTCCCTGCAGTCCGGCGCCGATACGGTCCGCGACCTCACAGGATTTTCCTCCGCGCTGGATGATGCAGATATTGTCGTTACCGGGGAGGGCAGTCTCGATGCGCAGAGTGGTGAGGGAAAGGTCATTGGCGGCATCGCACGGGAAGCGCACGCGCGCGGAATCCCCGTGGTCGCATTCGCGGGCAGGACTTCCGCTCACGCTCCGCGGCTTGCACAGGAAATGCATTTGCATGCTGTGCTTTGCATCACTCCGGAAGATGCGGATGAAGACGACGCGATGCGACAGGCGGAACAGAACCTTGCTGCCGCTGTGCACGCATACTGGTCGCAATTTTCCGGCACGGTGTAGATTATGTATCTTTCATTTTCATGTCTCGTAAATCATCACAGGTGAACCATGGCTGCAATCACATTTGGAACCGACGGATGGCGCGCGCTCATCGCCGAAGATTACACCTTCGACAATGTTCGCAGAGTTGCTCTCGCATTCGCCCGCTACTACCGCAGACATCCGAAGGCGGAGAACGGTGTTGTCGTCGGTGGTGATGCGCGTTTCGGATCGCAGGACTTTGCCGCCGCCGCTGCGCAGGTCATTGCCAGCCAGGGTATCAAGGTCTGGCTCGCCGAGAATGTGGTTTCCACGCCGATGCTTTCACTCGGCATCATCCGCAAGAAGGCGGCAGCCGGCGTTATGATCACCGCCAGCCACAATCCCCCGCAGTGGAACGGCTTCAAGATCAAGGCGGAGTTCGGCGGGTCGGCGCTGGTGAAGGACATCAAGAAAATCGAGAAGCAGGTTCACGCCATCGTGGAAAAGGGCACGGTACCGAAACTGCGCTCCATGGACGAACTGCGGAAAGAGGGACTCATCAAACCGATCGATCTGCATCGTCTCTACATTGCCGACATCAAGAAGAAAATCGATCTCGGGAAAATTGCGAAGTCGAAAATGAAGATTGCTTACGACGTCATGTATGGTGCCTCGTATGGAGTGATGCAGCATCTTCTTCCGAGTGTCACCTGTCTGCACGACGAGCACAATCCTGGCTTCAAGGGCACCGCACCCGAACCCCTCGCAAAGAATCTATCGGAATTCATCGAACTGGTGACGAAAGAAAAATACGATATCGGACTGGTCACGGACGGCGACTCTGACCGCTTCGGCTGCGTCGACGAGCACGGCAACTTCATCAGCACCCAGCTGCTGATTCCGATACTGCTCAAGTACCTGCATGAGGATCTGGGGAAAAAGGGGGCCGTGGTAAAGACCGTATCGGTGACGGACATTGTGCCTCGCATGTGCGAGAAGTATGGACTCAAACTCTATGAGCGTCCCGTAGGCTTCAAGTACGTCACCGAGCTGATGCTCAAAGACCGTATCCTTATCGGCGGGGAAGAAAGCGGTGGTGTCGGGACTTCGCTGCACATACCCGAACGCGACGGGATCTTCAACAACCTGTTGCTCTGCGAATATCTCGCGAAGAAAAAGATGACACTGGGACAGGCGGTCGAGCAGATTTTCGAGGAATTCGGCCGCATGTGGTATGACCGTATCGACTATCACACCACCGAAAAGAAGAAAAAGGCCATCCTTGCGCGCTGCGCAAAGGGCATCGACAAGCTTGGACGCTACAATGTCACGAGCACGGAGACAACCGACGGCTTCAAATTCCGGGTAGACGGGGGATGGTTGCTGGTGCGTGCGTCCGGCACCGAGCCTATTCTGCGTTTCTATTCCGAAGCGGATTCCGAAAGCAAAATGAAAGCCCTGCTGCGTGCAGCCACTGCCCTGGCCTGATGAAAACGCTTATCATATTCATGCTCTGTATTGCGCCGGTTCTGCCGGCGCAATCCTTTAGCGCGAAGCCGGATCCGCGTCCCTTCGATTCGGCAGCTGTGCTTCGATCCGCTGCGCGCCTGTCGGCGATTGCTGATTCCTCCGGGTCGCAGGCGCAGCAAGCACAGACTCTGCCCTTGCTTTCCCACCAGGAACTTGCGACGCAGCTGCTGGCCCAGCCGTATGACACGACGGCGGAGGGTGTGCACAGCGGACGCATGTGGCTTGTGGGCGGAACGATGTTCGCGGTGAACGCAGGCATCATGGGGTATTACTTCGCGACATTCTACAATGATGAATATGCGGACCGCGCGCCTTTCCACTCCTTCAACGACTGGTACAACGCCGACCTGAACGTCGACAAACTGGGACATATCTGGGGATCGCAGACGTATGCGAGAACGCTTTTCCACATGTTTCGCTGGACCGGGATGGAAGAAACGCAGAACATGTACTGGTCGAGTGCCCTGGCGCTGTTTTATCAGCTCGAGATGGAAATCATCGATGGACTGTATGCGAAATGGGGATTCAGCTGGTGGGATATGGCGGCGAATACCGTGGGCTCAACCTGGCCGAATCTGCAGCGCATCTATCCTGCACTGCAGTCGGTCAATATCAAGATGAGCTATCATCCTTCCCCCGCCGTGAAAGCAGGATGGATCGAGCACGACTACCTGCGGGATTATGACGGCTTCACATACTGGCTTTCGTTGAGCGTCGAGGATGTCTTACCCGAGGCGGCGCAACCTTACTGGCCCGATTGGCTGAACATTGCCGTCGGCTATGGTGCAAACAATACCATGCTTGGCGACGGCATCTTCAACTCTGCCGGAGGTGTAGGACAGGGAGAACAGGAGTGGTACCTCGCGCTGGACTATGACTTTCGCCGTCTCCCCGGCGATTCCGCATTCATGGATTTCGTACGGGAGTCTCTGAACCTCTTCCATTTCCCCGCCCCGGCGATTCGCATCACGCCGAGTGGAATTTTCTACGGATTGTACTTCTGAGTATTACTTCCCGAAGAGTACCTGCAGCACGGTAAAGCGGGTGGGATATTTCCGCTTTATCATTTCCACACCGAAGCACAGGGCGTAAATCGTTGAAAGGACCACCAGGTTCACAAAGGTGAACCAGGGGCCGGATTCGATCGCTTCCATGCCATAGGATGAGACGACCGGTTCTACAACCAGCGAACCCAGAAGCTGATGCAGGATGTAGACGAGCATGGAGTAGCGTCCGAAAAAGGCGAGGACGGCGGTGATGCCCATGTAAGGCATGCGCCGGATCAGCGTACTGAACAGCAGCACAATGCCGATCGAGGTGAAGATGTATGCAAACGTCGGGGGGTAGAAAATTTCGGAATATCCGCCTCGAGTGGTGAGAATTGCGCCGTCAGCCAGGTTGCGCACGAAGGGGAGCGGAACAAAGAGCAGGAGGAAGCCGAGTGCCGTCAGCGTTGCGCCGAGGAGGAGGAAGCGGTTCGAGACGCCGCTGTTTTCCCGGAATATCGTGCGGAATAATACGGCACCGGTGACAGCGTAACCGATCCATGGGAACAAGGGGAACCAGCCATCGATGAAGAAGCTCTGCAGCAGTCGTCCGAGCGACGGCAGAGTGATTTCGTCGAGGTACACTTCGAGCGCTTCCGTATGGTAACCGAAATACATCTGCAGCACATAGGTGGCGAGGAAAACAATAATCGCCAGCCGGAGCAGCTCAGCTCTGCTGCTGTTTCTGAGCATGTAGATCAGGGGGAGGGACAGTCCGATGATGTAAAGGACATCGAAGGACGTGAACGGAAGGATATCCCACAGAAACAGGTCGATGCAGACGCCCGTGCCGATAATGATCGCGCCGCGTTTGAGGAAGTACGCAAGGTTGTGCCGTTCGCCGGTGAGGATGACCATGCCCGCGCTGAGCATGATGAAGGTCGGTGCTGCGAAGGATCCGAGAATGCGGAACCACATAGGGTGTGGCTCCGTGAAGTACGGGGCGAGGTTGGCCGGAACCATCAGGATAATGGCGAGACCGCGCAGGGCATCAATCCATGGGAGGCGAGTGCTGGGTTCCGGCATGTATCACCAGGGAAGGGGCACTGGATCAGAAAAGCTCGCGATCGCCTTCGATCCACCAACGGTGCCAGAGTTCAAAATTATACAGCGCCCAGAGCTGAGGCGTGTAATTGATCCTTGTCCGCTCGTACTCGTCGAGCATTCCGCGAATATATGAAGGATTATAATAAGAATGACGCGGGGAAAGCAGAATACTGCGCGCGTGGCGTAAAATTTCGTCCGTAAGCATGTTTTTCCCCGATCCGGCAAATCCGATTTTTTTGCGGTCGATGATTTCATCCGGGAGAATCCCGCGCAGTGCCTGTTTGAGGATGTACTTCGGCACGCCGTTTTTCAGCTTCAGCGATGCCGGGATGTTCATGCTGAATTCCAGCATGTTGTGGTCAAGGAAGGGCACACGCGCTTCAAGGCTGACTGCCATCGTGATTTTGTCCACTCGCATCAGCAGCAGTTCGGCAAGGCGATTTTTGATTTCCCAGTAAATGATGCGTTCGAGTTCGGAGCCATACCCTTTGCGCGCGGCGAACTGGAATTGCTCATCCGCCAGTTCATATGAGGAATACAGATCCATGCCATCGAATATTTCGAGATTGAGGGCTTTGCGTTTTTCCTTCTCATAGAAGGCAATGGCATTTCCCCAGAATGCCGGCTGCTTTTCCATGACATTACGAATCACGTTCTGCCGGTAATCGACACGCTTCATCTTCAGCAGCGGCTGCATAGCTGCGTAGGCGCCTCGGGAGAGCAGGGAGGGGACAGGCAGCATGGCGCGTCCCAATCGCATCATGCGCTGAGCGCGCAGATAACTTTCGTAGCCTGCGAACTGTTCATCACTGCCTTCACCGACCTGGATAACAATGGTTCCATTGTCGCGCGCGAGCTTGGAAACATGATACAGCGGGAAGCAGACAGGGTCAGCCAGCGGCTCATCCTGATGATGCACGATAGTGGGCAGCAGGTCGAGGAAACCGCTGTCGTCAATCACCACTTCATGATGGTTGGTATGATACCGTTCGGAGATGCGTTTCGCCCACTGAAATTCGTTGGTGTCTTCCTGTCCTCGAATCGCCACGGTGAAGGTGTCTACCGGACGATCCATGAGCTCGGACATGAATGCCACGTTGGCGCTCGAATCAATGCCGCCGCTCAGGAACACGCCGAATGGTACATCCGACATCATGCGTTTCTCAACCGCCGAGCGGAACAGATCGCGAATACGTTCGGTGACTGCGGACTCGTCGCTGTAGTCGAATCCTTCTTCCCGGTGTCCCAGGGCGTCCCAGTACTTCTGCAGCCGCAGCTCACCGTCTTTTTCTATGACGAGGTAGTGTCCCGCACGAAGCTTGTACACTCCTTCGTACAGCGTCCACGGTGCAGGTGTGTGGATGTAGGTGAAGTAATGATACAGCGCTTCCCGGCTGACCTCCGGTGTCAGTCCCGGCCAGCGGAGCATGGCTTTGATTTCGGAACCGAAAACCATGCTTCCCGCGCAGTCAGCATAATACAGCGGCTTGATGCCGACGCGGTCGCGGTAAAGCAGCATGCGCTCGGTGCGGGAATCCCAGATCGCGATGGCGAACATTCCTTCGAGGCGGGTGATGAACTCCTCGCCCCAGTGCTGATAAGCGTAGAGAATTGTCTCCGTGTCGGTGCGCGAGCGGTACGAGAATCCTTCTGCCTCCAGTTCCTTGCGCAGGGCGGCATGATTGTAAATCTCGCCGTTGAACACCAGCCAGACACTGCCGTCGGGAGTGGCCATCGGCTGATGTCCCGCAGAAGACAGATCGATGATCGAAAGGCGCCTGAACGAGAGTCCCGCCCGCCCGCAATCTGAGATGTACTGTCCGTCATCATCCGGACCACGATGCCGGATGGCTTCTCCCATGTCCTCAAGCAGGGACGTGGTGACTTCCGGTCCCTGTCTGCTGTATCTGAATACGCCTGCGAATCCGCACATATCACGTTACAAGTGTAAAAAAAGAAAAATACTTCATCCGCGATGCCCCTCCAATGCAGCGTAATGCAGAAATCAGTCCCGCACGCTGTGAACCAATATGCAGAAACTGCATAATCAGGGCAGGAAAATATGCAGAAACTGCATATTTCTGCGGGGAGAAGCCTTCACGACCTATTTCAGCCCTGCAATTGGCGGAGAAGGATACGGGCTTCACTGCTGTGTGCGGGGGGATTGTCATGCTCCACGCACCAGTTGAGCAATTCCGCGGCACGCCCGAGTTGAATGCCCGCACGCAGGTAATATTTGCCGAGAGTGAAGCGCAGCATCCCGTCGTTCGGATACTGTCGCACCCCTTCCTCCAAACGTGCGAGAGAAGCAGAATACTGTCCGCTCAGCGCCAGGGCATTGCCAAAAAACAGGTAAAGCGTCGGGGAAGAAAATCCCTGCCTGAGCGCCTGCTCGAACTTCACGGCGGCGCTGTCGTAGCGGCGGGATTGATACAGTGCGACGGCTTCCACGCCCGGGAATGCCCTTCCGTCACGCGTCCGGGTGGCAATGGCCTGCATCTGTCCTCTCGTCTTAGCGCGCTGCAATCCGCCATGTGCTACGGCGATCATGCCGACAGCCTGTGCGAGGGAGTCGATTTGCGAGAGCGTAAATGCGTAGGCTTTTCCGTCGACACGCTCTTCCGCGACGCCTGCATCTCTGTTCAATTCCAGGAGTATCCATTCCAACGCATCGAGCAACTGCGAAGGATCGGCGGCATCATGTGCCTGCACGAGCGAAACCAGTTCACGGTAATGCTGAGGGTAGCCGACGAGCTGCACCATACGCCTGGTGAACGCGATTTCCTTCTCTGCGTCCTGCGCGCCGTAGTCGAACTTGCGTAACGCATCGTATCCGCTCAGTGCGTAGTCGCCATAAATATGTTCATCATCCAGCGACATGATATGCTCGAAACGCTCCGCCGTGGCGCGCGGCTGCTCGTGCAGCAGCAGCCAGGGGAGCTGCAGGAAAATCGAGAGCGCGAGGAACAACGGCGCTGCATGGCGGAATGTGGATCGCTCCGCCGCGGCGAGTGCGGCGTACACGAGCGGGACAGCGGTGACCGCCGCGAGATCCCAGTCCCTCGCCAGGCCCAGCGATGCATTGATGACCAGCAGCACTCCCAGAAATGGCAATGCAGCAAGTGCATGAAAGACGTATTCCGCGTCTGCTTCCTGCTTTCGCAGTTCTGTGCGCCAGAAGAACACCAGGGCGACAATGGACAATGGTGCGAGCAGGAGAAGCAGATTCAGCACATCCGCGAGGTGCTTGAATGACAACGCGGTGTAGGTGTTCACGCCTGCATCCGTCACCTGCCTGGAAATAGGCAGCAGGATGCGATTATCCGGGAACACGTAGGAGAGAATGAGATAGACGAGAATTCCCGCTGCGACAATCGTTCTCCCTGCGGAGATGCCCTGTTTGAGTCCCCAGTTCTTCAGCGTGCTGTTCGCTCGCAACAAAAGAAAGATCAGGGAAGGGAAGAGTACGATGGCCATGTAGTGCGAGAGTACGGCGACAATCAGTGCAAGCACAGCGGGCCAGAGCGCCGCATCCTTTGCCCGCAGCACGCGCTCGGCCGCGACCATGTACACCGCTGTGGCGGCGAATACCGGCGCGTAAAATTCCACCTCACCCATGAGCAGCAGCACGCCTGCACTGGCCGCGAGTGCGGCGAGTGCGTACACGCGGTGTTTCCCGCCATAGACGCGGTGTTTCCCGCTGGTGAGTGCGATGATTGAGAGTCCCGCGCCCGCCAGGCAGAGTTTGCCCAGCCAGAAAAACGGGTACATCGCCGTGGTGATTTCCACGGTGATTTTCGGGATGGTCGTCATCAGGAACACGAGCAGCCATCCCGCGAGAGGGGACGATTTCGTGTTGAGCAGCAGCGCGGCGTTGTAATCACCGGTAACGGAATAGCGATGGATTTCAGGGATGAGCAGCGGTCCGTCCCCATAGAAAAACGTATCCACCCCCGGCGCGAGAAGCAGGACGACGAGCATGATCCATGCAGCGATCGAAGGCCGCACTTTCCGGCTTGCGGTCAGCCAGAGCAGGCCGCCAACCGCTGCCAGCATGATCACAGCATAAGGCACTCCCCGTGGCAGCTGAAGGTACCGCAGCATGTCCATTCCCCAGAGTCTGCCCTCAGGCAGCAGCAGCGCCAGCAGGTACAACAGCGCGATTGCTGCCGCGCCAATGACGAGGACTGTTGGAAACGAGGCTCTTTTCCGTTCGGATTTCATGAACGGAAAAATACAAAAATCCACTGACTTGACTTCGAACCCCGCATTCACTATAATCGGTTAGACGAATGTATAACAAAGGAACATGCCCGTGGGCAAGGAATGGACTGACAACCGCAAGAAAGTCGCACGTTTTCTCGAGCAGTATTTCGAGCGGAACGGCCGCGCGCCGAGCATGGATGAAATCGCGAAAGGGACCGGACTGTGGAAGCGGTCCGTCGAAATCGTTCTCAAGGGATTGGAAAAAATCGGCTTTATCGAAATCACACCGGGCATCAGCCGTGGTATCAGGCTGATCGAGCAGTCCTTCCGCCGCGTACCGCTTGTGGGCGACGTCAGTGCGGGTCCCCCGGCCTGGGCGCAGGAAGAGGCCGTCGAGTACCTGCGGGTCGACCGCAGCATCGTCCCTTTCGAGCAGCCCGTTGCCCTGCGCGTCGATGGGTACAGTATGAGGGACGCCGGCATCCTCCCCGGCGACGTGGTGCTGGTGCGTCAGCAGTCCGTGGCCAACAACGGTGAAACCGTGATCGCATATTACAATGGCGGTCTGACGGTAAAGAAGTTCGAGTACAAGGGAGAGACCATCAGGCTGCTTCCCGCCAACCCCAGTTTCCGTGCGATGGAGGTCACTGAGGAGGACGAGTTCCAGATCGTCGGTCGCGTGATGCTGGTGCTGCGGGACCTGGGCGACTGCTTTGAATTCCCCGTCGAACAGATGCAGAATTGACCCGGCAGTGGCCTGTAAAAGCGCTGGATATGGGATGAGAAAACTCGTACTTTTCTGCATTACCCAGAGTGAACATCCGATTTCGCGTAGAAACCGACCGGAGGGTTCGCAACTGATGCCAAGTCCACTTCATGTTGTCCAGGGGAAACCATGACTTCACATCCCGCAATCCTCTCGCTGATTCTCGGCACTGTCCTGCTCTGTTCCACCCTGCAGGCGCAGGAGGTCGAACGCGTACGCAATGACGGTATGGGATATCACGTTCTCGATGCAGAAGGTGTCTCGCTGTTCATACTTGACGGCTACGCCCCGGTATCGGGGGAGGAAATCCGCATCCCGAGCAGGATTGTGCGTCTGCGCATGCCACAGGGCGATCTTGCGGAGTATGTGATCGAGGATGTCGCGCTCTCGGCACCCATTGCCGCATCCCCATTTTATTATGTCGAAGGAAGCTGGTCTCCCGATTCAGCAGTGGTGATGAACTATCGTCCCTTCAATGGTGTGATCAACTCGCGTCCCGCCACCGATGTGCGCATCCTCCGGCAGGAATTCCACCAGGCCGGTAATGAAGTGGAAGCCGTCATCGAACTGCCGTTGCTGACCTGGAATCCCGCCACCGGCGAAACCCGCATGGTGGAGGAGTACACGCTGCGCAGGGTGCGTCGTGATGGACTCGCGGCATCAATCGCAGCCGACGGGAAACCGCCGTATATGAGTATGCCATTCACCACGAGAAGTAATAATGTGGATACCTCGCATACTTGGATAGATTATTCTTTACCCATGTTGAAATTTTACATTTCACAGGATGGGATCTTTCACCTCACAGCGGACTGGATTCGCGCTTCTGGTATAAACCCAGCCGATGTCAATCCCGCAACTGTACAGTTGATCCGGAAGGGGCGGCCTGTTGCTATGTACGCACGTGGAATGGAGGATGGTGTTTTCGATGACGGGGATGAATTCATTTTTCATGGTACAAAGAACTACGATGAACGTGGATACAAGTTTATTCCAGAAGATTGGTTAGAACCATATCCACAATACATGAGTATTTATACAGACTCGACTGCATACTGGCTAAGCTTTTCAGTATCTGATCCTTTGAGAGCAGAAATTGATGGTGGGATGCTACCTCTCCCTCTGGATACACTTGACTGGGCGATGGAGAAAGTGCACTTGGAACAGGAGTATCAGCTGCAGTCAGTGAGCGCAGATGTCATCCGTATCCAGGACCCACATTGGTCGCTGTACGATACCTGGTTTTGGACATGGACAGGGCGGGGAGGTTCGGTAACAGTTCAAGCAGCAGCTGATCACATCAAGCCAGGACAAAATGCAAGAGCATGGGGGAAACTCATGCATGAGTATGGCACACCTAGTATTAGTATGAATCACGTGGCCATCCTTCAGGTTAATAATGTCGGGACATTGGATTCTCAGAATGTTGATTACGGGGAGCAAATGTTACTCTCTGGTAGCCTGCCTTCTGATAGCCTTCGCGAAGGCTCAAACATATTGTTTATAGATAATTTGAATATTGTCGATCCGCAGAGTGACCTTAAATTTGACTGGGCAGAACTGGAGTATCCCAGATTCCTCGAGATTTCACAAGGATGGCGGGTGTTTCAAGTTGATTCTACGATGCCTACTGGTGTTCAGCTCATAAGGTTACAGGCGCTGTCAGCAAATGATCCAGTAGTTTTGCGTGTTACAAATGATGGGAGATCGCGTGTGTTGCCGGTCGCCGGCTTCACTTACGATAGCAGTTACACAGTTTATATTGCTGATACTGTTATCGCGGGGGCAACGTACTTTGTTGCACTGGATACGTCCATACGATTGCCACAGCCTGGTACCCTTCATGATTTTAAACCCTTATCTGCAGTGGAGGATGCTGCATCCTATGTTGTTATAACTGCTCCTGAATTTGTTTCCGTGTGCGGGCAGTATACTGATTTTATCACGGAAAGATATGGTGTCGATACGCGTATCGTGAATATCGATGACATTTATGATGAATATAGCTATGGGATGTTCCAGCCTGAAGCGATCAAACTGTTCCTGTTCGATGCTTATCATGAGTGGGTTCAGGATTCGTTGAAATACGTATTTCTTATCGGTGATGCAAATTACAATTATAAAGCTGCTGGAGCCACCTTCGGGAGAAATTATGTGCCATCATATGGCTACCCTGTTAGCGATGTCTGGTTTGTAGCATTCGACTCACTTCAAGTGTACCCGAAAATTTCAATTGGCCGTTTGCCGGTATCGACTCCGGGACAGATTACCGATTATCTTGAGAAGCATGATAATTATCTTGATTTGGGTTTTGACCTTTGGAATAAGACAAGTCTGCATTTTAGTGGTGGATTTCGGCAGATTGAGTATGCGTTTTACTCAGGAGTCAACTGGTCCATAATTAATGAGAGCGTAGTACCCCCAGACTACGCTGGTAATTATACGCATTTTTATAAAACTGCTGACCCGCCATCGGATTTTGGGCCATACGAGCGGCAATTCCTCAATGATCGAATCGACGATGGAGGAATCTTTATCTCATATATTGGCCATAGCGGCACAAGAATCTGGGATAATACCATTACACGTCCTTCTCAGCTTGCGAGTTTGAGCGGTCGCCCAAGCCTGTTGACTGATTTTGGATGTTCGACAGGGAAGTTTGCCGAGCCCAACTATCTGTCATTTTCTGAAGTCTTTGTTAGTACTGGAGAGGATAATAACGCCATTGCGTATATAGGAAATGCTGCAGCCGGATTTGAAAATACCTTGACGACAATGCCGTTGATTTTTTACCGCTATTTGCTCCAGGACAATGTGCTACGGATCGGAGATACCCACCGGTTATCAAAGAATGAAATGAGTGATATTTTTGGTGTCCAACTAACCAGTCAGATCGCGATACAGACGAATACGCTTATTGGAGATCCCATTATTTCACTTCCCATTCCACAAAAAACTAACCCGATCGTTAAGTCGACATGGATACGAACCGTGGATCCAATCATCACTGATCGCATGGATACGCTTCGATTCCGTGTCGCAGTAGGAAACTTTGGCAGAAAGTTGGATGATTCTCTTGACATTCGTGTCGAGGCGCTGAATGGTGGCGGGACGTGGTTCAGTCAGGACCAAATGATTCCTTTCCCCTCAGTATTCGATACATTGCAACTTAGTGTCCCATCTCCGCAAGCCGCCGGTAAGAACTCCCTTCGTGTGACGCTCGATATCGATAATCGAATCGAGGAGATATCGGAGTCCGATAACGTCGCCGAGTATGAGTATGATATTCTAAGTACATACTTGAATGTTGTGGATGAGCGTCTTGCAACTGAGCGAAGAGGTAATGAGAATATACAGATTCTAAATCCACTCAACGATCCAGGTGGTGTTACTGCCGTTGAGTTCGAGTTCGATACGGATCGAAAATTCTCAGGAGCGTTGAAAGCAAATGCGACATATGGTAGAACTGTCACAAAGCTTGAATCACTTCCGTTGCAGACTGGGAATAAATACTACTGGAGAGCCAGGTTGGAGAACTCCGGTGAATATGTCGGACCATTCATTCGATGGGAAGGCGATTTGATTGCTGATTACATACAATCCGATAGTACCACGTTTATTCAGGATTCCCGCCATCTTATCAATTTGCGGTCAGACAGAGTCGAATTGCCTCCTGCGGAGCGGTATCTTTACCTGGAGTCAGGAGGCTGGGATGCTGGTATCTCCACTATTGTAACGGTGGATTATGGTCCGAACATTTTCAATGGTAAGCGGCAGGGATACGCGGTTGCAGTGCTAGATAGTGCGACACTGGAAACTAAACGATGGGATGTCTTTTATACATGGGGTAATGCTGCCGATCGCGATTCACTACGGAAATTTATCGAAAATGTTCAGTATGGAGAGATCGCAGCTGTCGTGGTTGGTGATGAGGGGTCACGTGGCGCTGGGGTATTTGCCAATGCAATGCGATCTATCGGTAGCGCGTTGATTGATAGTGTGGCGCGTTATTACCGTTCGTCATGGGCTATTATTGGACGGCGTGGTGCCGCACCGGGTACTGTTCCGGAAGCTTTTGAACCCGGTGGGGCAAATGCAGTAACTGCTATTGTTGATACTACTATAGCGGTTGTTCCGGATACAGGTTCTATTGTATCAACCGTAATTGGTCCTGCCACAGCCTGGGGAGATGTATATCTCGAAAGACCTCCTATCACAGAGGCAAACATTCTTCTGTCCATATTAGGGATTGATACACTGGGGAATCAGAACTTGCTCATCGCGGCAGGCAATGTGTCCTCTGTTGATATTAGTTCTATCAATGCAACCCAATATCCCTACATTCGTCTCCGGGCTGATCTTGTACCCGCTGTCGGACAGAATCCGGTTCTCGACAGCTGGGCCGTTGAGTTTACACAGCGGCCGGAGCTGGCGCTCAATTACCAGTCCATCGAAGTGATGGCGGATTCGGTGCAGCAGGGCGAGACGGTCGAGGTTGCAGTGGGGATTCTCAATGCCGGAGAGGGCGCAAGCGCGTCCTTCCCGGTGCAGCTCGATGTCGTGGGCGATGACAATATTCCGCGGCAGGTGGCGCAGTTTACGGTGGCGGGACTCGCTTCACAGTCCTGGTTCGATTCCACCGTGACGATCAATACGGATTTCCTCCGTGGAGCGCAGCAGCTGTTTGTGCGCGTGGACAGGGAAAATGCCGTGGCGGAGCAGTATGAAGACAACAATACGTACATCTCATCGTTCGTCGTGAAGCCGGATACCAGCCGTCCCCAGATCGAAGTGACGTTCGATGGCTACACGCCGCTCAATGGCGACTATATCCGCTACAATCCAGAGATTGTGGTCAAACTCTACAGCAATAATCCTGCACCGATTGAGAGCGTGGAAAACCTGACCGTGACGATTGACGGTGAGGAAATCGCTTTCGACAGTCTGGACTATGATTTTACGCCGTCCACGAAATCGACTCCGGCGATTCTTCGTTTCCAGCTGGAACTGGCGGATGGTATCTACTATTTCGGCTTCAACGGGGTTGACGCCAAGAGCGTGCCGGTGTATGAGGATGAGGTGCCTGAACTGCGACTGATCGTCAGTACGGAAAACCGCATCGCCGAGATGTATAATTATCCCAACCCTTTTACCAATGAGACTTCGTTCACCTTCCTCCTTACCGGGGCTGAACCGCCGCAAGAGCTGAAGGTGAAGGTGTACACTGTTGCGGGACGACTGATCCGCGTGCTCGATTTCCCGCCCACATCAATGCATATTGGATACAATGCTTTGAAATGGGATGGAAGGGACGAGGACGGTGACGAACTCGCCAACGGTGTGTACTTCTACAAAATCGTAGCAAATTTCACTGAAGAGACATTTGAAGAAATCGGCCGTATGGCGGTGATGCGCTAATCACCGCCCGGCCACAAAGGCCGTGCATCTCCATTTACACAGCTTCTATTCCTTTCTCGCCGGAACGCTCTCCATTGACCGCATCATCGAGCAGGCAGGAAAGGCGGGGTATACTGCGCTCGCTCTGACCGACACCAACAATGTCACCGGCGTCATGGAGTTTTACGTCAAGTGCCGAAACGCGGGTATCAAGCCCGTCATCGGTGCCGAGCTTCGTGCAGGCGGGGTGCGTGCCGTCGCGCTGGCGAAAAACTGGGACGGCTATGCCGCAATCTGCACGGCACTCACCGAGCTGGTCGTGTCACATCCTCCGGCCCGGGTCGTCACGGACAGTGACGCATCGGATACGTCGGAGGTACCTGAGGACACGGAAGGCAATCCGCTGGCTCTGCTGCGTGATATTCTTCGTACGCATTGCGATGAGAATGTGATACTCCTTTGTTCGCATGAATGGCTCCTTTCTTCCCTCGGAGACAGTCGTTCGGAATGCTGCATCGAGTTGCTCAAGCACGAGGAGGGGAAATGGCCCTCGTTGCAGCGGCTGGGAAAGGAGAGGGGGTTTCCGCTTGTCGCTGCCAATGATGTGTATTTCGGAGCACCTGGGGGACGAAAACTGCACGGCATGCTGCGCGCCATTGCGACGAATACGACACTGGGAACGCTTCCCCAGGGTGTGCTGGCACCGGAGACCGCGTATTTCATCGGGGAAGAAGAATTTCAGAGATGGTTCAAACATGTGCCGGAAGCGCTTGCGCAGCGGCAGCGTATAATCGATGCATGCACGACCGAATTCGATACGACCACCAGCAAATTCACCCGGTTTCATGATGTTCCCGACTCTGCGAAGCTCGATCGGTTACGCACGCTGACCGAAGAGGGTTTTCGTTTTCGCTATCCGAACGCTTCGCACGAGGCACGTGAACGAATCGAAAAAGAGTTTGTCATTATACGCGACCTGGGGTTTGTGGATTATTTCCTCGTGGCGTGGGACCTGGTGCGCTACGCGAAGCATCGCAACTATCCGTATGTGGGACGCGGGTCCGGAGCCAACAGCATCATCGCATACTGCCTGCAGATTACGAACGTCGATCCGATTGAACTCGATCTGTTCTTCGAGCGCTTCCTCAATCCGGAACGTAAATCTCCACCCGATTTCGATATCGATTTTTCCTGGCGCAACAGGGACGAAATCATCGACTACGCGCTTGCGAAATACGGCAGCGATCGTACCGCGATGATATGTACGATATCCACCTTCAATCCCCGTGGCGCACTGCGAGAGATAGGGAAAGTGCTTGGCTTCAGTGCTGCGGAAATCAAACAGATTACTTCGCTGCTGCCTGCCTATGGTTCGGTCCGGGACCTGGCGGATGAAGGGAGTCCTGTACACCGCCAGGTCGGTTCGGTGCTGCGGTCTCCATACGGGAAGGACTGGTCGCGTGCCGCATTCGCCATCCTGGAGTTCCCAAATCACTATGGTATCCATTCCGGGGGAGTGATACTGGCTCCCGAGCGGATGACGCGATATACGGCGACTCAGATTGCGCCGAAAGGCGTGCGCATTACGCAGCAGGATATGTTTTCCATGGAAGACTGGAGGCTGGAGAAGCTCGATATACTCTCCACACGCGGACTCGGGACATTTGAAGATACCATGCAGGAGGTACGCAGACGAACCGGGAAACTGCCGCCGGTGATGAATTACAAAATTGCGTGTGAGGACACGCGCACGAAAGACATCATGCGGCGGGGTGAAACCGTGGGCTGTTTCTATGTGGAATCTCCGGCCATGATTCAGCTGCTGAAAAAACTTCGCACTGATACCTTTGAAATGCTTACTGCCGCGAGTTCCATCATTCGTCCCGGGGTCGCGCAGTCCGGCATGATGCAGGCCTTCATCGAGCGTTTCCACGACAGTTCAAAGATCAATCCCCCGCATCCAAAGATGGCGGAACTGCTTCGCAGTACCTACGGAGTCATGGTGTACCAGGAGGACGTCATCAAGGTCGCACATTTCATCGGCAAGCTGAGTCTCGGTGAGGCGGATCTTTTGCGGCGGGCCATGTCGGGTAAAATGCGCTCGCACGAAGCCATGCGGGCGTTGAAGGAAACATTTTTCAGGGGATGTATCCGGGAAGGGATTGCAGAGCCGATCGTGCAGGAAATCTGGCGGCAGATGGAATCCTTCGCGGGGTATTCCTTCTGCAAGGCGCATTCGGCCTCCTACGCCGTGCTTTCCTTCCAGGAGGCGTATCTCAAAGCGCATTACCCGGCACTGTTTCTCTGCAGCGTGCTCAACAACCAGGGCGGCTATTATCGTCCGGAAGTATACGTGCAGGAGGCGCGGCGGCTCGGACTCCGTGTGCTGCTGCCCGATGTGAACGTGAGTGACGAACTGCATTACTGTCCCGACGACCGCAGCATTCAACTCGGGTTCCTGCATATCAAAGGACTCAGTGAACGGAGTCAGCTGAAAATCCTCGCTGAGCGGAGGGAGAACGGGAAGTTCACGGAATTCGACGATTTCCTCGCACGCTCCGGTGCGAGCTTTGAAGACGTCGGTATCCTCGTGCGCTGCGGTGCCTGCGACTGTTTCCAGGAAGATCGTCCCGCCCTCATGGTGCGCACGCGCCTGTATTTCAACCGGCAACGGCGCAACGACAATGCCCCCGCACTGCAGCTCCACTTCGATTCATTTGATGACGAACTCGAACAGCTCGAGTCATATTCTCCTTCACAGATCGCACAGATCGAGCTGGAAACCTTCACATACACTGTGTCGACGCATGTCCTTTCCCATTTCGCTGAAGAACTGCGCAACACGGTGAAAGCCGATGCGCTTGAACGCTTTGTCGGCCGTCGAGTGCAGGTGGGAGGCTGGATGATTGCAGCCAAGCTTACGCGCACACGCAAGGGAGAACGCATGATGTTCATCAATCTCGACGATTCGGTGGGACGTATCGACGTGGTGCTGTTCCCCCGGTGTTTTTCAGAATACGCGCATCTGCTTCGCACTGCGGGACCGTTCATCATTTACGGGCGGGTGGCGAAGGAATATGACGTCATCAACATAGTCGCGGAACGTGTCACGCTGCTGAAGAAGGAATAATATCGGCGCACAGGAAGCGAGTGGTCCGGGAATTGCCGATATTAGAAGATGAATGACGATGCAGCACATTCGCAGACTGTGACCGGGGAAGAGCGCTTTCAGACAGGGAAAATTGTCATGATCTCCCTGGCGCATATGGTGCACGATGTGTATTCAAGCTTTCTTGCGCCACTGCTGCCGCTGCTGATCGACAAACTGGGCATGTCGTACGGACTCGCCGCTTCCCTCAGTGTGGTACAGCGGCTGCCATCGCTGCTTAATCCCGTCGTCGGCGCACTGGCTGAGCGCATGAGTGTGCGCTACTTTATTATCGTTTCACCGGGACTGACGGCGATCGTCATGAGCCTTATCGGTGCGGCACCGCATTACGCGGTACTGGTGTTCCTGCTGCTGATAATGGGAGTGAGCGCGACGCTGTTTCATGTCCCTTCACCCGTGATGATACGCCGGGTCGCCGGGAAACGCACCGGCAGGGGGATGAGCTATTACATGCTCGGGGGGGAGTTTGCGCGGAGTATCGGTCCACTCGTCATTCTCGGGGCGGTATCGATCTGGGGACTGGAGGGCACATGGCGGCTCATGCCTTTCGGAATCGCCGCATCCGTGGTGCTGTATTTTCAATTCCATCGCATTCGCATTTCCGATCAATTTCGTGCCCGACGTGAGGGATTGCGCATCCGCGATACGTTCAGAGAGCATCGCCGTTTCCTCCTGCTCATGAGTGGTATGCTGCTGTTCCAGTCCCTGCTCAAATCCGCTCTGACAGCATTTTTACCGACGTTGATGACTGAAGAAGGGGCTTCGGTATGGATGGGTGGTGGATACCTTTCCATCCTCCAGTTCGCCGGAGCTGCGGGGACGTTCATGGCAGGGGGATTTTCAGATCGCTTCGGACGGAAGCGCACGTTGCTGATATCCGCCGTTTCCGGTCCCGTCCTTCTCTGGATTTTCCTCTTTCTGGATGGTGCCCCCGGTATCGCCGCACTGGTGCTTCTCGGACTCGCAATCTTCGCACCCATGCCTGTAATGCTGGCGCTCGTGCAGGATCAGGATGCAGAGCGTCCGGTCTTTCTCAATGGCGTGTATATGGGACTGAGCTTTCTGCTCGGCGCCGTCGGTGTTCAGCTCGTAGGCGCCGCGGGCGATATCCTCGGCCTGCGCACCACCTTCAATGTCACAGCGTTCCTTGCCCTGCTATCCATTCCCTGCATTCTCATGCTCAATGAACGTCCAAAACAGTCTCATTGACCGCGCATCCACTCATTTTTGACCGCGCGTCCACTCCTTTGGCCCAGATGACTGCTCAGTTCTGCAGGTGACCGAGCAGTTCTGCTGGTGACCGAGAAGTTCTGCAGGTGACTGTAAAAAAAATCACGCGCGAACGCGTGATTTCCGGGGAAAAGATCTGCAGATGGGATCAAATCATGACCTGGAAGCCGAACAGCAGCTCAATATCATATTCATCCATCGTGACATCGCGATCCGGCAGGGCCGGCACCTCATACTCGCCTGTGCGCCAGGCACGCATGTAGCGGAGACTGGCGTCGAACACGAGGTGACGTGTCATGAAATATCCGATTCCCGCTCCGGCGTGCACCGCGACCCCTCGTGCGGACGTGCTGGCAGGCAGTTGTGTGAGTGTGCGGCTGCTTTCTTCCGTCTCACCATAATAGTGTGAGTAGCCCACGGATACTTCCGGGTAGAGGTACCAGCGATGTGTCAGTAGCTGATACCAGCGGAAGAGGGGACCGATGAAAAGCCTGCGCTCATGCGACTCCATCCGGTAGGCATCCGGGTTGGGTGAGGGACGCAGTTCCCCGCTGTTCTGGCGCCAGTTGAGCTCCACGCCCACGAGAAAGCTCCTCGCCGCGAAATATCCATTGCGGGTGGAGAGCTGAATCTGTTCGCTATCCCATTCCGACCCGGACTTCCCGACCTGCTGGGAAATGTCGGTATTCGAGCCCCCATTGCTGTAAAACCCGCTGACGCTGTAGGCCATGCGATAGAATCTCATCATGCCCTGGGACTGTGCGAATGCGGGGAGACTGAGAAGCAGAAGTGCGATGCATGCTGCGGTTCTCATGCGTCCTCCTCATATATGATACGGAGTCAGGCTGTGTACTGCTGCCAGAGTGATCAATGCGCAAAGTACAGAGGTGACGCTACATCCGCAACCGCCGACTGCTGGCAATCAACACGCGAGGGGTTGTGTGCTGCTTGCACGAGTGCACGGTTTTTTCGGATGCTCAGTCCTTGATGCTGCAGCCAATCGCCTTGGTGGATGCCACGGCAGGTTTGTCACCTGCAAGAAGCGCGTCAACGGCAGAAGCGACATAACGTTCATCTGCAGCATCCGCATCCTTGTAATTGTTGTCGATGGCGCCGATATAGCGCACGATGAGATCGCTGCTCTGCTTCTGCAGGACGAAGACATGCGGTGTGCGTGTTGCCCCGTATTTCGGGTACACATGCTGTCCATCATCGAACAGGTAGGGGAAAGGGAAGTCTTTCTGTTTCGCGCGCTCCACCATGGCATCGAATGAATCCGCCGGCTGTATCTCCGGATCGTTGGGATTGATGGCGATGACCGGGTAGCCGAGGGGACGATATTTCTCGTCAAGTGCGATGATGCGGTCTTCATAGGCAACGGAATACGGACAGTGGTTGCAGGTGAAAATCACGATGAAGCCCTTGGCATCCGGGTAGTCGGCCATCGAGACCATACTGCCATCGATATTTTTCAGGGAAAAATCCGCAGCTTTGTCACCGACTTCATATCCCCCGGCCAGGGCCTGCGCGGTGAACAGCAGTGCAAAAAGCATCATCGCCGGTATGGTTCTGTATATGTTCATGGGAGTGACTCCACTAAAGATTGTACAAGTGTAAAGAGTTCTTTGCGTGTAAAGGATTGTTCGCGGAATTCCCTGATACCGGGACCGAGAATCAATGTGGCGGGAATGGCACCGCTCCACTCGGGTGAAACGCGATCTATCCAGCTGTTCGCGTCCGGGTCGTCGAGCACAACGACGCTGCTGTGTATGTCCTTTTTTTCGAGAAAGGGAAGCAGTCGTTTTTCGAGTTGCTTCGGGAAGTCGAGGCTGACGAGAAGGACGCGTACCTGCCCAGAGGGATACCGGGATCGGAGTTCCTCGAAATAGGGTAGTTCGGCCACGCAGGGTGCGCACCATGTCGCCCAGAAATTGATGACCAGAATTCCTTCATCCGGTGCCTGCAGCTCAGGAAGGATGGTATCAAAGCCCTCATACACCGGGATATTCCTGCCATCAGGATCGAGGTAGGAGGCGGGGTCGCCGGAACTGGATTGTGACCAGGCGTTGGCTGTGAGAAACAGGAGGAAAACGGCGAAATACGGCCGCATGCAGAATCCTTTCAATTTCAAATAAAAAGGGTACTGCATACAACAGTGCAGGAGGGACGAATGTTCCGGGAGTGTCCGCGGGAAATGGAATCAGGGTACGTGCAAAGTGCGTTTGAACCGCCCCTCCGGTGTGTGGAGCAACAGGGTGTAGCTCCCTGTTGGGACCTTGGCGCAGTCGACAATGAAATCATGTTTCCCGGCTTCAAGGCGGGACGCCGCCATGACGCGGAGAAGGGTGAGTCCTTTACCGTCGATCACGGAGATCGCGGTCACACCACCTTCCTCCAGCTCCACAGTAGCGCGGAAAATCTTTCCACGATTTTCCTGCAGCTGTTCGAGCGTGAAAGAACGAAGCATGGATCCGGCAGGAACGCTTATGATGCGCGAGTACTGGACGCTGCCGTCTTCACCACGGATGCGGAGCATATAGCGCACGTCTTCGGGCGGTGCGTTGCGGTCTGTATAATAGTATGTCTGTTCCATGGTGCTGCTGCCGAAACCGGGGACGAAGGTCAGCTTCTCCCAGCCGTGACTGAGCGAAGATGCGCGCTGCACCTCGAAACCCTGATTCCCGATTTCACGGCTTGTCATCCATTCCAGCTGCACATGGCGTCCCTCTCGTCTGCCTGAGAATTCCCCGACTATCACGCGTACGGGCGTACGCAATCCGGTGATGTCCCAGTGTTCCCGGATGGTCTTGTTTGCCCGGACTGCGCCTGCGACATGGTGTCCGGCCGCAAGGGCGAACTGCTGCTGTTCCGCCGGTGGTCCCAGCAATGTGAGCAGCAGGAATGCCGTGCCGCTGGCGAGTATGATGATCTTACCTTTCGCTCTCATAAGGATTGACCCTGTGTTTCAACCTTGACCGTAGTCATGTGTGATGTATTTTCACGAATGCAATCTACGATGCGCTTTCCTTCATGGAGCTTACATGGGGATTACATTTTCGAAAGGAAATTCTGCAAAAATAATCCAGTTTATTGAATCCTTTTGTGCGAGCTCCGCATCCGACATTTAACCTGAAATGCAAAACACCACCCACCCTCACCACCTTCCGGAGAGCGCATGAAACAGCTTGTAATCCTCGGCGCCGGTACCGCTGGCACCATGATGCTCAATAAAATGCACGAAATGCTCGATGGTGCCCAGTGGCAGATCACCATCGTTGACCAGTTCGAGACCCATTATTATCAGCCCGGATTCCTGTTCATCCCATTTGGGATTTACACGCGGAAGGATGTCATCAAGCCCAAACGGGATTTCTTTCCGTCTGGCGTCAAGGTTGTGATGTCCGAAATTGAGCGAATCGAACGGGAACAGAACCGGGTATTGCTCAAAAACAACGCTGTTCTCTCATACGATTTACTGATTGTAGCGACAGGAGCGAAAGTTGTACCCGAGGAAATCGAAGGGATGAAGGAGGAATTGTGGTACAAGCAGATATTCGATTTCTACACCATTGAAGGGGCCTGCGCGCTGGGTGAGTTTTTCCGGCATTGGGAGGGTGGCAAACTGGTACTGAATGTTGCAGAAATGCCGATCAAATGTCCTGTTGCGCCGCTGGAATTTGTTTTTCTTGCCGATTGGTGGTTTACGGAACGGGGAATCAGGGATAAAGTCGATATCCACTACGTGACCCCGCTTCCGGGTGCGTTTACCAAACCACGGGCATCCGCGATTCTCGGAGATTTCCTGGACAAGAAAAACATTGGCCTGACCTCGGAGTTCAATATTGGAAGAGTGGACAACGAGAATCACAGCATCGTGTCATGGGATGAGCAGGAGGTCCCGTTTGATGTACTCGTTACGATCCCTACGAATATGGGGGATCCCATGGTTGCCCGCTCCGAAATGGGAAATGAATTCAATTTTATTCCAACGAACAACTACACCCTGCAGTCGGAGGCGGCGGAGAATATCTTTGTGATCGGTGATGCAACCGATCTGCCCAGCTCGAAGGCGGGATCTGTTGCCCACTTCCAGGCAGATATCCTGACAGAGAATATTCTGAGCTATATCGAGGGCAGGCCTCTCCTCGGACGTTTTGACGGGCATGCCAACTGCTTCATTGAATCGGGCTTTGGGAAAGGAATTCTTATCGATTTCAATTACGACACGGAACCCCTGCCCGGGAAGTTTCCGCTTCCTGGTATCGGACCGTTCTCGCTCCTGGAGGAGACGGAAATGAATCACTATGGAAAAATCATGTTCCGCTGGATGTACTGGAATTTCCTGTTGCGCGGAAAGGAGCTTCCCATAGAATCCCACATGTCCATGGCAGGCAAGAGGATGTGACATGAACGAAATAAAACTGCAGGAACAGATCGATGAGATTAACTCCAAGCTTGATATCGTCATCACCGAACTCGCGCATCAGCAGCGGCATCGTCGGGAGATGGAGGACCTGAAGGATGATCTGATGCGGGTCGGCAGGGATCTCTACAAGAGCACGGTGGAGGAACTCGAGGAGATTCACGACGAGGTCAGTACCGGAGATATGGCGCATCTCGGTAAAAAACTGCTTCGGAATGTGAACAACATCACCCGGTCTTTCGAGCAACTCGAAAGTGTGAAAGGTTTTGTTGAAGATTTCGCTCCCGTTTCCCGCCAGCTTTCGATTGACCTCATGCGCCGACTGCATGAGATGGATCAGAAGGGGTACTTCGAATTCTTGCGTGAATTGTCTCGCATGACGGATACCGTCGTCACAAGCTTTTCTGCCGAGGACGTCAAACAACTCGGGGACAACATCGTGACCATTCTGAATACGATCAAAAGTTTGACCCAACCGGACATGCTGCAGGCCGTGAACAATGCGCTTGTGGTTTACAAAAAGCTGGACATCACGATTGATGAGAAAGTATCTCTCACAACTCTTGTGCGTGAAATCAATTCCCCTGAAGTCAAGCGGGGTATTGCATTCATGCTGGAGTTTCTCAAGAACCTCGCAAACACGCCGCATGACCCAGCGGCAAACCCGCCCACCACATTAACATAAGGAGCACACATGGAGACTCGTGATCTGGCCGGAAAGTCGATAGCTTTCGATGATGATGGCCACATTGCAAATCGGGAGGACTGGGATAAAGACGTCGCACAGGCGCTAGCGGAAGAGGAGGGTGTCGGGAACCTGACGGATCGCCACTGGATCGTCATTGACTTCATGCGCCAGGAGTTCGAGGCTAAGGGGGATGCCCCTTCGATTCGAAAGCTGACAAAGGAAAGCGGTGTCAATACCAAGGAGCTGTACCAGCTTTTTCCGAAAGGACCAGCGAAAAAAGCCGCGAAGATAGCTGGCTTGCCGAAACCGAAGGGCTGCATCTAACTTAACAGGAGAAATTATGGCTGAACCCATCGAAAAAGTATCCATAGTGGTATCACGTGGTTCCCTGGAAGGAGTGTACCCCGGACTGATTATGGCAAATGGTGCGAGGATGGAGGGTATCGAGGCAACGTTGTTTTTTACCTTTTTCGGTCTCGATGCGATCATCGATAAACGTCTGGATAATCTGAAGGTGGCGACTGTAGGAAACCCGGCCATGCATATCCCGACGCTTCTCGGTTCCATTCCCGGCATGTCTGCATTTGCGACCTCCAAGATGAAAAAGGAAATGGAAACACTCGACATTCCTCCTGTTCGTGAATTTTTGGAAATGATACACGACGCCGGAGGAGAGATGTATGCATGCAAAGCCACCGTTGATATGTTCCACCTGACGAAAGACGATTTTTGTCCCCAGGTCGATGATATCATCAGTGTCGGACAGTTTTACGAGATGTCAGGTAATGCCCAGATTATTTTTACATGATCCGGTGTGCAATTTACGCTGCCGGGGAAGCCTGCAAAAACCGCATTCTTTTGGATGCGGTTTTTTTTTACTTCAATCGGAGAGCAGACAATATCATTCAGGGACTGATGAGCGTAAAGGCTGCCCAGATTCGTGGGTCGTCATAGCGGGCGCGGAGCCGGGCGCGTGCGCCGCGTAGTGCATCGGCCAGTGAGGCGCCCGCGAGCCAGGTCGAGTAGAAATCAGCCATGAAGCCGACGGTGAGCTGATCGGGCACAACCCATAGGCTCATGAGCAGCGCGGATGCCCCGGCGGAAAAGAAGGATCGTTGCAGACCAAAAACGCCCTCGCCGATACGGATATCACCGAGTCCGGTTTCACATGCGCTGAGTGTCACGAGTTCAGTCCCGCTCAGTGGGAGTTGTGCGACCTCCATGGCGGTAAGGATGCCGTCATCCCGGTCAGGGGGGAGTGTCGTTCCGGTCCAGGCCGGATTCGCATGTGCAAGAATCAGACCCGAGCGCAGTAGTGGGTGCTGCTCGTATGCAAGGAAGGATCGTCCGCGCTGAATGCTGTCAGGAGGAGTGTCGACTTCTTTTGCCATGTCGCGGGAAGGCAGGAAAAAGCCATGCGTTGCCAGGTGGATGAAACGCGGATGTAGCGCGCAGGAAGCAGCAAGTTTCTGTTCTGTTGCATTGTCATGTTCCAGCACGGTGGTCTGCATACCGAGGGAGTCACAGATGCCAGCGATGCGCGTGAGTTCGCGGGCGGTGCCCGGGAGCGCTTTCCAGCCTCGTCTGTCTGATGACGACGGCAGGGAAGGATCGGAGAAGTCCGGATTTCCCAACAACAGGATGTCCCGGGCGACAGGTTGGTCGAGCAGTGAAGACTGTCGCTGATCGAGAAGCTGTTTGCTGCCTGTCAGACGGTGTAGGTCGACCTTTGCATCGAGACAGTGCTGCCACCCGTTCAGCGTATCCGGCAGCAGCGCTGCGAACGGCAGCCTGTGAAGAAGTCCGTCAGGCACAACATACACCCGTTTGGCCTCCTTGATGTGCGGCGTGATCGGCGCCCAAACGGTATTGTACAATGCATTCATGTCACGGGGCGAAGTGAGCATCGCAGGATACCCGCCCAGTCCAGGTTTCGTGAGCACGTCCCGGATGGCATGTTCGCCGCCCAGATCCACTGCCGCGGCCGACCCGTGTTTCGAAAGTATAACGGCATAGTACTGCAGCGAATCAGACAGGCTGTTTCGTGGAACAGCGAGATATTCCACGACAGCCTCATTCGGCCGGAGAACACGCTGAATATTCCGCCAGGTTGCGGTTTCAAGACTGCGGTGTTGGTCATAGCGCACGTTGACACTGCGCAAACGGGCGTCGAGAGAATCGATGCGCTGGATGAGGTGTCGCTTCAGCTCGTCGAGTCCCTCCTCCGCTTCATTGGAGGTACGTGAGATGAGAGATGCATACTGCGAACGTGCCTGCGTCAGTTCATCATATAACGCGTTTTCCGCAGTATGAAGATGCATCGACGCCCGCAGCCTGAGGTTCTCCGTGAGTACAGCACCCTTGAGTTTGAGAATCCCGTCGTATAGAATCTGAGCCGCTTCCGGCGGAGCCGCAGGCAGCACTGCCCATTGCGCAACTGTCGCCAGGTAGCGCGAGACCAGGTCACTGTGCAAGAGCAGCTGTTGTTCCTCACTTTCGAAGGCGAATGATGCACGCAGCCTCTCACCGCAGGCATCGACAAGACGGGTCATGACCTCGACCGCCTCGTCATGGTTCGGGTGTCGCAGCAGCCAGGTCGCGTAGACATAGAGGCTGTTGATGAGGTCGAACTGTACATCCTCATACGAGTGTCCCAGTATCGTGATTGCCTGTCGCACATGCGTCAGTGCGCTGTCGTCTTCCCCCATTGCGAGTTCAATCGATGCGAGATTCCGCAGCATGACCCCGAGCCGAGGATGCTCTCGATCCCAGAATGCGCGATGCAGGCTGATTGCTCGCTGCTGCAGTGGATAGCCACGTTCCGGCTGTCCCTTTTCCCTGTAGAACAGTGCCAGATTGCTGAGGGGGTATATCAGGTCCCGGGCGTCCTTTCCCTGGACCTCCTCGAAAAGACGAATGGCCTCAAGGTAGTTGCCCTCCGCTTCGTCAAAACGATGCATTGCCTGGTTAATATTTCCCAGGGTTCCGAACATTTTTGCCCGGAGCAAGCGCAACACGCGTCCTTCGTCGAGCGAATCGAGAAGCTGCATGGATTTGTGCAGTATCTGCTCTGCTTGCCTGTTGCGCCCCCGCCGGAGGAAAAAGACCGTGAGGTTGTTGTAGCTCGTCACCATCACGTTCGCGCGGAATTCCTGTGGGACTCTGACGGAAAGCGATGCAGCTTCACGCAGGGCTTCTTCCGCGCCGGCACCATCACCGATGGCTTCCAGCACGTTGCCCAGTGTGAGTTGAAGGGACCACTGTGTTGTCGGTGAGACCGCGGAGGAAGGATGACGAGTGCGCTGCATGGCGTCCGTCAGTACGGATTGCGCGTCACTGTAGCGGCCACAATGCTGATAGAAATCACCGAGTTCAAGCAGGGCATCGATGGTCGGGTTCGCGATGCGTCCATGCAGCGCTTCCTGCATCTGGAGCTGTGTCCTGTAAGCCGCCTCACTCTGCTCGAATTTCTGAGTCAGGAACAATCCCTCTGCAAGGTAATACTGGCAGTCCGCCGCCGTGGCACTATCGCCGAGAGCGAGGTAACACTCCTTTGCCCGCTCGAAGGTGGCTACGGCGCTGTGATAATTTCCCATCTGGTGGCGCACCAGACCGAGCCAGTACCGGTTGTCGGCGAGCTTGGTGGAGTCGGCGACGCCAAGATGTTCGAGTGTTTCCTGATTGCTTGCGAAGAATGCTTCCGCCGCGGAATAATCCTCCCGCAGCCAGGCGAACATCCCCTGACCGTTGCGTAAGTCAACGCTGAACGCCGATTCGCATGGGTACACGCTGTGGTAGAGACTGTCTGCGAGGCGATAGTGCGTGCTGCCCCACTGTGCATCCGTCATGGAGCGGGCATCGGCGCTGTATTTAAGTGCGATGAGCAGAGCAGGGTGTGGATCCCTTCCGAACAGCGCCTCGCTTAGCTGCAGAAGGGAATCGCTGATCAGGATGAGCGTATCCCGGTCCGTCTCCCTGACGTCGAATGCGTACAGTGAATCGCGGCGGTTGAAATCCTGCTGCAATTCCACCCATCGGAGGGAATCGGCGACATCGGGAAAGAGATACTGACGGGTTGGGGGACAGGGCGTTTCAATCACCTGCGCCTGCAGGCAGTGCAACGGAAGCACTGGTGTGAGAGCGAGAGCTGAAAGGAGGAGGAATATTGGGATGCGTATGAGTTTCATGCTGCGCGAGAAGACCACCGGAACGCTACAGTCAGGCATGTATCTATACGACAACTTACTCGCTGGGGAGGGTTACCACAAATTCCGTGAACGTGTTTTCCTCAGAAAGCACCTCCATCGTTCCGTTGTATTTGTGAACGATGATATCGTAACAGATCGAGAGCCCGAGTCCCGTCCCCTTGCCGGTTTCTTTCGTCGTGTAGAAGGGCTCGAAAATGCGGTTGCGCACATTTTCGGGAATACCCGTGCCATTGTCGTGAATCCGAATCTCCACCGCGCGGTTGCGTACGGAAGTACGAAGGGTGATATGTGGAGCGTATGCGTCGTCTTCATGCTTGAGTGCGCGTTCGCGTGTTGCATCGATGGCGTTGTTGAGAATATTCAGGAAAACCTGACTCAAATCCTGCGGTACGATTTTGACAGTCGGGAGCATGGATGAGAGTTCTTTTTCGAACACCGGTTGCTCACCCAGCTGCAGCGAAGTTGTTGCATGTCCCGCTAGCTCGACGACCGATTCGAGAATGCTGTTGACGTCCGCAAATTGTCTTTCTTCGGAAGAACTGCGTGCATGGAGCATCATGCCACGTACGATTCCATCGGCACGTTTCCCATGCTCAAGAATCTTCTCCACACTTTGCCGAAGATCATTGATGAGCTGGTGGCGCTGATCAGGCTCGAGCCCGACTTCCTGCATCTCATCGAGCAGCTCGCGCGAGACTTCGGAGAAATTCTTGATGAAATTGAGTGGGTTTTGAATCTCATGTGCGATGCCGGCGGTGAGCTGTCCGAGCGATGCCAGTTTCTCCTGTACGATCAGCTGCTTCTGCGTTGCTTCAAGCTGCCTGTTGATCCGCGACTTACTGCGGTAAGCGCGGAAGATGATGACCGAAAAAATCAGCACGAGGAGCAGTCCCCCTGAAGTCGCGTACACGATGGTGCGCTGCAGCTGCTGGCTGCGCTTGAGCAGCATCACTTCCTGTTCGGCCTGCTCGATGCGGTAATTGGCTTCAAGCTTTGCGATGTCGAGCGCCTTCTGTTCATCGATGATGCTGTCTTTCATCGCCGCGTACTGAATGTGATATCGGTACGCTTCTTTGAAATTCTGCATTGATGCGTAGGTCTCCGCCATCGCGGCATAGGTATCCTGCGTTTGCTGCTTGTCGCCGATTTGCCGTGACAGTGCCAGGGCACGGGAGAAATAGGACAGTGCCTTGTTGTTGTTTCCTTTTGCGGAATTCACCTCGCCGAGACTGATGCACACGCTGGCGATGCGGCGCTGATCGCCGAGTCCCTCTCGGATCCTCAGACTCTGCAGATACTGTTTTTCCGCCCTGTTGAACTTGAGCTGTTTTTCGTATATCCACGCAATGTTGTTGAGCGCCGTCGATTCACCAAGCTTGTCGTTCGACGCGCGGTAGATCTCGAGCGCACGTTCGGAATATTCGAGCGCCTGATCATAGTCTGCCCGTTCGGTGTATATGAGCCCGATATTGGCATTGGCCGTCGCCCGCTGTTGTGCGGCGGGATTCAGTTTGAGTGCATCCTTGAAATAGCGAAGCGCGTCATCGTGATTGTCAACCTGCCAGTGTACTACCCCGATATTCAGATAGCAGGAGGCGATCCCATTGTTGTCTTCGAGCCGTTCAAAAATGCGCAACGCTTTCATGTTCGAAGTAACCGCGTCTGCATAGTTGCCGAGGATGTAGTCGACAACGCCCTCATTGCGGTACGCCCAGCCGAGTCCCTCTTCGTACTGCAGTGAGTCGGCGAGTCGCTGCGCGATCAGTGCGAGCTCGAACGCCTCATCAGGATTGTTGTGACGCAGCTCCCAGGCCAGATCGTTCATCACATCGACACGTTCCTTTCCGAGCGGAACTTCCTGAATCTTTCTGGAAAGGGTGTCGGACAGCTGTGCCATCACCGGCGAGGTGAAGGACAGCAGAAATAAAACGGACACAACAAATTTCATAATATCCTGCCGGGTTTCCCGGGGCGTACTCAATGCTCGAAAGAACAGTTATTTGTATTTGGTGAGGATGTACACAAAAATATACGAATTCCCCTCCTATTTGCGAAGATCGAAGATAGATAAATTGCATTTGTGATGCGACCGGTCCTATTTTAATCTGTTCATCAGTTTTCATTTTCTAAATGAGCACGCTTTCGTCGGCAAGACGAGGGGGCTGTTCACATCACGGACCGCTGGCGTATCTGCGCGTCAGGTGATGCAAGTGAGAACACGCTATGTTTCAGGCGTCGTTCCGGAAAACGGACTACACATGCTGCGCTACGCAATCTCCTTGTTTTTGCTGTGGCTGCTTCTGGTGCCGGACGCAGCAGCACAGCGCGCTCCCAAGTATTCGGAAGAAACCACGTTCAGATACCTGGTGGAACCGTCCTTTTACTTCTCCCTGGCAACAGAGCAGCAGAAAGATGCCGAGATTCTGCTCTTGACGTTTTACAGTCAATTGCGATCGAACATGGCATTCGATGTTGGACTGCTGCATATCAAATCGTATCTCAATGCGGACTTCAAGAGGCAGGCCTATTCTGACCGCGGTCCGAGAAATCTCAGGGATGATCTCGTTGTTTCCGTTATTCCATCAGTGATTGTATCCAAGAACTACGACGTCAGTCTTTTCCTCGAAGTCACGATGGAGACGGACATGGCTCACGGTGAAACGGACGGACAGCCGACGAAGTTTATGGACCCCGCATTCTTCTATGAGACGCTGTATCTCGGACACTGGGTCGACTGGAAATCCGACAGTGAAACACAACGCCTGAGTCTGCGCTATGGCGTCGGGTATGCATTCCAGCAGACCGTCTCCTCGGGGTTCCTGCTGACGGGTGAACGGCGCCTGAACGTCGATCCGGATAACCCGCTCTCAGCGATACGCCGTGCGCGCAGCGTCAAACTCGAATCCGGTTACAGCGGTCTCGTGAACTTTGAATACCTCAATGACCTCACGGAAGATTTGCAGCTGACGTTTCGCACCTTTGGCGTTGCGCTTTCCAAGGGAAGTCTAAGCAGCTTCTTCAGTACGCCGCACGCCATTGGCGAGGCTGAGCTCAAACTTAAATACAACGTCTTTGCGTTGAACTATGACGTTCGCGTTGTCTATGATCCGAATTATTCAAAGCGCCGCCAGCTTGATCAGTCGGCATCGTTCGGAATATCTCTGCAATTCAAGGACTGAAAACAAACGGTTCCAACTCACATCCCTTCATAGGAGGCCTTCATGAATTCGCTTAAACGATTTACCGGCATCATCGCCCTGTTGCTCGTGCTTGCCAGCATTGCATGGGCACTTGCCGACAGCAAATCTGTCAACATCCTGTTTGAACCGGCCTGGGAGGCCGACGAATCCCTGCCCGGTGGCGGGGTAATCGTCAGCAGGGGAGAGGGCAGCAATGGTGTCATCACTGTAGATCTGCCCATGCCGCCGCCAACAGAATCTCAGAGCGAGGCGATCGAGCTCGGATCAGAACAAGTGACGCATATGGATATCTCTGTCGAGGACAACGAAGGTGTCATGCGACACTATACTGATGATCACATCTCAACGATCAACTATAGCATCGAGTTTGAATACGAGTGGGACAACGGTGTGGTCCAGGCATACGTCGTGAAACACACTGCGGATATGCAATAAGGTTCAACTCGTCTGTTAAAACTCAGGACACTTCTCTGGCCCGGCTGCAATGTCGGGCCTTTTTTTCGCTGTTGCAGCATTCGCCGCACAGTGCTATAATAAATTTCTTCCCCATATTTTTTAATCAGTTCGGAGGTCGTGGTGGATTGGAAAAGTACACTTACCGGGGCAATCGAGTATAACTACGGTGTGACGGAAAAACTCATGCGAAGAGTTGACGACAGCAGGCTCGACTGGAAGCCGGAAAGCGGAACAAACTGGATGAGTACCGGGCAACTGCTTTATCACGTTGCCGAAGCCTGCGGCAGTAATATCAAGGGCTTCGTGACCGGCGACTGGGACTTCCCGACAGATATGCCGACGGATGCATCCGGAGAGCCCGATATGCTGCCGGTGGCAGACAATATGCCGGCAGTGTCTTCTGTCGAGGAAGCAGTGGAGAAACTGCTGGCGGACAAGGCACTGGCGCTCAAGATGCTCGACTCCGTTTCTGAAGAAGAACTCCACACTGTGATAGCAAAAGCACCTTGGGATCCGATGGAATTTCCGCTCGCCATTCGCATGCTGCAGATGGTCGATCACCTCAAGCAGCACAAGGGACAGCTGTACTATTACCTGAAACTTCAGGGACATACTGTGAACACCATGGACCTGTGGGGTGTGTAGCGGAGGGCAGAAAATCGTCCCCATATACCAATATTCGCAGTTCTTTCTATCTTTTCGTAAGACACACTTGTAATGCGACGGTGGCCGCACGAAGCGGCCACCCGCCGGTTCTCCGATCGGCAGTCAATGATGAACAGCACCATCAGTCTCCTTCCATCCGTGAACTGTGAGGTGTATCATGCGCATTGCCACCAGCCGTCTTCTACTCAGTTGCATACTTTTCCTCTCTTTTCTGCCTCGAATGCTGCAGGCACAGCATCACGAATGTGATGTCATCCGCTACAACGTGCTGCTGACATTTGATATCGAGCACCGCTCCATCGCCGGGGAAGCTGATATCCTCCTCCGCAACACCTCCCGGTCGCCAATACCAGCAGTGTCGTTCGATCTGCGTGAGAACACCGTGAGCGCAGTGCGAATGGAGGGGAGTGATATTGCATGGTCGCAGATTGACAGCGTACTTACCGTCACCTTCCCCTCACCGCTCGCTTCACTCGATACAACCATTGTTACCGTGCATTATGCCGGCACGCATCCCGCTGTCACACCAGGGATGTATCGTACTGGTGTGATGTTCGGGGAACATGTCGTATCCGCGAAGGCACAGTCCTCAGTCGACTGGTATGTCTCCACCACCTGTCACTGGCTCCCGTGCAACAACGTCTTTGCGGATAAGGCCATTTACGATATCACGTATGACGTGCCCGCGGGTATCGTCGCCGCAGGACAGGGGACTCTCATCGACCAGCAGTGCGACGGAGCGCGCTCGCGTTTTCACTGGCGTATGCGCGATCCCATCCATCCGCATACCGCGGGTTGGGCAGTCGGACCGTACTATCGCATTCAGCGCGAATGCATGGGGTACCCCGTCGAATATTACGTGGAAAAAGGGTTTTCGCTTGAGGTGGACAAGTACTTTGAACGACTGCCGGACATGATCGCCACATTTGAGCAGGAATACGGGCCATATCCGGGCGAGAAAATTGGTTTTGCAATAACGGACGCCGGGTCCCAGGAATCACACACACTCGTCATACTTGAACATGAGGACCTCGGGGAAGTTGCCAGGCCGCAAGTGGAAGCACATGAACTGGCCCATCACTGGTTCGGGAATTGCGTCACACCGATGGACCTCAGGGAGAACTGGCTGAGCGAAGGCTTCGCGATGTACAGCGAAATTCTCTATCGTGCAAACACCACGATGCAGGCGCGTCTTGACGATCACATGCATTCCTATGTAAATCTGTATATCAAGGGAGTCGCAGTGAGCGAGGGTATCCAGCCGCTGTATAATTACATGGGGCATGGCGCACCTTTCAATTACTCGAGTGTTATCTACATCAAAGGCGCCCTGGTTCTGAACATGCTGCGGCACGTCGTCGGCGACTCTCTCTATCATGCGGCGATGCACGAGTATTTTCGACGCTACCGCTATGCGAACGTCACAACGGAAATGTTCCGCGCTGTGATGGAGGAAATCACACAGGTGCCTTTGCAGCAGTATTTCCAGCAATGGGTCTATGAAAAAGGGTGGCCGATTCTGACCGCGAAGCGTGTCGCGGCGTCATCCGGTGATCCGATGCGCATCCGGATTCGTCAGCTGCAGACGGACAGGGGGTGGTGTCTGTATGAGTTGCCTCTGGTATTCAAACTCACAATGAAGAACGGCGAGGAAGTGGAAATAACCAGATGGCTGCATCCACAGGAAGAAGACATACTGCAGCTTCCGGGTGTGCTGGATGAAGAGGTCGTCGAATGGAGCATTGACCCGGCTGGCATTATGCTCATGGAGATGACCAAAATAACGGATGTGCGACAGGACGAAGCCGCTGCGTTGAATCCCAGCATCACGGCATGTTATCCGCAGCCTGTGCCGGCGGAAAACCGCATCCTGCATGTCGAGCTGAATGCACCGAAAGCGGCTGCCTGTGATCTGCAGCTTTATGATATGCTCGGTCGACAGGTGCGGAGCGTTTACAGTCAAGGGACGGCCGGTGCCTTGCGGCATCATGCCATCAATACTGCAGGACTCCCGTCGGGCACGTACCTGCTTCGACTGGCAGGAGATTCTCGGACATCGCAATTGGTGGTACTACGCTAAGCTCTGTTCCCATTGGTTGAGATGGGTGGATAGGCCACTTATTCCCGCCACCATGCTTCCTGTGGCTGTTCGTCTGCCGGAAACATGCGCTGTCCGATTCGGGGTGTCACCAGAATGACACCCTGGCGTTGCGCTTCCTTGCGCACGCGAACTACAGGGTCGGTCCACTCATGTGGAGCAAGCGTAAATCCTCCCCAGTGGATCGGCATCATCAGTTTGCCCTGCACATCGCGATGCGCTTCGACACTTTCTTCAGGGAGTGAGTGAATGGCGCGCCATTTCTCGTTGTACTGGCCGCATTCCATCATCGTGAAGTCGAAGGGGCCGTAGCGTTTGCCGATTTCCGTAAAGTGCGGTCCATACCCGCTGTCCCCACTGAAGAAGATGCGGATGGCTCGCCCCTGCATCACCCATGATGCCCAGAGCGTCTTGTTGCGATCGTTCAGAGAGCGCCCGGAGAAGTGCTGTGCCGGGGTAGCTGCGATACGAATCCCATCTATTTCGGCTTCATCCCACCAGTCCATTTCCGTAATCCGTTTCCCTTCAATACCCCAGCGGCTGAGATGCGCACCGACACCGAGCGGCACATAAAAATGTCCGACCCGGTCGGCCAGTATGGTGATGCTCTTGTGATCCAGATGGTCATAGTGATCATGAGAAATCAGCACGGCGTCCACGGGAGGTATATCCTTGAGGTTGATTCCGGTTTCGAGCGGGAAGCGCTTTCCGAATATCGGGAGGGGGGAGGCGGCGCCGGAAAGCATCGGGTCGAGCAGGAGGCGTTTGCCGTCGAGCTCGAGCATGACTGCGGAATGGCCGAACCAGGTGACGGCGTAGGAGCCATCGTCCGCAGGCGGTTCACCCCAGGCAACAGGGAAATCCGTCGGAAGGGGGTGTGACGGTTTGGTATTTTTCGCTGTGATCATCTCATACATCGCTTCCATACCTTTTGAAAAGCTCATTTCCACATCCGCTCCGTTGATGTTGCGAAATCTTCCGTCATGATACTGCGGTGATTCCGCGATATGCCTGAGATGTTCCCCTTCCGGCTGCGCGCCGAACTGTTCCGCGCTGTGCAGGTAAGCCACACCACCGGCGATGAATCCGAGAATTATTATGAAAATCATGTATGCACCATAGATGAATTGTCTTTGAGGAATTCACTTCTCAGGTCGCAGCAGCGGTTTCTGCGCTGTGGACAATCGCCCGGGCCATGCCGCGAAAGACGAGTACATGAACAGGATAGATGCCGTACCAGTACAGTAGTCCCGCGAGTCCACTCGGGTAATATTCAGCAGTTTGTATGAGGGTGGAACCCCCGTTCTTCGCCTGTTCGATACGAAATTCCAGCCAGGCACGTCCCCAGACACGCATTTCCGCACGAAGGCGGAGCCTCCTGCCGGGTTCAATTTCTTCGACGCGCCAGAAATCCAGTGCCTCGCCCGGATGCAGTTCCGTGGGATGCCGCCTTCCGCGCCTCAATCCTACTCCGCCAGCCTGTTTGTCAATGAAGCCCCGTATGCGCCACAGCATGTTCGCATAGTACCAGCCGGTATCTCCACCGATGGAGGCGACCTTTGAAAAAAGTGTTGCTGCCGGTGCTTCGCAACGGAGCGTGCGCGAATCGCTCAGCAGATGCGAGGGATCCAGGGACTGTGGGACAGGCGGAGTGCCGGCCTGACTCCATGTCGTTTCGACGTCATACGTTTCGAGTTTGCGCAGCGCGCGTCTGACGGCCTCTTCGAATGGCATGGGCTGCAGGTCGAAAAGCTTTCGTGCGAGGTCATTGGTGACAACGGTTTCGCTTCGCACGCTTTCGATGAGCGATGTTGCCAGCGAGAAAGGAATGGGCGTAACCAGATTCACCCAGTACGACGAGAGTTTCGGCGTCAGAACCGGAACAGGGATGATAACTCGCCTGAGGCCCAGTACGCGGGCAAGCGTCAGCATCATTTCCCGGTACGTGAGCGTTTCCGGTCCGCCAATGTCTATAATTTTCCCCGTGGCGGCTTCATTCTCCACACTTTCAACGAGGTACACCAACAGATCGGCGATGGCCAATGGCTGCGTTCCTACATCCACCCAGCGTGGGGTAACCATTGCAGGAAGACGGTTGACGAGGTGATGCATCATTTCGAAGGAGGCACTGCCGGATCCGACAATTACCGCTGCACGGAATTCCGTGACCGGGATGCCGCTCGATCTGAGTATGTCGCCGACTTCGTGCCTGCTCCTGAGATGCGGGCTCTGCTCCTCGTCGCGTTTCCCGAGTCCACCCAGGTAGACGATACGCTTCACACCAGCCGCAGCGGCGGCCTGTGACACATTCGTCGCGGCTGCGCGGTCCTGCTGTTCAAAATCCGAATTGCCAGCAGACATGGAATGGACGAGATAGAATACCTGGTCGATCCCTTCAAACGCAGCTGCAAGTGTGTCGGGCCGCAGCACATCGCCCTGCACGATGTCTGAGGTCGCTGCATCACGTTCCGGAATCTTTTTCGGGTTCCGGACGAGACAGCGGACATCGTGACCCTGCTGCAGCAGGCGCGGCAGCAGTCTTCCACCAATATATCCGGTCGCTCCGAGGAGCAGGATTCGTGCCATTTCTCAATCCATGTGAATGCTCTTCCTTAATGCACAACAGCGTCGCGGTGAAAAAAATGCCGGAACCGGAAGGATAAAAAACGGGCATCCCACCGGAGGCGGCATGCCCGTATTCGAGAAGACGGAACAGTGAATGTCTATCTGGGAGCGATCATTCGTAGTACATCGCGATGCGGGGAGGCTGCGCGCCGGTTTTCCACACGCGTGTACCGAGGTCATCGGAAAGGGGGCGGTAGTAGATATCGAGCGAGCCAACATTCATCACATCTTCATGCGTGATAAGCGATCCGATGAGCATGACATTCCCGCTTGCGAAGAACGAACCCCCGCAAACAATATTGGCATGTGCCTTTGCGTCCTCGGCAAAGACATTTCCTGCGACCACGATGAGAAGTTCCTCGTCCTTTTCACGAAGAAGGTTGCGCACTTCATTCGAGTACAGGCGCAGATCGCCTTCGACGAGGAGGATGCCACAGCCGCGAACGTTTGCACGCAGGTTCAGGTGACCGCGAATTCGCCAGACCCCGGGACTGTCGGGTGTACCGAGATTGATGTCGCCCCGCAACGTCGTGCTGGACGCGTATGTCCGGGTCGCGATGCTCCCCCAGTCAGCAGGTTCGATGGCAGGCATTTCGATTGTGGGGTGACGGAACACTCCACTGCCGCCTTCGTTGATACGCGGGGTGAAAACGCTCGCAAGCTTTGCCCCTTCAGTGCTTATTCCTGAAGTGTAGGTGCCGAAGCCCTCGACAAGTCCCTGTCCACTGACACCGAGATAGCCGTTGGTGTGCACGTTGGTGTTCCGCAGCACATTGCCGAAATCCTGCACGAGAATCTGGTCATTGATGTTCAGACGGTTGCCGGTGTATAGCGCATAGCTGAGTGCATTCGGAAGGGCACCGTCTTTTGGTCGGTCGATGATCGCCTGCACGGTGACCTCTTCATTGTCCACAAGAGCGCGGGATGTAATGAAGCGCGCGTTCTGCAGGGGACGATTGATGTCGCAGGGATCTGAGCCACCCGTTGTTGCAACATAAAGATCGACGCCGGGCAGATCTATGCGTGTGGGTGTACTTTGCGATGCCCAGTCGGCATTGGCTTCCAGCTGCTGAATGGCGTACTCGACGCCGCTGGCGGCCAGGTCTTTTGCCTGCAGCTCCGAACTGTTGAAGAGCTTGTCGATTTCTTCAGCAGGATTTTCACCAAATACATTGAAGGTGGTGAGGACGGTGGTTGCGACGAGCCCGATAAGTATCGTCGTAAGGATTTTGTCCACGAAATCACCTCTGTTTATTCAAGAATACTGTAATCCATCATTCAGCGGCGAAGCGATGTTCGTCCGCGGGTCGTGCATTCCCATCGATTCGAGAAAGGGCGAAGGAACGCTGACTGGGGAAAACTAACATCGCAACCTTACAGGCGGCTGAATCAGGGATTACAGTTTCCTGAACAAAACAGGCGATTCCGGGCTATTCTTCAAGGGTCGCGAGATTCCCGGGGTCCTCACCGAGGGCCCGGGCACGAAGAACGCGACGCATGATTTTCCCGCTTCTCGTCTTCGGCAGGGAATCAACAAAGTCGATCTTCTCCGGTTTTGCGATCGGCCCCATTTCATGTCCCACATGCTTTCGCAGTTCCTCCTCGAGCTGTTCATGTGCCTCGATGCCCGTTTTCAGGATGACGAATGCATGAATGGCATTGCCCTTCACTTCGTGAGGAAGTCCGATTGCCGCCGCTTCGGAAACGGCGGGATGCGAAACCAGTGCGCTCTCAATTTCCGCGGTGCCCAGGCGATACCCGCTGACCTTGATCACATCGTCCACGCGTCCGATCACCCAGAAATACCCATCCGCATCGCGTTTCGCCGCATCGCCTGTCATGTAACTGCCCGGGTAGCGTTTCCAGTACTGTTCGACGTAGCGGTCGGGATCTCCATAGATCGTGCGGAGCATTGCGGGCCAGGGATTTTTAATCGTGAGGAAGCCTTCTTCATCGGGACCGACGGGCTTGCCTGCCTCGTCCACAATTTCCATCTGCAGTCCCGGAAACGGTTTGCCTCCCGAGCCGGGTTTCAACGGATCCGAGGGGATGGGCGTAATCATGAACATGCCCGTTTCGGTTTGCCACCAGGTGTCCATGATAGGACAGCGTTCCTTGCCGATCACACGATGATACCATTTCCACGCTTCCGGATTGATTGGTTCACCGACGGAGCCAAGCAGGCGCAGGGTGCTCAGATCATGACGATCAGCCCAGGCATCGCCGAAACGCATGAGTCCGCGAATCGCTGTCGGTGCTGTATACAGAATCGTGATGCCATAGCGTTCGATCATCTGCCACCAGCGGTTGGGGTAGGGGAAGGTCGGAGCGCCTTCGTACATGAAACTGGTTGCTCCATTGAGCAGGGGACCGTAAACGATGTACGAATGCCCTGTAATCCACCCGGGATCGGCTGCGCACCAATACCTGTCCTGATCCTGTATGTCGAATACGTATTTCAGCGTCGTATACGTGCCGACCATATATCCTCCATGAGTATGCAGGATGGCCTTGGGCTTACCAGTCGTACCGGATGTGTAGAGCAGGAAAAGCGGATCCTCCGCATCCATCACTTCCATGTTGCAGCTGCTCGACGCGATGGGAAGCATCATAAGGTCATGGTACCAAAGATCGCGACCCTGCTGCATGTTTACTTCCTGTCCCGTTCGCTTGACCACCAGCACGCTTTGTACCGTCGCTGCGCGCTGCAGCGCCTCATCGGCGATATCCTTCAGCGGAACGATTTTTCCGCGCTGATAGGCGCCGTCGGCGACGATCAGTACTTTGGACTGACTGTCTTCGAGTCTTTCATGCAGGGCTTCGACCGAGAATCCACCATAGACCACGGAATGGATGGCGCCGATGCGCGCGCACGCCAGCATGGCGAGCATCAGTTCAGGGATGCGTCCCATATAAATCGTTACCCGGTCACCTTTTTCCACCCCGAGACTCTTCAGGATGTTGGCGAACTTGCAGACTTCCCGGCGCAATGCGAAGTAAGAGAGGGAACGGAATTCGCCATCCTCGCCCTCCCAGATCAGCGCGAGTTTGTTTCTTCGCGGGGTGAGCACATGGCGATCAACACAGTTGTAGACGATGTTGGTCTTTCCCCCCGTGAACCACTTGTAGAAGGGAGCGTTGCTGTCGTCAAGTACCTTTTCGTAAGGCTCAAACCAGTCGAGTTCCTCTGCATGGCGGGACCAGAAGCCTTCGTAATCCTTCTCCGCTTCCTGCTCGAGCGTTTCACGGTCACGCACGTGAGGCTCGCCGAGATGCTCGAATGATGGATAATACACGTCTCCGCTCAGCTTCTTGTCGGCCATGGTCTCCTCCATATATGAGATGTTGAATGTCCGTATTCTGCAAACTCTTCACGAAACATGCAAACGGCTGGTGTTGCATTTGCCGTTGAATTGAGCTGAAAAGGGAAAAAACTGCTGCATATGAAAAATTCGGAGAAAAAGGGTTGACAATGTGCGAGGGTTATTGTACGTTTGACATACCCTCCCTCCCCCCATGGGTGTTACGGCGTTATGCCGTGGCGCCCATTTTTTTTTCTTCCAAATGAGCAGAACAAAATGGCGTGAGTGGGGAGGTGAAGGTTGTCATTGCGCCGTGAATTAGCTAATATAGGCCACCGTGTAAGACATTTGCGTCAATGAGGCGAGTATGAGCGAATCCAGGGAAGGTAAGGAGGTCCAGGGTCAGCAGTTGGACGATGCCCGCAGCGCGTTGATAGCCTCGATCGAGGAAATCGGTGCGGAACGCAACGAATACGCCGCACGTGCGCAGTGGCTGAAACGCCTCAGCGGATTGTTCAATGTGCTTATCGTCCTGCTATCCATTGCTTCTCCGGCCATGGTGACATATCTCACGCAGCAGCCCAGTCCGGATCCCTCCCTCACACTCAAGACTATCATCCTTGTCGCGCTTACCGGCGTGGTGGCCACGCTGCGCAGCGTGCTCAAGTGGGGAGAACAGTACGGATTTGCAGTGATGACAGCGATGAAACTGCGGGAGCTGGAATCGCATGCGCGCCTGGAGATGGAGGAAGTGCTGAACACGGCCAATGACATGGTGGTGCATGGGAAGCTCACCGCGCTCAACCAGGAGTTGCAGGAGCGCTGGACCGCCATTGTTCGCCGTCACCTCGTCAGTGGCGGCTACGGGGGAGAGGGCAACGATGTGAATGGAAAGGGATAGTCCGCGAACGGATTCTTCCAGTGAAAGCTCGAATTACCCTTCGGTGCCTGTGTGCCGGAGGGGTTGTTTTTAGTGTGGGGTACGTCGGGGATAATGCGTCGCGGTGGGGATTGTGGACAGTGTCTCAACCTGCCAGACGCGTGCGACGATGTTGTTATCAATGACTTCTTCAATAAACACCGGTCCCCTGTCCCGCGCGAAGTAAATCGTCCAGTAATAGCTGCCCGGTTGTGGACTTCCGGTTGCATCCTCGAGTGCATATCGTGCGGCGATGACATCGTTGTACGTACCACGATCGCCAGGAAGCAGCAGTCTGTCGAAGTGCTCGAGTACACGTCCATGGAGTTCCACGCCCACGGAGCCGCCGGTCAGTACCTGCCCCGCCGTCCAGGAACTCCCTACAGCAAAGGACGCGGGAAGCAATGTCATTCCGCTCTGCTGCTGCCGAATCTGCGGGGTTGCGTCGATGCGCGTCCAGTTGATTCCGCCATCCACTGAGCGATATGTCCCAATTCCGGTTCCGCAGTAAAACGCATTGTCCTTTCCGAAATGCAGGGAGTATACATGCTGCCCTTCCAGTCCCGAACGGCGCACCGGAGAGCCATCGAAACGGTACACACCGTCTTCGGTACCGACGATGACATCGCCGCTGATATCCGACTGACAGACCGCGGTCGGACGTATCGTCGAGGGAAGCGGGACACTGGCCCAGAAGCCTGAATTTTCAGGAGTGACATACAGTACGGGGGGCATTGCGACGGCAACAGCGGAATATGGTGAGCCGAGTGAGGCGCGAATCTGTACAATGCTTTCGGTGCCGGGATTATCAGAGGTTGTGAGCTGCGTGGGCCAGGAAGATTGCAGATGAATTTGCGCAAGTGCGCCATCATGTCTGCCGACGAAGAGCATGGAATGGGTGAAATCGTAGTTGATGATGGCGATATGCGTGACGTTTTCCGCAAGGGAGGGGAGCGGAAAGGGATCCCAGCTTGCCCGTTCCGGGTGACGCACGTAGAGATGTCCATCGATGACGACAAAGAGTGCACCGTTTCCATCACATTCGATATCACTGATGCTGCCGGCCGGCGTGGCGATGTGGGTCCATGTACTGTCGTAAATCCCGAGTCTGAATAATCCCTCAGACTCGGTCGCCACAAGCAGCTGTCCCGAAGCCCGCAGATCCCTGTTGAGTGCCGTGACGGGACTCGACCAGGCGATCTCTATCGCCTCCCACTCATCGGAGGCGGGACGAAAGCGGTACAGAGTGCCGTTTTTACCGCCGATGAATATCAGATCCCGATCCATGTTCATCCATGAGCGTGCGGCAACCTCGGGTCCTGGTACGGTGTAGAGGTAGGGCTGAAAACGCAGATGCTCAGGCACGTACGGAAGGCTGTATGCGTTGCAGCCAAGCAGGATATCGGTTCCGTTTGTATGCTGCCGGTGCAGCGTCGTACTACCGAGCCTGCTTCCGAGTGTGTCATACCTCGTGTCGAGAACAGCCCCGTTCTCGAATTCAAGGATGTGTATTTCTGTTCGTTCACCGGTTTCACGGTAATAGCGGATGGGGGGAGGCGTAGTGCCCCAGAGGTAGTTGCCAGCGGAGTAGGTAACTTCCGCGGGTGGAGAAACACTGTCCGTGCATGCAGGGATGAGCAGCACACCGAGTGCGCAGACAGCGAGCAGCCAGAAGGCTTTTCCCTTCATCACCATAGCAGTATTCCTATTCCGACACGAAGTTCAAGTGCAGAACTGAAAACTGTCGTGGGTGTATCGTTTGCATCGATGATCCCCAGCGGTCCGTTCAGAGGAGTTTCTGCCAGAGGGACGAGGGGTGCCGCCTGCAGCCAGGCGCCCGTAAAGTGCATGCCTGCCCGCGCCCGTACCGCATAGCTGAGAGGATACAGCACCGAGAGTCCCGCCGAGAACATGAAATCGCGCTGCGCATCCAGCGTGAGTCCAGCACCGGCGTCCGCCTGTACCTGAAGAAAATCACCGGGATTTACGGTGAAGAAGCCGTGCGCCCTCAGCCAGGGCAGGAGTTCATCTTTGAGTGCCGTACTCATCAGCACAGTTTCGGTTGATACGGTGTTGTCCAGGGCACTGCGTGAGCTTGCGATCGATTCACGCGCGAAGAGTGATTGTCCGAATTCGAGTCCCGCTTCAATCTGCGGTGAAATGGCCAGGCGAATCCCAGCCAGGTACATACCCTGCACAAGGGTCTTTGCTCTCGTTCCACTGCCCTGCATCTCCTGATGCGCGGCGCCGGACTCCAGGTACAGGAACAGCCGGCCTCCCAGCAGTCTGCTGCTGCTTTCTGCTGCATAGACGAAACCGCTCCCGCGCCTGTGTTCGTCTTCGCTTCCCAGAGTTACGTGAACGGGACGCAGGGGGAGCTCGGGCACGAAATCCACCTGTGCCAGTCCGCTGCGGGTTTGATCGTTATCCGGTACCTGAACTGATTGTGCGTCCATTGCTGCCCGTGCGTCCATTGCCGCCCGTGCGTCCGTTGCCGCCCGTGCGTCCGTTGCCGCCCGTGCGTCCGTTCCTGCATGTTGCGTTTCAACGCCAGCGATTGATGTTGGCGTTCTTCCCGTTGAGGCGGCATGTCCACCGGCGGACTGTGAAATCCGGTTTGAGGGAACAGCTGTGGTGACTGTTCCCTCGTGCCGGATCGGGTTCGATACCACGGAGGCTGCGGCATCGCTTGATTCTTGTACTGCATCTGCAGGGTGTCCGGTGACAGGAGATTGCTCCGCTTGTGTCGCAGCAGACATCTGCGTTTCAGGATGATCTGCTTTCCCCGCAATAAATTCAGGGATGCCTGGCAAAAGGAAAACCAGGGAAGTGAAGAAGAGTCCGCCAAGCAACAGGAGGGAAAGCAGTCTCCATGGAATGCGCGATACGAGTCTGCTGCTTTGCGACACTGCGCCGACGAGGGGACGCGTTTCCACGACGGTGTTCAGAGCAGGTATGCGAGATGCGAGTGCACGTTCAGTATACGCCGGAATGCCCTTTGCACCGTCATGTTGCTTCACTGCCGCATCCAACTGTCTGTATTGTCTGAGCACTTCCTGTTTCTTCGGATCGCTCGAGACCTCGCGAAGAAATGCCGACTCTTCACGCGGGTCCAGCAGTCCGTCCAGATAGGCGAGCACCTTATGTTCAAATGATTGTTGCATCATGTATTTCCTTCCGCGCGTTCTTCGAGTCGGGATATGAGCATGGTGCGAAGAGACTGTTTCGCACGCCATAGACGTTGCCGAATGACATCAATGTTGTTCCCGGTGATCTCCGCGATTTCGGCATATGAGAAACCATCGTACTCACGGAGCAGTATCGCCTCACGCTGTTGCTCCGGCAGACGGGTAATTGCATCCTCAAGGAGGGCATGCATGTCTTTCTTTTCCAGCTGCGCGTCAGGGAGTGGGTGTGGCGAACTGATCGGAATATCTTCCTCGCTCTCAAAGCGTGAGTGCCGGTTCTGCAGTTTGAGTGCATTCAGACAGGAATTGCGGGCGATGGTGTACATCCACGCGCGCACATTCGTATGGTCGCGAAGCGTATGTGCCTTCTGATGGATTTTCACAAAGGTATCCTGGAACATATCCGATGCCAGTTCCTCGTCGCCACGAACGATGGAGAGAATGAAGCGATACAGCTCCAGGCGTCTTCGCCGGTACAATTCGGCAAAGGCCTGGTCGTCGCCATCACCGAAAGCGGTGAGGAGTTCGCCGTCACTTAAATCGGACAACTTCATATGTCGCCTGCCGCTCGCGTTCTTTCCGTTCCCTTTCGATGCAGCGGTCTGCAAAGGAAGCGTTTGGACAGGCAGTACCGCGTTACTCACTGAAATACAGTTTTATGTGTCAGAAACAGGAGAAGGGACGATCCTCGTGGACCGTCCCTTTTCCCCATGGTTGCCTCATTGAAGCAGGAATTTATGCAATCCACTCACCGCCCGTCCATTTTGGTCGATTCCGTTGACGAGCAGAAGATAGGTCCCAGCCGGGGCCTGCAGTCCACCTTCGATCCGCCCGTTCCACATCGCGTTATTGTGTTGGACAGGCACTGTTGCCATGACGCGGCCGAGCATGTCTACCACGTGCACGCTGCCGGAGCGCAGAGTCTGGTTGAGCAGAATTTGTACCGGTCCAGTCGCAGGGTTCGGCGTCGTGTACATCTGCAGCGCCGATTCGGGAAGCGGGACGCCAGCGACGCTGCTGACCGAACTGCCGGCGAGAAGGATGTAGCGCGAGTTCAGGTGTTCATGCGATCCGTGCATGGTGAGATTTATCATGGTGACAGCCTGGACATCACGCGTGATGCGCAGCTGCACTTCCATTGTTTCATCCGGTGCCAGTGTCACGGGCAGGGTGGTCCCACCGATGATCTCGGCGTAGGCGTCAATGTCCATTCCAAGACTGGTAATACTGACGGACATATCCAGGTTGTTGATGAAACGCAGGGTGATGACGTCATTTTCCTTCACCTTCCCGAGTCCGATAATCGGAGCGAAGCTGTCTTTTGGATAAAGGTCTATCACCGAGGAGCTGGGAATTGGGATTATCGCTTTTCCATACACCGAAAAGTTGTAATCTGCCGTGATGAGGGAATCATGATAATAGAAGTGGAAATTGGCATGTTCCCCGATGCCCGGGTACCCGGTGACCGAGGTGGGGGAATACTGCACTCTGATCGATCCGCGACCACTTCCAACTACAGTTGAATCGTAGGCGGGGAGGTTAATGGGCAATGAACTGAGCAGAGTGATATTATCTGAACCAAACTTGCTGCTCAGATTCAGAGCCACCGGAACAGGGAGATAATTCTGCAGGACGAAATCGTCTTCCACCGTTGTGTTGATCGCAGTGATCATCGTACCAGCATCGCTGACATGCATTCTCGTGGAGTCGAAGACGCGGATATAATCCGTGAGACTGAACCCGATGAGATTGACGACAAGCGAACGAGAGGTTGGCGTCCCCGATGAATTGTTCAACGTAAAATGCAGCATTTCGGTCACATACTCAGGAGGAGGAACAGGAGTAAAGCAGACGGAGATACCAGACGTATCCCCGGCAGCGATGGTGACGTCGGCGCTCGACGGCAGTGTATAGAGTGAAGAGACGCCACTGAGGCTGATGTCAGTCAGCGTGACCGCATGGTTGGTGGTATTGATGACCCAGGCATCCATGCAGTAGGAAGTGGAGGTATCGACTGCGCCAAAATCGAGATCGTTGACGACTTTCACACCGTCGTAGTCAGACCAGTACACCGTAGTGCCGTAGAGATATACATCGGCGTGCTCGGTTCCGGATGTACCGATAAGGTACGCGCCACCTCGTCCGATCGGTGGATTCACAAAGGTGACAGGAACGACCGCAATGCCGCCACTGTCGATGATGACACTTGATTGCGGGATGGTAAAACAGCTGTCCCCATAGAATGAAAGATCCACTGTCAGCTGTCCGGAACTCAGATTATGGATCTTCACGGTGTCCGTCACCGATGCTCCAGGTTGCGCCTCGAATTCGATACGCTGATACATGTCGGGCGTACGCATGGCAAAGAGTTTGTTACCATCTCGCGGCTCGTCTACAACTGCTATCACGTCGGCTGAGTCCACCTCCGCGATACCGTCCGTAACGACAATCTTGGCACGGTACACATCAGCGGCAGCACCCACGAAACGTACGGCAAGGGAAAAGGTTTTTCGTGGTTCAATAGTAAAGTTCGGCGTTGGCACGACTTCAAAACGGGAATCCCTGACGACATAGGCTTGCAGATTCAGTGTGCTGTCGGTGAGATTCCGAATGCCAATGGTTGCGGTATCCGGGTCGATCGCGGTGGCATAGATCGACATGTACTCCCTGGTGAACTCGAAATTCCCGCGTTTCGGGACGACATCGACGAGCAGCCTTACCGTATCAATATCGATGCCATCAGTGATGGTAAGCATGCCGGTATACTGTCCGGGAGTATCGGAGTAGAACTGCACGCGGGCGGTTTCGAAATTGGCTACAGTAATCGGTGAGGCATTCGCCTCCAGGTAGAAACCGGGATCGCCCTGCAGTGCGAGATCCAGCGTTACCGGATTGGTGGCGGTGTTGCGAAGATGTACCCAGAGCCACCTCGTCATTCCAGCTTCCGTGGTACCTGAAGACGACGGGCTGGTTGTCCAATGGTAGGGCTGGTTTACTGTGGTTACATATATCGTGGTCGTATCGGTGAACGTTCCATCGGTCACGATGAGCTTTGCGTTATACGTTCCAGCACTGTTGCTGAAGAAATCCAGGTACACGGTTTGCGAAGCAGATGCCGGTATAGCGACGCTGGCGGGACCATTGTAGGAGAAAGGGGCGTCTCCAGCCACACTCGGTGTGACCTGCAATGCTGTACTCTTCAGATTCTGTACCGTTATCGCTATCTGTCGTGCCACGCCCAGCTCCGCATAAGCGGATGTGTAAGGTGGCAGCAAGGCAAAATTCGCTGGATTCACGAACACGGTGATAAGCGTCGAATCCGTGATCGTGCCATCGGTCACCCGGAGCATGGTCTGGAAGGTGCCACTCGTTGTACTGTAGAAGTCAATTGTTGTCAGCATCGCATACGAGGAGTCGAAGCTGAGTGTCCTGCTCAGCGAATCGATGACAAATTGCGGGTCGCCGTTGAGACTGGAGGTGACCGTCACCGGTGTGTTCACCGGATTCTGTATGGTCACAAGCAGCTGGGTGTGAATACCGGCCTTCGCTGTAACCGAATCGGAAACCTGGTAGATATAGTAGTGAGGGTTGTTCCCGGCGCGCGCGACGATTGCCGCAAAAAACAGGAAACATATGGTGAGCAGGTAGCTGCGCATTCTCATGGTTGCACCGTGTGTAGATGGAAAGCCTGTTCGATCGTGTGGACCGGTCAGTGAATAAACAATCGAGGGAGGGAAAAGTAACGCTGCCCGCAGAGAAATGTCGGCGATTGCATCAGTGTGCTTGTAATTATGCAGAATGCGGGTAAGGATGTGCTTCAGAATATGCAGAAAGTGCATAATTCTTCGCCGGCGGAGGTCAAGGACATGCTGGAATGTGGAATCCCGGCGTTTGCGATGTCAGTCAGTGTGTGCCGGAATCTCCTTCAAACTGCAGCAGGGTCATGTTGCCGATAAGCTGCCTGGCCTGTCCGATGAGCTTCTGCTGCGCTGCTTCATTGCCGAGCTGATGTCCCTCAGGCGTGTCGATGAAGCGCTGCAGATGCGCGATGGCCTCGGCGGGACGAGGTGGCTTCGCCGTCGCGGCGATATAGCCGAGCAGGAAATGCGGCAGTGTGAAACTGCTGTCGATTTCCATGGCGCGTTCGAGTATCATTTGCGCTTCCCGGGGATGTCCGGTAGTGATCAGGGCGCGTCCCGCCCTTGACGCGATCAGACTGCTGCTCCGGATTTCAGGCAATGCCTCGAGGAAGGGAACTGCGTCTGTCAATTCCTCTCCGCGTTCGTAGCGGTAATCATCTTTCACCATCCGCAGCAGCGGATCGCCGGGCAGCAATGCATTGAAACGCTGCCAATGCTGCTCGAAATAGCTGTCTTGCACATCCCGCAATCCAGTCAGCTGTGGAATCTGCAGCAGGGCTTCAACGGCGACTTCAACGAATTCACTTCTGCTGCCGGCATAGAGCGAATCGGTGCCCTCTTCTTTCATCCGGAGGAGTTTCCCTTGCAGTTCATCGAACACGGCATCCATGTACGAACGCTGTTGCTTTGCAGGCAGGTTGAGTGTAATGCCGCGGAGAAGTTTCCGGAAATCCCTCGGGTACCCGACCATTTCCACTTTCTTGAGCATCGCCCAGGTCTCCTCCTCCAGTTGTCCCTCACGCTGATACTGCTTTCGCAGGTGCTCATATCCATTGAGCGCGAAATCCCCGGTGACATTCTGGTCGTCGAGCGCCATGATGTCCCGGAAACGCTGTTCGGACATCGTGGTATCGACATTGACCGCAATCCACGGCAGGAGTGTGACGACGGCAGCGCCGGATGCGAGATATGCGAGATACGATCTGCGCGTGGGATCCTTCTGACGCGCGAGCAGGGTGATTGCCAGCAGCGCTGTCGCGACACCGAAGCCGGCATTGACATCCCAGTCCCTCGCCATACCGAAGCAGGTATACCCGAATAGCAGCAGGAAGCCGGTGAAGATCACATGCGCCAGTGCCACGACCTGTGGCTCATCAAGTGCTTCGTTGTTCCGGAGAAAGGGAAGCAACAGCAGGGCGGGAGCCGCGGAGAGCAACAGCATATTGATAACGTCGCCGAGGTGTGCACCGGAAAGCAGCGTGTAATGCTGTATGGCCCCTTCCTCACCGAATGGAGCGAGTGCCAGGATGACGCGGCTTCCTTCCGTCGCGACGCCGGATGCGAAGTAATAGATGCCACCGGCCACCAGTGCCGCAGCAGCTCCCGCGAGAAGCACGCGCGTGTTGACCAGTGTGCGCAGTTTTTCGTCTCCACGCGACGCAAGGGCGAGCAGCAGTCCCGGCAGCGTGACCAGCGTCATCAGATGCAGTGCACTGCTGAGCACAAAGGCGGCGAGCATCCAGACAGGGGAAAGCCGCCGCTCGGCTACGGCGATACTGCTGATGAAGAAGGCGGTCAGCGCGGTGAAATACATGGTGTAGTATTCCACGTACCCGAAAAAGAACAGTGTCGCTGGAGTGCCGATCAGCAGTGCAATGCGCGCGAGGCGCAGCGAAGCGTCCTCGTCCCGTCGCAGGGCGGTGAGCATGACGAGGAAGACGAACACGGCGCCGGACAACACGCCCAGGAGCTGGAAAATGAACTGTGGCTGTGAGGTGAGGGTTGTCGGATGCGCTGCGTCGAAAAACATTGTTGCGCCCGTTGCGAGGATGCGAGCGGTCAGCGGAGCCGACCCGGCGGAGAAAAGCACATCCTCTGAAATCGATGCACCGCGCACCCAGCGAAAATGCTCGGCGAGATAGGAAGCGCCGTCACCGAGGAAAAACGTATCCATGCGCAGCAGCCAGAACAGCACGGCAGCCGCTGCGGCACCGAGAAGGGAAAAGAGCACGGCATTGCCGCGCTGCAGCAGTCGCGCTTTCCATTGAAAGAGTCCGAAAAGCAGGGGGGAAGCCAGCGCGAGTCCGAGAGCCGCCGTCAGCAGTTCCGCCCATTCCGGCAGGTAACCGGGAAAGGAGAGTCCCCACAGTCGCGCCTCCGGGAAGCGGGCGGCGACCACGCGAAGCAAAACAAGAAGGGCATACGCGCCACCCGCACTGCGAAGCAGCGTCGCAGCCGGGAGGGCGGGACGCGGTGCGGATGCTGATGATTTATCCTGCCTGGAAGGGACCGGCTTCCGCTTCGACTGTCCCTGTTGTTTCGCTGCTTTCTTCGCCATGAGTACCAGGAAATAATGCGGGAATGAGCTTCTGATCGTAAAAATTACACCCCGCGGGACAAGGAACAAAACCCGGGCGGGAACAAATAGCGATCCGGACAGTACAGAAGCGACAATCGGATATCCGACTTCCATGTCGTATTATTCCGCAGCCTGTTTTCTCACCAATTCTGAGAGGTACCGCATGAAACTGGTTTCCCTTTTCTCCGTTCTGCTCGTGGGTGCATTCATTTTCACCACGGGATGCAGTGACGACGAAGATACCAACGGTCCGACCACCACGAATCCCACCATCACCATCAGTGGGACCCTGGACATACGGAATGGTGCTACGATCCCGGAAGATGCGAAGCTCAGCATCATCTGGTCGGTTGACGCCGCTGGTGATTACGTATATCTTTTTGGAAATGGGGAGATTGACCGCGCAACCGGTACATTCTCGATAACGCTTCCGGACGCGCCGCCTGCGACCGCCCTGAATTCCAGTATGGATGGACGCCCAGCTTTCGGGATCGGGAACATTGTACTTGCCGCCTTCCCATCCACAGAACCGCATATTCTGACCGCAGGTGAAATGAGTGCTGCCTATGGAGCTGTCAACAACATCGGCGTCACGTTCATCGATGGAGATCCCGCAGGCTGGGGAACACATCAGGAACTCAGCTGGCTGACGGCATTTCAATCAGGTTACGATATAGGGGAAGGCAAGGAGACGTCGGGAATGCATGACATATTCGTTCCTGCCGCGGCCAGCACTTTCGTGCTCACCGTCAGCACGAATCCCGGCGATTTTCATTTCCCGAACTGGAAATAGGCTTCAGATAATTAGCGTCCGTCATCCAGGGGACGCAGTGTGACGGTGAGCATGAACGGGGCATCTGCCGTGACATGCAGCTGAGAGCCGGGGATATCGCTGAGTATGGCAGTGATCTCTTCGACCGTGTACGATGCGCGCATCGACTGAAGCATGGGAAGGGGGAAAGGAATCCAGGCGAGCCAGGGTACGCGCCGCAAATCGTGCAGCAGCAGAACTCCATCGCGTGTGAGCATGCGACGCAGTTGCAGCACGGCCGCGAGAGGGTCTTTCCATTCATGCAGTGAGTAACTGCTGCAGATCAGGTCGAAGGGGCCGATCCGTCCGGCGAGCGCAGGATCAGCTGCATCCCCGGTGACATACTGCACGCGGTCGGAGAGTCCGCGTTCTTCGATCAGCGCGGCTCCGGCTTCCGCCATGAGTGGGGAAATTTCCAGCGCGACAATGTCGGCATCAGGGAAGCGTTCGGCAATACGCGCGGTAAGGGGACCGGGTCCCGCCCCAACATCGAGTATGCGTGTACCCGGCCGAACGGCATCAAGCCTCATCAGAAACGTACGGTACTGCGTGTCATACCGGGCGGATTCCCTCGCATAGCGTCGCACCCCGGCCTCATCCCAGGCATAATCCGGAATTCCTGTCCTTCGTTTCATTGCTGCAGCTCAGAAAATGATGGATAGCTGAGCATACGGAGCGAAGGCGGAATAGTTTCTCGAAAAAAAAGCCCATGCGACAACTGAATCGCATGGGCTGAAGATCAATTCTGCTGCGCACTACCGAACGACCAGGGGACGCACGATCTGCTCCTGCCCGGAGGTCAGGCGGAAGAAGTACATTCCCGGGGAAAGTGCTGTGAGCGGGACCCGCTGTGTAGCGCCCGCCTGCACTGCCTGATTGAAAACAAGCTTGCCAACCGCGTTGTAAAGAGAGAGCTGCATGTCGGAACCTTCGCGTCCCTCAGTGCGGACCTGCACCTGTTCTGTTGCGGGATTGGGAGATACGTCGAGCGCCATACGGGTAGTCGGTACCGTCTCGGTACCTGACACCGAAGCAAAGGTCAACTCGAGCTTCGGCCGACGTGACGGGATGTGGTAATCGCTGGAGGTAAACACCAGTGCTGCATGTGGTTTTTCATCTCGAAGACGTATGAGAAATCCATAATCTTCGGGGGGATCGCACTTATACATTTCCCGGATGGTACGCGTGACATCGACGACGACATCGCGGCTCGAGGTGCCCTGGTTCGGAATATAGCTGAGATTGGTGTACTTGCCTGCAGGACGATTGTGCCAGTTTATTGTGTGTTCATCCCACGGTTCCTTTGCACATCGGATTTCCGCGATGTTGATTCCGCACTGGCAGCCGCTGCAGACTGTCTGATGCATGCCATCAAAGAGTCCTTCAGGATTGTTATACAGGTACAGCGTCGCTTCCTGCAGTCGCGACATATCCGGGCAGCCGGACAGATCGAATTGCAGGTACACACGTCCATACACAGGGACAAGCTGGTCGGTCCAAGCATGTACAAGCAACTGCGGATCATCTCCGAAGTTCCGCACGCCCTTGTTGTAAAGCGGATCATCCCATACCATCGCATCCTTCCCATCCTCCGGTCCCGGTTGCAGCACGATCGTTTGCTGCGCATTCGCATTCCACGCACAGATAAGTACAAGCAGAATTGTAGAGAGCGACCTCATAGTCCTTCCTCCTGGTTATGAAATGTCATAGCTACAGGAAGAAAAACACGAGTAGGTGTGAAAGGTTACAGGGAGGGCGATCCCTGTTTCCTGTCCCGCCGGCGAAACATCGAGTAGTAGTAGATCGCACCGCTGATCGTTCCCATGACCAGAGACCAGATGATATCCGCTCGCCAGGACGCATCCCGCGCATCGAGCAGGTCAATCCGTCGGATCACCAGCCAGAATGCCGCGGTGAACAGGCTGTAGGCGAGGAGCGAAAAGAGTCCTTTTCTGCGCATGGCTGGGTCGTTTCTGTAAGCTTCCTTGTAGCGGCCATAGACACCAGCATTCTGGAGCAGAATCATGAAGGTCCAACTCCCCGCGACTATCGGAATCACAAGCAGCAGCAGCGGATCGCCGATTACGTCGCTCCCGGTAAAAGCAACCAGCGCGAGCAGTGCGAGCAGGACCCCCTGTGTGACATGGAACCCCCGCAATCCTGCATGCCTCTCCGCGGCCTTCACTTTTTCGTCATTAAGATTTGGTATCATCTCCTCATCCCGAGTTGTGCGTTCCATAAGAATATACGGGAAAGCGCCTTTTCAAACAGCCCGCTGTTCGTCGTCCTCTTCAATTAAGTAGAATAAATCCTCGACCGGCAGGGAAAACTCCCGTGCAATCCGAAGCGCGAGATAGGTTGAGGGACAGAAGGTGCCCGTCTCGATGTAGTTGATCGTTTGCCGACTGACGTCAACGCGATCCGCCAGCTCCGCCTGTGTCATCCCGACGCGCTCCCTGTATTCCCGTAGCCGGGTGCCGATTTTCTGGTTTTCGTTCATGCACGGCGAATGTATTCAACGCTATGACCCAGTGGGTGGATCACGACCGGGACAATCCGGAATGGGTCGAGGCGACGCAGTTTGGCGCCGGTGACCGGATAAAGCGTCAGGCATTCGAAACCGCAGTCACAATGGCTGAAGCGGTCGCGCAACCGAAGATCACGATCCCTAACGTACCGTGGCTCAACTGAAGGAGGACACATGGAAAAACTTGCACAGGTGCTGCCGATCAGCACACCAAAGATGGATAAGGACGAACTCTTTCCGGTGACCGACGAGGACATTCTGCCGATCCAGAATCCGCTTCGCATCATGCGTCCGCGGAGGTTTGGTACTAAGCGGGAGAACCTGCTGATCGCTCAGGAGGCGGTTCGCAGGCTGCTGGAGGGCAACTCTGCGCTGCTCTCGTACCTCGTGCTCAAGCAATGGTCGGAGATCCTCTCTGCAGCACTGGACGAGCTCAAGGATCCCGCACTGGGCGACTATCAACGCTTCTTCACCGGACCGACCGACGTGCATGGCGTGGAAGTTTCCACCCGAGCCTACGGATCAGGATGGAAGTACCCAGCAGAGGTCGAGGACTTCGAGATGGAAGTGAACCGCATGAAAGAGCAGCTCAAGGCTCGGAAGAAGGAGGCCGAAGCTAATGGATCTGCTCGTCGGATGCGCGGTGAAGGGAATAGTCTGGTCGTCACGTTTCGCAGGTGAGCCACTAATCGTCTTAGAACCGGACAGTAATATCGGGAGCGCCTTGCCTTTCGGGTAGGGCGCTCGTATTTTCATGATCGAATCCATCTGCTCGTCCAAGAAAAAAGCAAAGCAAGATCGGAATAATCGGATTGTTAAGAACATAGTTGGAGCCGCAGCTCATGAATTACTCCGAACTGGCTAAACTCGAGCTTTCGAAACCTACGGTCCTAAAAATTCTGCGACTCCAACCTTCAGATATTTTTCAGACAACGGGGAAAGACGGGCTCCTTCTCGGTGCATGCGAGAATATATACAATCTGATAGTCCAGTTATTGGACGATCAACACGAACTCCCAATCAAGCAGTTCGAATGGACCTGTCCGCATGGGCATACGCACACTTTTGGTGAAGATGAATTGCGAATACAACTGCTTATGACTATGTCATCCTGGTTGGATGTGCTCACGATGCGCTACATTCTGTTGCCATCAGGATCAAAACAAAAAGATACACCACTCTACTTGAGCATAGCCTCAATGAGCCAATTTCTTGGCAGACCGGAAGATGCGGAACCAAGTAAACTATTGTACAAGTTTAAGGTCCTCCTTTTTTACTATTTTGAAGCAGTAATGTCCAGTTGGCTGCTCAGAGTCTACAATTTCCATTCTGTGCACGAAGGTGGGGGAGAAAAGTTCGAGGATTTTCTTCACAATGGACTACTGAATGTTTTCCGTGCATACAATAAGCTCTCGGAGGGGCCATTAAAAGTAGCGGGAGGCGGGCTTGTTCATAGTGCCCTCGAGTTGGCCAACAGGCTTTACGAGGTTGATGGCGATAGTTGGGCAGACCGTCTGGTAGGGCCATTTTCTGCAATCAGATTGAGTGAGCTACCTGCTCTTGCACAACGTGAAGCAAGAATCTCCGAGAAATATGGATTGAAGCAGGTCGAACGAATATTTGAACAACAGCTTGCCTTGATCATGCAGTCATTTGGATTATATGTCGTTTCTACCAGGATTGCACAAAGCACGGTCGACCTCGTTTGCATTTCAGGGAAACCGACAGAACAACTCACCTTCCTTGTTGAAGCAAAGAGTACGAAATCAAATTATTCCCTGCCGACAAAGGATTCGCGTGCAATACGTGATTATGTCCGCGATGTCCGCAGAGGTCTTTCGTCCCTTCCACCGCTTTCCTTTGTCCTCATCATAATTCCCTCGAGCTCGCGTACTCTGCGAGATAAAGTACTTCAACTGCAGCGTGATGTCGATTGTCCCATCAGAGTATTGAATGTACGACAATTAGTGACATTGCGAGAGCAAATAGTCGGGCCGCTACCGGTTCATCAATTCATGTCGCACATCCTCGACGGTGACGTGATAGTGAAGGATGCAGTGATAAAATCGACAGTAAGAGGATACTATGATGCCCAACGTGCCCATACTGCGTTTGTGGAATCAATGTTTGCTGCACATGGAGTGATTCCAATCCAGGAGACTTCTAACAAAACAGGAGAACAGAAACAATTTCTGTTCGGGTACCCGTGTAAAGAGACCTAAGTCGGACCAGTTGCTTTACTGCGTCTCGATGTGGGAGCATTTATGAGTATGACCTTCGAACTACGCAATACAAGTTTCTAACCTATGACCAAACTCACCCTCACCCAGCTCTCCAACCTTCTCTTCCGCGCCTGCGACGACCTGCGCGGCAACATGGATGCCTCCGAGTACAAGGAGTACATCTTCGGCATGCTCTTCCTCAAGCGGCTCTCTGACTTGTTCGACCAGGAGCAGGAGCAGCTGCAGAAGGACCTGAAGAAGAAAGGGATGAAGGACGCGCAGATAAAGGACAAGCTCGCGCATCCGGACAGCTATACGTTCTTCGTTCCAAAAGCGGCGCGGTGGTCAACAATCAGGCACCTAAAGACGAATGTCGGCACCGCACTGAACAAGGCGCTCGAAGCGCTGGAAGATGCGAACGTGAACGCGCTGCAGGACGTCCTCAAGCACATCAACTTCAACCGGAAGATCGGTCAGCGGTCGCTGGACGACGACATCCTCGCGAACTTCATCCAGAACTTCGAGAAGATTCCGCTGAAGGACGAGAACTTCGAATTCCCTGATCTGCTGGGCGCAGCGTACGAGTACCTTATCAAGTACTTCGCGGACTCCGCAGGGAAGAAGGCAGGAGAGTTCTACACGCCGGCAGATGTCGTCCGTACGATGGTAGAGATCGTCGAGCCGCAGGCGCACATGAGCATCTATGATCCGACGGTGGGTTCGGGTGGTATGCTCATCCAGAGCCGGGATTATATACGAGAGATCGGTGGTGATCCGCACGATGTGTCGCTCTACGGACAGGACAACATCGGTACCACGTGGGCAATCTGTAAGATGAACATGCTCCTGCACGGTATCCCGCACGCGGACATCCGGCAGGAGGACACGATCCGCAGGCCACAGCACAAGGCCGAAAACGGCGAGCTGATGCGCTTCGACCGCGTGCTTGCAAATCCACCGTTCAGCCAGAACTACGTCAAGAAAGATGTCGAGTACCCGGGCCGCTTCGCCGTGTGGATGCCGGAGAAGGGCAAGAAGGCCGACCTGATGTTCGTGCAGCACATGCTCGCGGTGCTCAAGTCCGACGGGAAGATGGCAACGATCATGCCGCACGGCGTGCTGTTCCGCGGTGGTGATGAGAAGGATGCACGGCATTACTTCATCGACCAGGGCTGGCTGGAGGCGGTCATTGGCCTGCCTGCCGGACTCTTCTACGGCACCGGCATACCAGCATGCATCCTTGTGATGAATAAAGCCGGTGCACAGAAACGTGATCATGTCGTGTTCATCAACGCCGACCGGGAATACCGTGAAGGAAAAGCGCAGAACTTCCTGCGTGCGGAGGACATTTCCCGCATGGTCCACGCCTACCGGTCACTCACAAAAGGCGAACGTGACGAAATCCCCGGCTATGCGCGTCGCGTACCGATAGAGGAGATCGCGGCAGAGGACTACAACTGCAACATCCGCCGCTACGTCGACAACGCTCCGCCGCCGGAGCCGCATGACGTGCGGGCGCACCTGAAGGGTGGCGTTCCGGTCAGCGAAATCGACAACATGGCGCACTTCTGGGAGAACTACACTGGACTTCGGGATCGCTGCTTCAAGCCACGCAAGGGCGAGAAGTCCTACATGGACTTTACTACCGAGATGAAGGACCGAAGCGCGATTGCGGACGTCGTCGAGGGTGATGGGGGCGTTGCTGCCGCGCACGATGCCTTCATGAAGACGCTCGACCGATGGTGGAAAAAACACCAGCCTGAGATCGAGGATCTGGCGCCAAAGAACGGCGAAAAGGGCAACGTGTATGCCGTGCGCCGGAAGCTGCTCACTTCTATCGAGAAAACGTTCAAGGAGACGACGCTTCTCACGCCTTACCAGATTCGCGGTGCGTTCGCGAGGTACGTGGACGAGCTCAAGTTCGACCTGAAATCCATCGCGGCCAGCGGATGGGGCCCGGAGCTGATCCCCGATGACGACATCCTGCAGAACCAATTTCCCAAAGTGCTCGAGGAGATGGAGGCGAAGCGCGTCCGCATAGCGGAACTCGATGCCCTGTTCGCAGCCGCAGACGATGATGACTACGAGGACGAGGACGACACCGGTGTCCTGCCGAAGGAGCAGGTCAAGGAGCTGAAGGCTCGCCTCAAGGAACTGAAGGGCGAGATGAAACTCGCCAAGAAGGATCCCGGCTACGGAGATGCGGCGGCCTTCGCGCGAAAGGCGGATGCGATCACAGAGCAGCTCGAACGGCACAAGGAACTGCAGGACGAAGAGAAGCAGCTGAAGCGGGATCTGCGTGCGATGGTGAACACGCAGGACGATCTTGTCGCAGCTGCACGCGAGAAGATCACGCCTGAAGAAGCACGCGTACTGATCATCGAGAGGCTGCACCGGACGCTCCAAGACACTTACGCAGCCTACCTGCGGACCGATCAACGTGCGTGCATCTCAGCACTCGAAAATCTGCATGCAAAGTACGCGGTGACGGCAGAGGACATCGAAGCGAAACGCGAGGAGGCGACTGCGAAGTTGCAGGGATTCCTGGAGGAGCTGGGGTATGTCTGAGTGGTGTAGTGAGATCTCGCTGAAGGAAGTCGTTTACTCATCGCGACAGATCACATACGGGATTGTGCAACCTGGACCGGATGTTGCACCAGATGGTGTCCCACTCATTAGAGGTAAGGACTACAGCAGTGGACGAGTCGATACCTCAAACCTATACCATGTCTCGGAAGCTATCGACCGCCCTTACGCTCGATCGAAGGTCTATGCAGGTGATATCCTCTTTTCGATCGTAGGCTACGTCGGATTGATAGCAGAGGTTCCTCCCGAACTCGAAGGGGCGAACATCACGCAGACTACGGCGAGGATCTCTGTCGATCCGTCAATTGCGTACAGCAAGTTCATCCGCTACGTCTTATCAGCCGACCACTACAAGCCGCATATTCGAAAGTACGAGAAAGGTTCGGCCCAAGCAGGCCTAAATCTCGCTGATGTCGCAAGGCTCGCTGTACCACTCCCCTCACTTCCTCAACAACGTCGCATCGCCGAAATCCTCTCCACTGTCGACGAGGCCATCGAACAGACCGAGGCACTCATCGCGAAGACGCAGCATATCAAGTCCGGGCTGATGCACGACCTGTTCACCCGCGGTGTCACGGAGGACGGCAAGCTACGTCCACCGCGCGAGGAGGCGCCGCAACTGTACAAGGAGTCGCCGATCGGTTGGATTCCGAAGGAGTGGGAGGTTGTAAGGTTGGCTGAGGTAGCAGAGGTCAATAGAGGAAAATTCACAGTACGCCCACGAAACGACCCACGTTACTACGGAGGTTCACATCCGTTCATTCAAACTGGTGATGTAGCCGAGGCGAGAGGGCGTTGGTTAAACTCCTACTCCCAGACTCTCAACAATTTGGGCCTTGCCGTCAGTCGTTCCTTCCCAGTCGGTACGATTATGGTGACCATCGCAGCGAATATCTGCGACACCTGCATTTTGGGGTTACCGATGTGTGCCCCAGATAGCCTTGTCGGAGTGGAAGCTCACAAAGGTGAAGTGGTCCGGTTTCTTGAACTCGCGATACGTCGCAGTAAGCGATGGCTCGAAAACCGTGCCCCTCAGACAGCACAGAAAAATATCAACCTCGAAGATCTGCGTCCGCTGCGTCTGCCATACCCGTCTTCTGGTGAACGAAACCGAATTGCGGACATGTATGATTCGATGGACAAACGGGAAGCTCTCAACGAAGGAGCAATCGAGAAACTTAACGAGATGAAGCGCGGCCTCATGCAGGACCTCCTCACCGGCAGAGTCCGTGTGCGCACGAATTCCTCCACCGACACAGAGGAAGCAGATGTCTGAGTACCTCCACGTCGAAAAGCCGTTTCTCGATCAGCTTGCCGCGCTCGGCTGGACAGTCGTGAATCAGGGGCAGGGGCTTCCGCAGGATCCGACCACCAGCCTCCGCTCGAATTTCCGCGAGTGGATACTGCCCAAGGTGTTCAGAGACGCGGTACGCGGGCTGAACCTCACCGATGACGGTCAGCAGTGGCTCACAGAGCACCAGCTCAACGAACTTCGCGATCAGATACTCCGGCAGCCGGAGTCGCTGCTTGCGGCCAACGAGGCGGTCCACAGCCTGTTCATGAAGGCGCAGGTTGATCGCAATGAGGTAACGGGCGAAGAGTACCCTGTGGTGAAGCTCATCGACTTCGAGCATCCGGGGCGCAACGTATTCCACGCAATCAACCAGTTCCGCATTGACACGCCCGGCTGCGTGAAGAACTTTATCATCCCCGACATCGTGCTGTTCGTCAACGGCATACCGCTGGTGGTTGTCGAGGCCAAAATCGGTGGCCCGAACGTGGGCAACCCCATGTACGCCGCTTTCGAGCAACTGCTACGATATCGCGATGGCAGGGAGGAGACGAAGGAAGCAGGTCTGCGTGAAGGCGAACCGGGACTATTCTTCACCAACCTGCTTGTCATCCGCACCTGCGGGGAGAAGGCCGAGTTCGGCACGATCACATCGGGACACGAACACTTCTTCGCGTGGAAGGATATCTGGCCGGAGAGCAATCGCGTCTATACCCCGCCGCTCGGCATCGAGCGTGAGCAGGAGCTGCTCATTCAGGGGCTCCTCGCGCCGGCGACAATGTTGGATGTGCTTCGGACCTGCACCGTGTTCATGGATACCGACTCAGGACATCGCATCAAGGTTATCGCGCGCTATCAGCAGTACCGCGCAGCGCGAAAGATCGCAGAGCGTCTCCGTGAGGGCGATTCGACCGAGAAACGCTCGGGGGTGATCTGGCACACGCAGGGCTCCGGCAAGTCGCTCACTATGGTGTTTGTCGCTCGCATGCTGCGCGCTTCAGCCGACCTCGCCGACTTCAAGATCATAATGGTCAACGACCGCGTCGATCTCGAAAAGCAGCTCGCCCGCACCGCGGCGCTCATCGGCGGGAAGGTGAACATCATTGGAAGCGCCGATGAGATGCGCGAACACCTCGCGACCGATGCCTCAGACGTCAACATGGTGATGATCCACAAGTTCATGGATCGCGATGAGCAGCTGCCGGAAGAGATCGAGAAGGCGATCGGCTCGCTCAAAGCGAAACCGCGCCCCGTCTCTGAGCTGAGGAAAGCCGCCGATGCTAAACCGATGGAGTACCGCGCAATTCCCACGGGCGAGCCCTTCGGCGTGATCAACGACTCGGACCGTATCGTGCTCATGATCGACGAAGCACACCGGACACAGGGAAGCGAGCTCGGGGACAATATGTTCGAGGCCTTTCCGAATGCAACGCGTATCGCGTTCACCGGCACGCCGCTCATCACTGAAAAGCACGGTGATAAGCGCACGGTGAAGCGTTTCGGTGAGTACATCGACACCTACAAGCTGATGGATGCTGTGCATGATGAGGTGACGCTGCAGATTCTTTACGAAGGCCGCACGGCCGATACGGCGATCAGGGACAAGCACGGCTTCGATGAGAAGTTCGAGGATCTTTTCAAGGATCGCACTCCAGAGGAAATCCTCGCGATAAAGAAACGGTACGGCACGCAGGGAGACATCCTCGAAGCGGAGCAGCGCATTGAGGCAATCGCACGGAACCTGGTGGATCATTACGTCGACAACATCCTGCCTGACGGCTTCAAGGCGCAGGTCGTATGCCATTCGAAACTCGCTACCATCCGGTATCAGGCATACATCCGCAAGGCGCTGATTGAACGTGTGGAGCGGGAACGGAGGATGCCGGAGCCGGACGAGGAACTCATACGCAGAATCGAATTCCTGAAGGCGGCGGTCGTCATCTCCTCGGATCCGGTTAACGAGCTTGCTGCTGTCACCAAAGCACGAAACGAGGCGCGGCGCTGGAACGCCGTGGAGAACTTCTGTAAGCCGTTCGACTTCGACAAGCCCGAAATGGAGCTGACCGGGATCGCGTTCCTCATCGTCTGCGACATGCTGCTCACCGGTTTCGACGCGCCTATCGAGCAGGTGATGTACATCGACAAGAAACTGCAGGAACACAACCTGCTGCAGGCGATTGCCCGCGTGAACCGCAAAGCGAAGAACAAGCATCGCGGTTTCATTGTCGACTACATCGGTCTCGCCAACCATCTCAAGGACGCACTCACGATCTACACTGCGGAGGACGCGGCCGACATCGAGGGTGGTCTCAAGGATATCCTCAGTGAGATCCCGATACTCGAGGAACGCTATCGCCGCCTGCTGCAGCATTTCACAAGCGCCGGTGTGGCGGACATCGCTCTGTTCGCAGAGGGGAAACTGAGGGCCCCGAAGGAGGAGATTACAGTACTCCACCAGGCGGTCGATGCAATGCGCGACGACAAGCGCCGTGCGGACTTCGAGGTGTACCTCAAGAAATTCCTGCAGAGCCTGAACCTCATCCTCCCGCATCCGGCCGGGCATACGTATCGCGTCCCATCGAAACGCTTCGGCTACATCCTCCGCATGGTGAAGGAACGCTACAAGGACACCTCGCTTGACATCTCCGACGCCGGTGCGAAGGTAAAAAAGCTGATCAACGAGCACCTCGTCGAGCTCGGGATCAACCCGCAGATTCCACCGATCGAACTGCTCGCCGATGACTTCATCGAGCACGTAGAGGAGCATTCCGAAGGTAGCGCGAAGGCGAAGGCCAGCGAGATGGAGCACGCCATCCGCAAGCACTGCACCGTGCATTTCGAGGAGGATCCCGCCTTCTACGCCAAGCTCAGTGAGAAGCTGCAGCAGATCCTCGACAGGTTACAGGACGACTGGGAGCAGCTGGCGTTGGAGTTCGCAGAGCTGCGCAAAGAGGCTGCAGCAGGACGCACCGATACCATCGAAGGACTTACGAAGGAAGCTTCGACCTTCTACGACTACGTGGCGCAACTCGCTTACGAGGATGGCAAGGTGCCAGAGAAAGACGATGAAGCGCTGAAGCGGCTCATGCTCACGGTCGTGGACATGCTGCGGAGCCGTGTCGGTGTGCTGGACTTCTGGAAGAAACCGATCGAAGTGAAACGCCTGCGCTCGGACATCGATACGGAGATACGGATCGCCGACATCCCCGCGTTGAACGACCAGGTAGATCGCATCACCGTGGAGATCGTCAAGCTCGCACAGAACCGTCACGGAGAACTTCTGCCATGACAATGTACACGCAGAGCGACATATCGTATGGCATCCTGCGTAGCAAACGCTCGACAGCGGATATCGTGATCGAGCGTGACGGTTCGATTATCGTCCGGGCTCCAAAGGAGACGACTGACGAGCAGATCGCAAAGATCGTCGAAGCGAAACGGCGCTGGATCTACAAGGCACTCGCCGAGTGGCGTGACCTGAATGCGACCCGAGTCCTGCGGGAGTTCAAGAGCGGGGAAGGATTCCTGTACCTCGGCCGGTCGTATCGTCTGACACTGGCAGGGGAGCAGGACGAAGCGCTGAAGTTCCTCAACGGTCGTTTCCTTCTGCGGCGTGACCACATCGATGATGGCGGGAAGACCGCACGGCAGGCATTCGTGGACTTCTACACCAGCAAGGGCAGGGAACGCATCGCCGACCGTGTCGCGTACTATGCTCCGAAGGTGGGTGTGAAGCCGACAGGTATGGACGTTCGCGACACGGGCAAACAGTGGGCGACCTGTTCCGCATCTGGCAAGCTGTCATTCCACTGGAAGTGCATGATGGCGCCGCTGACGATCATCGACTACATCGTCGTCCACGAACTCTGCCACCTCCACCAACGCGACCACACCGATGCGTTCTGGAACGAGGTCGACAAGATCCTCCCTGACTACCATGAGCGGAAGGAGTGGCTGCGGAAGCATGGGGCGGGATTGGATGTCTGAGACGCGAGAGACACCAAGTTCTACACGAATAAGAATCGGAGGCTGCAATGGTTACCGAACCAACTGTGCTCATTCTGGGTGCTGGGGCGAGCAAACCTTATCGCTTCCCTCTGGGAGCCGAACTGCGTGACGAAGTCCTGCGGGTAAAATGGCAGGAAGAACAGTATGACGAACTCAAGCACATTGGTATTGATCCCGACCACTACGGAATGTTCGAACACGTATTGCGGCGATCGGGGGCAGCCTCAGTTGATGCTTTTCTTGAGGACGACGATCGTAGTGTGCAGGAAGGACGTTTCCTTGGCATTGGAAAGGCTGCGATGGCGTACTGTATGCTGCAAGCTGAACGAAAAACCAGGGAGCACCTATTTCCACCTAATCAACCAGCAGATCACTGGTACCAATCGCTATGGGGTATCATCAAAGCCCCAACTTGGGAAGAATACTGCGCTCAACCGCTCGCCATTGTGACATTCAACTACGATCGTTCACTGGAGTTCTACTTGAGCGAAGTGATCAACTTCGAGTACTCCATGCATCCTGTGTTTGACCAGTCTGAAATCCCGATCATGCATGTACATGGAAGCTTAGGGCCCTTCTCGAGCGAGACCTATGGATCAGGCGTGAGTCCAGATCTGATCGACGCTGCCGTCAACAGCATTCGAGTCGTTCATGAGGCGCATATCGAGGACTCCGAATTCCAACATGTACGAACCATGATCACCAGTGCGACTAAGGTGCTATTCGTAGGATTCGGGTACGCAGACGCGAACATGAAGAAACTTGGAATCCCCGAGGGTCTGCATAGACAAAAATGGGGAGATAATCCCCAGATCCTCGGAACACATAAAGGGATCAATGCACCCCGGTGGCGACGGCTTTGTGATCAGCTACGTTTCAGCCCAGGAGCTGATAAAACGGGTGGCGGGAAGATTTCAGCTTTTATCGAGGACCGGTTGCATTGATGCATCGGATGCGCAGTGAGAAACCACGCAACCACAGAGCCCCAGAGACGGATGTGAACAATTCGGCGAGTCACCTTGGATCTGTCCAACCTGGTTGAAACAGACTAACCTGATCAGATAGGACGGCAATTGGCATCCTAATCCATGAGAGTGAACAACAACGGCCTGCACCGGAGAACGATGCAGGCCGCACAAACCGTCCCGTAAACGTACCGCAGTTCCAGCGAATATGTTGTAGGACAACGACTTAGTCGGGGTGGCCGGATTTGAACCGACGACCTCCTGCTCCCAAAGCAGGCGCGATACCGGGCTACGCTACACCCCGAATCTTCTAATATAGCTGGAAAAATGTGGGGGAGCAAGGTTGTGTGGTGTTGGATGGAGAAGGGATGGCTGATGGGGTGGGGACTCAGTGAATGTATCGAGTATGGGAGCGGCCTTGGGGGCGTTGACGGGGGCTGTGCGCCTGATGTATCTTGTCAGGTGTGCGCTGGCTGTGCCGAGGATCGTTGCGCGGATTATTCTTTCATTTGCTCCAGGGTTGTATGCGTTTGTTGTTGTGCATGCTCGTGCTTGTGCTGGCGGTACCGGGGTGGTCGCTGGCACGGCAGTTTCATGTTGATCCGATCCATGGGAGTATGCAGAATGATGGGTCGGCTTCGGCGCCGTGGGCGACGCTGCAGGAGGTGGTGGAGGCAGGACTGATTTCTTCTTTCGAGTTTGCGCCCCTGCCGTATGATCCGGCGACAAGTTCGCTGGTTGCGAAGAATGCCGGTGCTCCGGTGCAAGGCGGGGATACTTTGGTGCTGCATGCCGGACTCCATGGCTCGCTGCTTCTGCGCGGCTATCGTAATGCGCGTGAGATTGTGGTGATGGCGGCGGATGGGGAGGAGGCGATTCTCGGCAGCATGCATTTGCTCGCCTGCAGCAGGTGGAAGTTTCTCGGAGTGCGGGTCAGTACCGAGCCGTATGGCGCGTACGACGGCGGCAACCTCGTGTATCTCGAAAGTCATGGATATGCAGGACCCACTGCTCACATCACACTCGACAACTGTGATGTCTACAGCGCTGAACAGCCTTGGGATACGGCCGAGGAGTGGTTGGATAAAGTATCGTCAGGGATTTTCGTACGCTGTGATTCGTCGTTGGTCACAGGCTGTACAGTGCGCAACACCGATATGGGTGTCATGGTGATGGGGGATGCGAATATCATCCGCGGCACCGAGGTCGTGAATTTTTCGGGCGATGGCATGCGCATTCTCGGGAGCTGGAATCTTTTCGAAGCGAACATCATCCGCAATTGCTATGACGTCGATGATAATCATGATGACGGGATACAGTCCTACACCACGGGGGGACTCACAGTCGATCACAACATCGTTCGTCGAAACATTATCCTGAACTATACTGACCCGGATCAGCCGCTGCGGGGACCTCTCCAGGGAATCGGCTGTTTTGATGGCTTCTACAATGACTGGGTGGTGGAAAACAACCTCATCGTCGTCGATCACTGGCATGGCATCACCTTCATGGGCGCACGCAACTGCCGCATCATCAACAATACGGTGCTGGATCCCACGCCCGGAGTTCGTCCGGGTCCTTCATGGATACAGATCACCGACACCAAGGGAGGCGAGAAAAGCAGCGGCTGCCTGGTCAAAAACAATGTCAGCAACCAGTTCGTCGTCGAGGACCTCCCCAACCCGAACGCCGTTTTGCGAAACATCTCCGAGTACGATCTGAACTTCCGCAATGCCGCCACCCTGGATTTCCACCTCCTGCCGAACAGCGTTTTGATCGATGGAGCGGACGGCATCGTAGCCCCGCCGGACGATCTGGATGGGAACCCGCGTCCCACAAACGGCGCACCCGATATTGGCTGCTATGAGTTCCAGGCAAACACCGATGTCGATGAATTGCCACAGGTGAGCAATCTTGAACTCTATCCGAATCCAGCGCGGGACGTTGTCCATATCCTCTCATCAAACCGAGAGGCGATGACGTATCAAATCTTCGACCAGTTGGGGCGCTGTGTAATGCAGGGAGGACTTTCTCGCGGTACGCCGCAGCTTACCGTCTCCCATCTGCGCAGCGGCCTGTACCTCATCCTCCTCGGTGAGCAGCACCTCCCATTCGTCGTGCTGAAGTGACACGATCACATTTCGCTGACTTAGACAGCATTTTCAGGACGGCGTTTGTTCTCTGCAGGTGCATCTCGACCGGGCAACGCAAACAGAAGCATTGCTGAAGCAAGAAGCACGATGTCGATCGTAACACCGAGTCGAAAGGCTCCGAAAGTGCCATAGAGAATTCCTGCCGAAGCAAGAACGCGCGTCCAGCTCTTCGATCCGAGCCCTCCACAAAGCATGGTGATCCCAATCACCATTGAGAGTGTGGGACACGGTACGAGTCCGAGCGGAGCGCTTAGCAGATAGTGCCAGATACCGGTATCAGCCTGAAAATGGGGATATACCCAGGCGAAAACGATCATGGCGACGGCAGAATATTTCCATTTCCCATCTATCCTCACCCTCGCACCTGGAAATCGTAGAGCGATGACAACAAGCGCGACCGCCAGGATCGCAAACATGCTGCCGTTGAAGGGGTTGCCGTACATCCAGGCAAGTAAACTGACAGACAGCAGTGGTAATGTGAGCAGCAAACCCAACATGCGTTGCGCTGGACGCCGACCCGCTATGAGTGCAATAAGGAGGATGCCTGCCGCGATGTGCCAGAGCAGGGCCAATCCAGTAAACTGTGTGCTTATACTCTGCAGGCTTTCAAGAATCTGATCGGGAGTGGGCATGATGATGCCGGATTCTTTGAGACATATAAGGTAAACGAAGGTATAAGATAATATACGCTTCTATGAAAGAATACGGTGCTGTTTGCAATCTGTTTCATCCATGCGGTGCTGCTCCCGGATGCCATGCTGGATCGATCACGTTCCCATTCCATACCACCCCATAGGGTGGATACAGAAAAGGGCGGACCGGAGTCCGCCCTCTCTTCAATTTTGTCGCGCGGTGGTGACGCGTCGTAAAAGTATTAGTCGCAGGTGGTTTCAGAGCTGACGATTTCATTGACAAGCTCGCCGTTCGCGTTGAAGGTGAATTTCTGCACCATTCGGACACTGAAGCTGCAGCCGTCGGGAGCGACAAAATGCACCTGGAATGTCGCAACACCACTGCCGTCATCCTTTACTTCGATGTTCTGCGTCGAGGCACCTCTCTGTGTGTATGTGCGTCCGCCTGCGGTGGTACCGCTGGCGCCCTTCAGGACGAGATTGCTATTGTTCAAATTTCCAAATCCATTGCGGAAGACAAGTTGTGCCGTTCCCATAACTTCGACGAGTTCATCGCAACAGGGATTGTAAAATAAACCGAAGACCTCGAAATCGTCTACGGAAGCACCGTTCTGTGCGAAGCTGGCCGTTGTCATAAGCAGGAAGGCGGCGAGGATGGTGAGAGCTTTCATGAGGGACTCCAGAAAATGTATGTGAATATGTGTGTATGCCATCGCAATGGCTCTCTTGGCGCGCAACGAGATCGCGTGCAAGCTGCCGTCGCGCAGAGCCAGTTTCCATTTCTCATCACTTCCATTTTCAGGGGAGCGATGGTCAGCAAATGAATATGAGTTGACGATTGACAGCCTTAATATAGCGCGGAATTCCGGTAAGTCAAGAAAAAAAGAAAAAACGTCCATTATTCTTGTCGCGATTACACCGGATTGTGGAACGATGCGAAGGGAACAGAGTGGGGACGCGCATCCCTGTAATGCCCGCGACGATGGGGAACGATGCGAGAGATCTGATGCGGTTCAGGGACCAGGTCTTTGGTGGTCAGTACTGCCTGATCGATAGAAAATAACCCCTTGCATTATGAACATATGTTCGTTATTATGGGTGCGGGAGTTATGAATATATGTGCAAAAAGGTGATGCAAATTCGAGCACAATACCGACAGCACGGCAACCTGATTACAGCAGCTGACGCAATGCTGCAGACGACCCCGGTGGGATTTGAGGTGACGCCGTGACCATCGCAATTGCCAGCGGAAAGGGCGGTGCGGGGAAGACTTCAATCGCGACATCTCTGGCGTATCTGCTGGCGCGCGAGCGGCGGGTTGCGCTATTGGATCTCGACGTCGAAGAACCGAATGCCCATCTCTACTTCAACGTCCCTGTGAGCAGGAGCGAACAGGTGAGCGGTATGATACCCGTGGTCGAAGAGCAATTCTGTTCCCGCTGCGGCCGCTGCCAGGAGGTGTGTGCGTATCACGCCATCCTGGTTTTTCCCTCCCAGGTACTCGTTTTTCCGGAGCTTTGCAAGAGCTGCAGGGGCTGCGTTGCGCTGTGTCCTGAAGGAGCGATTCTGGAAGGCACAAAAAGCATCGGTGTCGTCGAGCGCCGCGAGGTGGAAAACCTGGCCATTACTTCGGGCCGGCTGGATGTCGGTTCCACCGAAGCGCCGGCACTGATCCGCGCTGTGAAGGAACGTGCGGACGATAGTGAGCAGCTTACCATCATAGATGCGCCACCGGGCACGGCCTGCGCCGCAGTAGAAGCGGTGCGGCACGCGGATCTCACCGTCGTCGTGGCGGAGTCCACTCCTTTCGGACTCCATGACATGATTCTTGCCGTGAGCATGCTCCGGGAACTGGAGCAGAATTTTGCCGTGCTCATCAACAAGTCGGTGGCACACGATACGACCGTACATGCTTTTTGCATGAAAGAGGGAATCCGCATCCTGGGTGAAATTCCCCAGAGCAGGGAGATCGCACGTGCCGGGGCGCGGGGAATGCTGCTGCCGAGAGTCCTTCCAAACTTTACACCGCTGCTCATGACCGTACTCGAGGAAATTATGCGCCGTGAAGAGGTGACGTCATGAAACAGATCGTGATCATGAGTGGGAAGGGCGGAACAGGAAAGACGACGATATCGGCTGCGCTGGCACAGATGGCTGGGAGTGATGTCGTGGTTGCGGACTGCGATGTCGATGCGGCAAATCTCCATCTGCTGCTCAAGCCCGTAGAAGTTGAGACGGAGCGCTTTTTCGGTGGTTCGGAACCACTTGTGGACACACGCGGCTGTTCGCAATGCGGCATGTGCGTCAGCGCCTGTGCATGGAATGCGATCCGATATGACGATCATTCCGTCGTGATTGATCCGTACGCCTGCGAAGGCTGCGGGATTTGCAGCCATGTCTGCATGGACGGCCATATTTCAATGCATCCCCGCGTCACAGGGACGTTCAGCAAGGCAAGGACGCGCTTCGGTCAACTGATGTCACATGCGAATCTCTTCGCGGGACAGGAGAATTCCGGCAAGCTTGTCGCACAGGTACGGAAACAGGCGGTGAGCATCGCTGAGGAACAGGGAAGTGACTGCGTGCTCATCGATGGTCCACCGGGAATAGGGTGTCCGGCAATCTCCGCGGTCTCCGGTGCGACGCATGTGCTCGTCGTGACTGAAGCCACACAGGCAGGTGTGCACGACATGACGCGACTCGTGGCGCTGCTGGAGCGATTTGAGCTCGACATGCTCTGCGTCATTAACAAAACAGATCTCGATCCTACCACGCGCAACGAAATCCATGCCCTGTGCCGCAATCGCGACATACCTGTCATAGCGGAGTTCCCCTGGTCTGATGCATTCCCGGAAATGCTGAGACAGGGGAAGACGCTCCTTGAGTCCGAGGACGAGGAGGTCATCAATTCAATCGAAGAAATATGGAATCATTTCGAAACTGTCGGAGCAGAAACATGATCCTTGCAATCACCGCACATCGCAATGCCTGGGACTCCCCACTCGACGAGCGTTTTGGCAGAGCACAGGGGTTCTTCCTTATTGACGATGTCACCCTGCAAACGCGCTACATCGACAATTCTGTCAATGGCGACGCAGAGCATGGCGCCGGACCCGCATCCGCACAATTGCTTGCCAACCTCAGTGTAAGAACATTGCTCACCGGCCGCGTAGGCCCCAAAGCAGAAGATGCACTCAATGCCGCAAACATACAGGTCATCCAGACCGGGACCGCAAGCACCGTGAAGGATGCCTGGGAATTATACCTCGAACAGCAACCACGAACACCACAACTTTAACAGGAGGCAGTGATGCCAGGATTTGATCGCACAGGTCCCACAGGAAACGGACCACTGACTGGATGGCAGCGTGGACGCTGCACGGAGACTGATGCCACAGCGACTGATGCCACAGCGAAGCAGCAGGACGATGCATCGACGCAGCGACCCATGCGCGCAGGATTCGGAATCGGGGCGGGACGTGGTAGGGGATCCGGTCGGGGCGGTGGAAGAGGCCGCCGCGTAATGAGTACACGAGGAACTGCTGGATTCAGGAGAGGTGGCCGGGGCCGCTTCCGTGGTGACTGACAGGAAATGGCTTTCGGTCGCACTGGTCGGCATTGCCTTTCATTCCATGCTGACCGGTGTGTTGTTACTGCTTCATCCGGAAGAACTCCTTGTCTGGGCGGGCTGGCATGCACTGTCTGAACCGTTTTTCGCGGTGCAGGGCGGCGTATTCCACCTGCTCCTCGGGGTACTCTATCTCTATACGGCAAGGGTGCGGGAGGGACAGCAGTTCCTTCTGCAATGCATCGTCATTATCAAAAGCGCCGCCGCAGTTTTTCTTCTTACCTACTACGTTTTTGTGGATGCCGTCTGGCTCATTCTGCTTTCCGGTATTGGTGACGGAGCGATGGCCGTCACTGTCCACTTTTTAAGCCGTAGTGCATCCGTTGAGGGGAACGGGAAGCATGCTGATGATCCGCAACACGGCACACAGTAGCGAAGGTGACCGGTGAATATCGATAGAAATGGCGAGGTGATGGACCGGCAGCTGCCGGGTATTGTGGTGACCGGGGCCTCTGGTTTTGTGGGACGACATTTTCTCGAGGCCGCACGGGGGAAGTATCGTCTGTTCTGCCTCGCCCGGCGGTCGCAGTACGAAGCCGGTATTCCGAAAATGGAGCAGCAGAGGTGGACGCAGGTGGATGTCGCACAGCGAGACGCACTGCTGAATGTGTCCGAATGCATCGAGGCGAATGGCGGGGCAGACTATCTTCTGCACCTCGCCGGGTATTACGATTTCACAAACAGGGAACACCCCGAGTACGAACGTACCAATGTGAGAGGTACACGAAATGTCCTCGACCTCGCATCGAAGCTCGGCATCAAACGCGTGATCTTCGCAAGCTCACTCGCGGCATGCAGTTTTCCGGAACGTGGTGCATGTATTACCGAGGAGAGTTCTGCGGATGCCACTGTTCCGTATGCGCGCAGCAAGCGGGATGCGGAAGAAGTGATACGCGAGCATGATGCGCCATTTGCACGTACTATCGTCCGTCTGGCGGCAATCTTCAGCGACTGGTGCGAGTATCCCCCCGTATACGCGTTCCTCAATACCTGGCTCTCTTCGGCATGGAACGCGCGTATGCTGGGCGGGCGAGGGAAAAGCGCTGTCCCGTATCTCCACATCAGGGATCTGGTTTCCCTCTTCCTCCGCATAGTTGAAAAATCAGCAGCGCTTCCACCTTTCGCTGTCTATAACGCCAGTCCATCGCATACAACGTCCCATGAACAGCTCTTCTGCACCTCGACGCGCTTCCTTTACGGAAGGGAATGCGCGCCGGTGCATATCCCACGTGCGATGGCGCTCCCTGCCGTGGCCTTGCGGCAGGCTGTGGCCTCGCTGTTCGGGAAATCGCCATTCGAAAAAATCTGGATGCTGCGCTATATCGACCGTGAGCTGCGCGTCGATGCAACACATACGTACCGTGAGACCGGGTGGAAACCCACGCCACGCTATGATCTCGCGCGCCGCATGCTCATCCTCATTGAAAACATGAAGACGCAGCCTGAGCTCTGGACGCAGCGGAATCAGGCGGCGTTCGTCCGTGTCGCACAGCGCCCGAATCTCACAATCGCCAGTATGCTCAAGGTGGACAGTGAGATCATCATTCCTGACATCGTACAGCGTATCCGAGATGAGCAGGATTCCGGCGGATGCAGCGATTACGTTCGCATGACAGCACAGACGCTCACTGCCTACGTTACACTTTTCTTCGAGGTGCTGCTCTTTTCCATTCGTACCCGCGATCGCCGTCCCATTCGGACCTATGCGCGCCTCCTGGCTTTTCACCGGCAGCGTGAAGGTTTCGAGCAGGATCAGGTGAGTATCGCGATAGAACTGTTCGGTCCCGTACTGCATGCGTGCATCGCAAAGAAAAAACAGCCTGGTATCAGGATCGAACATATCCAGGAGGCTGTCGATCTGAGCCTGCAGCTTGCGCTCGATGAGGTGGAGGAGGCGTATGATCGCATGCGCGAACGTGGACATGTGCCGCCCACTGAAGCGGTGAACATTTTCAGTGATGTGGTGGAGATGATACGCCTCGTTGATGAACTGCATGATGTGTGCAGGGACAGTGTTGACGTGCTCAGCAGATTGACAGCAGCGCATCCCGGGGTACGGACACCGCTGAACAAACCGGATATGTGAGCATTGCGCTACGCCCGGCAACAGGGGACAGGAAGAAAAAGGATAAAACACATGAAAAATGGGTAGTACCACCTATTGTGGAGGGTGGGATGGATGTGTATCCTGTAGATGTCACTAACGAGAATAAGTCTAAATCAAGAACAGTGAGCGCAACAGCGCCCCGTGTCAACGCGTAGCCAGCGGCTGCGGAATCCATTTTCATAATGATTGCTCCATGGAGGACATCATGAAACGCACACTATCCACTTCGCTATATATTGGGTTGTTTTTCCTTTCTCTCATCGCGCTCGAGGGCACACTTGACGCGGCACCCGTCCATGACGGCGACGGAAACGGCTACCAGGTCACAGATCACTATCTGGTGAAATTCGAGGGGGATGAAGCCGGTTTCAGGCTGCGGATGCGGGCCATGAACTGCAAGGTAGACGAAGTCTGGCCGCAGATTCGCATCGCATGCATCAGCGATGTGAAGGATGCGATGATTCCGCTCATTATGGAGGAACAGACGCTCGAGGAATTTGTTCGCGATGTTTCCGTGGACTGGGTCAACGCGATATCTTCCGACATCAATGTCACCGTGCAGGCAGCAGGCACGAGCACGGATGGCAGCCTCCGTTCGGGTGAGGACGCTGAGTTTTACGATATACAGTGGGGACTGCAGCAGATCAAGGCTTCCGAAGCATGGAAGTCCGCACGCGGTGACCGCTCGGTGCGCGTTGGCGTGCTCGATACTGGCATCAGTCCTGATCATGTAGACCTGAAAGGAAAGTATGACCTCGATGCAAGCATCAACCTCAGTGCTTCCAATCCCGCCGACAAGCGTGATTTCATTGATCGTCATTACCACGGTACGCATGTCTCCGCGCTGATTTCGTCCAACAACCTCGGTGTGGCCGGTATCGCGCCGGATATCACGCTCGTTGGAGTCAAGGTGCTCGATGATGAAGGACGTGCATCATTCGCGAATCTCATTGCTGGAATCATGTACGCGGTGGACGTCGCCGATGTGGATGTTATCAACCTCAGTGCCGGTGGACTCGGAAGTCTCTCCCAGATTTCCACAATATCTGAAATGCTGCATGCTGCCATCGACTACGCAGAACGTCATGGTGTGGCCGTTGTGGCTTCGGCCGGGAATGCTGGAATGGATCTGCGCGCCAGCTCCATGCAGAGCTTCGTGGTGACCGATGAAGCCGGTACGCTGCTCGTCAGCGCCAGTGGTCCTGCAAGTGCGCGGGGAAGCGAAAAGCTCGCCTGCTATTCGAACTATGGTTCGGACGTCGTCGGACTCGCAGCCCCGGGCGGAAGCATAGACTGCAACAACAATGCCTTCAGGAGCATGGATGAAATGGTTATTTCCGCACTCGCGCCTGCCGTTGCAAAGCGAATGGGACTGCGGAATCCCGATGGCTGGTACATGTTCTCGACGGGCACGAGCATGGCGGCACCGCTGGTGTCGGGACTCGCGGCCCTGGTCAAGAGTGAACATCCGGATTGGGATGCCACCGCTATCTGTGAGAAACTCAAAGACAGCGCCGACGATCTCGGACTCCCCGGAAAGGACGGAGAATTCGGCTATGGACGCATTAATGCGGAACTGGCCCTGAAATAGGACACTGCAGAAGGAGGAGTTGTGAGAATTCTTCCTGGCATAGAAAAACGCGGACGTCATGTGCACACTCATGACGTCCGCGTTTTGCATTATGCAGAAACTGCATATTTCCCAGCACGCAATTATGCAGAAACTGCATAATCCTGTTCTATTGCACGACGAGGGACTTTATTTCGACCTGCGCATCGGTTCCGAGACGCAGCCAGTACTGTCCCGATGCATATCCGGTGAGCGGGAGATGCAGCAGCGTACTGCCCTCGACATCCCAAGACAACAGTACCTGTCCCACGGAATTGAGTAATTCTACGTAGCCGCGGCTTCCCTCGGGCAGCTCGGCCTTGATTTCCACCTGGGTGGAAGAAGGATTCGGATACACGTCGAGCTTCAGCGGCATGCTTCTGCCGTGATGCACCGAAGATGTGGCCCTGTCACCGAATTGCAGTTCCAGTTTCGGACGGCGCGAAGGATCGTGATAATCACTGGTGGCGAACACCAGGGCACGGTAGAAATCCTCTTCCTCGAGCATGATGGCGAAACCGTGGCTGCGATCGGGGAAGCGGTACAGCATGTCGCGTACCAGCGCAGTAACGTCTATCGTATAATCTTCATTCCCCAGCTGCGACGCGGGGAGCTGCACCTGATGCAGATCGGTATACGCAGGCTGGTTATTCCAGGACAGTTCTTCCTCATTCCACGGTGTGATCACACGTCGCACCCAGGCGTTGTTCGGTCCGCTCCAAGCGCGATGCTGTCCTTCAAACGTGCCGGAGGGATTGTTGTACAGTGTCAGATGTGCTGATACCAGATCCTTTCGTGTGATGCCCGACAGGTCAAAGGCGACATAGCTGCGTGCGCAGACCGGCACGCCCTGGTCCGTCCACGCGTGCACGAGCATTTCTTCATGTGTGGCATAGTTGCGGATGGCCTTGTTATAGAGAGGGTCATCCCAGACCATGGCGTCCTTGCCGTCTTCAGGACCCGGCTGCAGGGTGATGATGGTCTGTGCGCTGCTCAGATTTGCGAGCAGAAGTATGGCGGCGAGAATGGTAAGTGCTTTCATGGTTTCCTCCTCCCGGAGAACGGGTTGGACATATGCTGCGTTCGGTCGCAGCGGTAACGTGTGCAATGTACAACAGCGACCCGCCCCGGGTCTTTTCCCGGGGATGCTGATTTTTGTCCTCATGTTGCATCCTGCATTCAGCGAGGGGACGTAAAAAAGCCGGTTTTGCCTTTATGTTGCAAAACCGGCCTGTCATGTTGCGTGCGCTGTGTTTTCTGGGATTGGAGCTCAGTCCTCCTGGAGTAAGAGCTCCAGCTCGTCGCGTTCGCGTTCGGCTTCACCCAGGCGGACGAAGATGAGGATGAGCATGCCGACGATGAAGAAGGCGACGAGGGAGAGGATGCTCAGGCGTGCCGAGCCGGTGAGCTGGCGGATGAGGGCGAAGACGATGGGACCCCAGATGGCGCTGAATTTTTCGAAGACGGAAAAGAAGCCGAAAAATTCGGCAGAAGCGGCGGGAGGGATGATGCGGCTGTAGAGGGAGCGAGAGAGTGCCTGGCTTCCTCCGAGTACGAGTCCGACCACCGCACCCAGCACCCAGAACTCCATCGGCTGCGTCATGAAAAACGCGTACACGACCACGCCCGTCCATATCACGAGGGAAACAATGACCATGTTCTTGCTGCCGAAGCGTTTCGCAAGCATGCCGAACAGCTGTGCTCCGATAATACCCACGAATTGAATCATCAGCAACGCGCCCATGAGCGTGAGCGTGTCGAAGCCAAGTTCCTCACTTCCGTAGATGGTAGCCATGGCGATCACAGTCTGGATACCGTCATTGTATATCATGAAGGCGAGCAGGAAGATGCCCATCTGTCGAAGCGAACGGATTTTCCCGAAGGTCCTGCGGATGCGCACAAAGCCGTCCTTTACCAGTGTTGGCGTTGAGGGACGCCGTCCCTCCATGCGTGGCTCAGGCAGGCGGCGGAAGGTGATCATGGCGAAACCGCCCCACCAGAGTCCCACACTCCCGAGTGCAATCCTTACGGCCATGATTTCACTCACGCCGAGCAAGTCGTGAAACTGCACGAGTACGAGTTGCAGCGCGAAGAGAAGTCCTCCCCCGGCATAGCCATAGGCATAGCCCTTGCCGGAAACCACATCCTGCATATCCGGCGTGGCGATATGCGGCAGGAAGGCATCATAGAACACGTTGGCGGAGACGAAACTGAGATTTCCCACCATGAACAGAAGAAGTGCCATGGTGACATCGCCTTCTCCGACGAAAAACATCAGCAGGGAGGCGGCGCTGCCCAGGTAGCAGAAGAACATCATGAAGGATTTCTTCGCGGAGGTGCTGTCGGCGATGGCACCGAGTATCGGTGAGCTGAGAAGGACGACAAGGGCGGAGAGTCCGAGCGCGTACCCGTACAGCGACGTCGCGCTGAGGGCATGGATGCCAAGCAGGGGAATGTCAACGCCGCCGGCGGGGACGACAACCTTGTCGAGGTAGGGACCGAACAGGGCTGCGAGTATGGTGACGGCGAAGGCGGAGTTTGCCCAGTCGTACATGTACCAGCCATGGAGTACGCGGTCATGCGCGGTGCGCGTGCGCAGTACCGCTGCGGAAACACTCATGCTGTCCTTTCAGGCTGTGGGAATGCGCGGAACGCGGAGCGACGCTACCTGTCGATCAGTCCGCGCCCTTCTTTCTGAATGCGATTTTCACTGTTCAGTGCACCGAGAATGCTGTCGAGCATGCCGTTGACGAAACGACTGCTCTGATCGGTGCTGTAGCGCTTGGCGATATCCACGCACTCGTTGATCGAGACCTTGGTGGGAATTTCCGGGAAATGCAGGAATTCGACGATACCCATGCGGAGGAGGATGCGGTCCATCGTCGCGATGCGATCGAAATCCCAGTGCTGGGCTTTCTCGCGAATCAGAAGGTCTGCCTCGCTGCGGTGATTGAGTACGGAATACACCAGCGCCTGGGCGAAGCGATAGAGGTCGTCGTTCTCCCCGAGTTCCTCACCGGCGATGGATTCCAGAAGCATTTCTATGGGTTCGCGCGAAATTTCGTAGGCATACAGAACCTGCATGGCCTTTTCCCGCGCTTCTCTACGTGTGGTCGACATGAGTGTCCAAGCGCAAATAATGATTAACAAAGATAGCGCAACGCGGCGTAGGATGCCACGGTTGCATGGATGTTCAGAGTGTTTCCGGGGGAAGCAGCCGCACGTGCGGGGGGGAGGAATCTTCAATGAGGACGTCAACGCCGAAGTGCCGGGCGATCAGGTCGCTGCGAAGGACCTCAGCCGGATTCCCGTGCGCGGCGATTTTTCCATTATCGACCAGCAGGAGGCGATCGCAGTACATTGCAGCGAGGTTGAGGTCATGCGTGATTATGACGATGCTGCGTCCCTGCTCGGCATGCAGGCGCGAGAGAAGTGCGAAAAGCTGCACCTGGTGACGGATGTCGAGATGTGCATTCGGCTCGTCCAGGAAAATCACCGGGGTATCCTGTGCCAGCGCACGCGCAATGAGGACGCGATGCAGTTCACCGCCCGAAAGCGACGTCGCTTCCCGCGAGGCGAGATGCGACACGCCTACCATTTCCATGGCGGCTTGCACCGCTTCGTGATCGCGCGCATCTTCGAAGCCGAAGCTCTTTGTATGCGGATGGCGTCCGAGCATGACGAGCGAGAACACCGTCCACGGAAACATCACAGCCTCGGTCTGCGGAACGACGGACATCATGCGCGCGCGCTCGCGTGGAGGCATCGCATGGATGGAAACGCCATTTGCAGTCGCGCTGCCTGCACGGGGAGGATACTGTCCGGACAGCAGTCGCAGGACGGTGGTTTTACCCGCGCCGTTGGGTCCGACAATTCCGAGGAATTCTCCCGGTTCGACGCTGCAATCGATATCCTCAAGCACCGCGAGCTTCTCATACGCGAAGCTGCACTGCTGAAGGCGCAGCAGAGGAGGTGACCATGGCGTTGCAGCCTGGGATGAATGTTGAGGATCCGAAGTCATTTCAGAAGGAAACCTGTTTCACGTCGCCAGAGGAGGAGGTCGAGCTCATCCATCGAGATTTCGAGCCTGTGCGCAAGATCCTCAAAAAGTGCTTCAATTTCCATGTAACGGCGCCGGGAAATGGATTTCGGCCATTCATGCAGTACTTCAAGCCGGAGGAGGTTGCGGATGATGTGCCGGTCAACGATGGCGAGATTGCTGCGCCCGATGTTGCGCAGGAAATGGCTCGCTTCCTTGTAGCCGATGCCAGCGATGGTTTCAGCAAGCGTATTGCGCAGGTGGCGGTCCGGCAGGTCGCTGCGGAGTCGTCCCTGCGTATCCATCCACTGCTCGCGAGCCGCAAGCAGGCGCCGTGCCTTGGTGTTGTGAAAACGGACGTAGCCGTTCTCATGATTGCGCAGCAGGGGAGCGGGATCGAAGGCCTTTTCGAGAAAGGACCGGCGTTCGAGCTCTGCGCTGACCAGCGCACATTGCTTCGCGCTCGACTGCGGGGTGAGCATGCAGTAGCAGAGTTCGTAAAACCAGCGGTGCTCGGGAACGGCACGGAATTCTTCGAGTCGAACACGGATATCTGCTCCATGCTCAGCGTATTCCTTCACCAGTTCTTCGTAAATATCGCTTTCCGCTCTCATGTCTAATCCGTCATGCAGATTTTCAAATCTTCGAGTCCTTCCGCATATGCGCGCAGATCTGTCACCTGGCGTCTGCCCCTGCGTGCGCGAATCATGCCGTCCCGCTGCAGCGTCGCGAGAATATCCAGCAGCCTGGGACGCAGATCCGCCTCGCGTGTTGCCCCTGCAGTACCGGCAGGAGTAGTTTCCCCGGCGAACGTCTTTTCCCCGAGTGTTGCGGCGGACATGCAGTGCCCCTTCGCCTGTCTGAGCAGTTCGATAATGCGTCCCCGGTAAATGCGCCGCGGTGTCTCGCGCAGCACGTTGCGTTCGGCCGGAGCCTTTTCTTCGAGCTTGCCGGAAGAGGGACACTGCGTGGTGAGGGGACACTGGTCGCAGGAGGGAACGCGGGCTGTGCATATCGTGGCACCGAGATCCATGAGTGCCTGATTCCAGTTGTAGTATGCGCGTTCGGGGAGGAGCAGGGCCGCTGTCTGCCATATGAGAGGCTCGGGCAGCATGTGGCTGCTGTTTCCCATGTTCTCACTCAGGCGTGAAAGCACGCGCCGGATATTCACATCCACCACCGCATGCCGCTTTCTGAAGCCGAAGCAGGCGATGGCTGATGCCGTATAGCGTCCCACTCCCGGTAGTTTCTGTAATTCCGCCGGATCCGAGGGCAGCGTCCCACCATACTCGTCGCGCACCATGCGTGCTGCCTCATGCAGATGCAATGCGCGGCGATTATAGCCCATTCCCGACCATGCAAGGAGTACCTGGCGCCGGGTCGCCGCTGCGAGTGCATTGATGTCTGGAAAGCGTCCCACCCATCGAGGAAAATGCTCGAGCACGCGCGCAACCTGCGTCTGCTGCAGCATGAATTCGCTTACGAGTACGTAGTAGGGATTGTCGATGTCTCGCCATGGCAGGGTGCGTGCATGACGAGTATACCAGCGGAGAAGACGTTCGCGCAGCTGTTTGCGCCTGTGGGCGGGGAAGGACCGGGATTGAACGTGGACTTGCGCCCTCATTCGAGGTAAGGCAGAATCGGCAGTGACCCTTCAAGCATCTCATAGGTGTGAATCTGTTCAAGTGTCACCCACTTGACATCCTCAAAGACCTTGTTCTGGATTGTACCGCTGTATTCTGTGACGAGGAAAAATGTGATCAGGAAATTCCCTCCATCCGGATACGTCGCCTGTATTGTGCGCAGTTCCTTGGCCTTCACCGGCTCGATATCGAGTTCCTCCCACAGCTCGCGCTCGAGGCATTCGCGCAGGGTTTCGCCCTGGATGAGCTTGCCGCCGGGGAATTCCCACTTGAGTCCGTAGCGATGGTTGATCCCACGCTGACAGATGAGGAACGTCTCCCCGTCACGGATAACAGCGACAGCGACGCGTACGAGTTCTTCATGATCGTCAAACATGGCAGCACCTGGAAAAAGTGTTGTAGATAGCGAGGTGAACCGGTGTCCCGAAGTTCACGACACCAACCGTTCCCTGTAGTCATGGCGGTGTGCGTGCAATATAAGAAATCTTTGTACAGAACAAAGGGAAGAAAACGGGCTCCCTCTCCGTTTTTTTTTCTCGAAACACCAGAAATAAACGGGGGAAATGTCCTTGATATCTTTCATCTTACTGCAGAAATTTCTATAATCATCCTGATACCCTTAATCCACGTACCTACATTCCAAACAGAAGGAAGGACCAATGCCGAAACTCCAGGAAAAACTGGCAGAAGTCTACGCTCCGAAACGCGATGAGATCAAGCAGCTCGTCAAGGAGCATGGCGACAAAGTCGTCTCTCAAGTAACTATCAAGCAGGTGTATGGCGGTATGCGCGGCGTAAAGGGCCTCGTCTGCGATACCTCCGTTGTTCCGCCGGACAAAGGACTTATTATTCGCGGTATCGAGCTGAAAGAGCTCACCGAGAAACTTCCCGAAGAAATTTTCTACCTCCTCCTCTCCGGATCGCTCCCGAATGACGAAGAGCTGGCTGATCTGCAGGCACAGCTGCGCGAGAAGCAGGACGTTCCCAGTTACGTTTGGGACGTGCTCAGCGCCATGCCGGCCGACTCGCATCCGATGGCCATGTTCAACACCGCCATTCTCGTCATGGAGAAGGAATCGGTGTTCCGTCAGCGCTATGACGAAGGCATGAAGAAGGACGAGTACTGGATGGCAACGCTCGACGATGCCATTTCCATCGTCGCCAAGCTGCCGGCCATCGCCGCATGGATCTATCGCAAGCGTTTCGGCAAGGGCGAAGCCATCATGCCCGATCCGAAGCTCGACTGGGGCGCCAATTACGTGCACATGCTCGGACTCGGCGATCCCAACGGTGAATTCACCAAGTTCATGCGCCTCTACCTCGTTCTCCACAGCGACCACGAGGGTGGCAACGTCAGCGCGTTCTCGGCCGCGACGGTCAACAGCGCACTGTCCGATCTCTACTATGCCATGTCGGCAGGACTCAACGGCCTCGCCGGTCCGCTGCATGGACTCGCGAACCAGGAATGCCTCAAGTGGATTCTCGACGTCAACAAGGAATTCGGCGGCGCACCGTCGAAAGAACAGCTCGAGAAGTTCGCGTGGGATACGCTCGATTCCGGAAAGGTGATTCCGGGTTACGGCCACGCCGTGCTGCGCATCACCGACCCGCGCTTCGACGCCTTCCTCGCCTTCGGCAAGCAGTATTGCATGGATGATCCCGTGTTCCAGACCGTTTCCAACGTCTTTGACGTGGTCCCGGGTGTGCTGCGCCAGATCAAGAAGATCGCCGATCCCTGGCCAAACGTCGATGCCGGCTCCGGCGCCATGCTGTATCATTACGGACTCAAGGAGTTCTCCTACTACACGGTGCTCTTCAGCGTCAGCCGCGCTCTGGGAATCGCATCCCAGGCAGTCGTCGCCCGCGCCTACGGACTCCCCATCACCCGTCCGAAATCCGTCCCCTCGTCATGGGTCAAGGATCAGATTAACAGTTAATCATGATCTGATAATCTGGCTGAATCTTTGGAAACCCTCGGTGTTACCGGGGGTTTCCTGCATACGGCAGATTGCAGATGACAAATTGCAGATGACAAATGGCAGATGACAAATTGCAGATGACAAATGGCAGATGGCAAATGACAAATGACCATCGTCCCCACGCAGAGCGTGTGGCCGATGAGCTAATCTGCCATCTGCGATCTGCCATCTGCAATTTGCAATTTGCAATCTGCAATCTGCAATCTGCAATCTGACATCTGCAATTTACCCCCCATTCCCGTATCTTTAGAATCCTGTTACAAGCACTAGGATCACACTATGCAGATCGGACTCGTAGGACTCCCTTTCAGTGGGAAATCGACACTCTTTCAAACCATGACGCGGACGCATCTCGATGAGGCGACGCTGGCCAAGCAGCAGTCGCAGCATGCTATGGTGAAGGTGCCGGATGCGCGCGTGGATAAGCTGGCGGAATTCTTCAACCCGAAGAAGAAAGTCTATACCTCAATCGAATTCGTCGATGTGATCGGCCTCAAGAAGGGCGACCATTCTTCGACGCAGTTCACCAGTTCTTTCCTCGGATCAGTGAAGACGAACGACGCCCTCATGCACGTGGTGCGCATGTTCGATGATCCGATGTATCCGCATCCCGAAGGTGGAGTGGATGCGGCCCGCGATATCGAAATCCTCGAGACGGAATTCCTCCTCAGTGACATGGAAATGGTTGAGAACCGCGTCGAGAAGCTGCGCAAGCAGGTGCAGAAGGTGCAGGACGATAAGCTCAAACACGAACTTGTGGTGCTCGAACGCTTCAAGGAAGCACTCGACGAAGGAAAGCCGCTGCGCACGGTGGAGATCGACAAGCAGGATGCACAGCTGATAAAAGGTTTCCAGTTCCTCACGCAGAAACCGCTGCTCGTTGTCCTCAACATGGAAGAGGACAAGGTGGGAGAGACCGATGGTATCGTGAATGAGCTGCAGGAGCGCTTCAAGGACAGTGGTATCAGCGTGGATGCCTTCTTCGGCAAGATCGAGATGGAACTCGCACAGATGGAGGATGAGGACGCCGCCGAGTTCATGAAGGACTATGGCATCGAGGAATCGGCTCTGACGCGTATTATCCGCTCAGCCTATGAGATGCTCGGACTCATTTCCTTCCTCACTTTCGGCGAGGATGAATGCCGCGCGTGGAATGTTCGCGGCGGAAGCGTCGCTCCGGAAGCAGCGGGTGTCATCCACAGCGACCTGCAGGATCGCTTCATTCGTGCAGAAGTGGTCCACTTCGAGGATTTCGTCGAGTACGGGAGTATCTCGGCCTGCAAGGAGTCCGGGCACTGGCGGCTTGAAGGGAAGGAATACCTGGTGCAGGATGGGGATATGCTGACGATAAGACACGGGTGATATCTCTTGATTGCACAAAGTCACGGAGACACCAAGTCACCAAGAGACTGTAATAAAAAAACCGCCTGTGCTGGGCGGTTTTTTTATCACAATCGGACCATTTACAGAAAAGGTATGGCACAATATACGTGCTGGGGTGACGCTAATCAATACCTGGTCTAAATAATATTACGTTTTTTCAGGATTTTTCCGATGGAAGAGGAAGGCGGAGGAGTCGGGCGGAGAGGTGCAGGATGCGCATGCGGCCGGTGATGGCAATGAACAGGCAGGCGAGCGCGATGCCGATGGCATTTGCAAGAATGTCGTACGTGTCGGCGAGGCGCGATGTGAAGACGTCCTGGTAATATTCGCTGAGTGCGCCGAAAATCAGGGTGATAATGGCGGCACGGAGCAGGAGCCCCCAACCGGGATTGGGCTGGACACCATTTTCAGTTTTGCTGCCGGCATTGTGTTGCCCGCCGCTCTCGGATGAACTTCCGGCTGCTCTGCGGTACGCAAATGCGATCCAGAGGAGCACGGTCTGCATGCCGAAGAGTCCGAAATGCGCGATTTTGTCGGGCTTCCAGAAATTGACTTCAGGGAAGGACGATCCGGGGAGGGACAACAGCACCATGATGAGAAGAAACCAGAGGGTGGCGGGAAGGACGGTACGCTGGCGATGGCTCATCGCTGGGCGGCATCCGAGCCGTTGAGCAGATCGCGGATAATCTCGCCGTACGCGTGCATGATGTCCGTGGCAATCAGCCCGTACTCACCGACGATATCCCGTGCATGATCGCCCGCGAGTCCGTGCAGATACACGCCCAGGCATGCGGCCTGCTCCATGCTGGCACCCTGCGCCGCGAGTCCTGCGATGATGCCGGAAAGCACGTCACCAGATCCCGCCGTGGCCATGCCGGGATTGCCCGTAGAGTTGATGAAGGTCTTCCCATCCTTCGTGGCGACGACTGTCGGGGCTCCCTTGAGCACGAGGGTGACACCGAATTCCACGGCGAACGTCTGTGCGATGTCGATGCGCTTGCTCTCGATTTCTTCCTTGGACTGCACCACGAGACGCGCGAATTCCCCGACATGGGGTGTGAGGATGATGTCGTTCTGCGTCTGCTGCAGCAGCGGGAGATGCTCGCGCAGGGCGTACAGCGCGTCAGCGTCGAGCAGGAGGGGACGCGAGGCGCGTTCGATGAGGCGGCGCACGAGATTCTGCGTCTCATACTGCCGGGAAATGCCCGGACCGAGGATACTGATGCTGGCGTCGTCACAGCGTTTGAGTATGGCATCGAAATCCTGCAGACTGAAGCTCCCGACACTGGTTTCCCCGAAGGGAATGGTCATGACTTCGGTCAGCTTGATTTCCAAGATGGAATTGAGGCTGGCTGGAACACCGAGATTGACGATGCCGGCACCGCTGCGCAGTGCCGCTTCCGATGCCATGGCGGCCGCACCGGTGAGCCCGGTTGACCCGGCAAGCACGAAGACATTTCCCAGCTGATACTTGTGCACATCGTGCCGGCGCCGCGGCAGCCATTTGCGCATGGCGTGCTCGGTGAGCTGGAAAGTTGAAGTCGCATGTTCGGTGTATCCCGCCTGCGCATTGCCGATATCAATATTGAACACCTCTCCGGCATACACGCGTCCCTCACGCAGCAGTAGTCCGCGCTTGAGTCCGCCCATGGTCGCCGTCGCGGCGCATTCGAGCGCAATGCCCAGTACTTCGCCGGTATCCGCATTGATGCCTGTGGGAATGTCCACCGCGAAGACGGGGATGTCGGACTGGTTGAGTACCTCAACGATCTCGGCGATTTCCCCCTTGATTGGCGAACTGATTCCGGTCCCGAGCATGGCGTCCACCACGAAGTCGGGCCGCCGGTCGATCGTGTCCTGCAGCGCAGCGCTGCCGCTCAGAAGCTGCACGCGCAGGAGATCCGTGTCTTTCTCCATCCGTCGGATGATCCGAAGGTTTGCTGCCGCGTCTCCCTGCGACGCTTCATCGGGTCCCAGCGTGTACACCAGCACGCGTGCCCGGCGATTGACCAGGTGCCGCGCCATGGCGAAACCATCCCCGCCGTTGTTGCCTTTGCCGCAGAGTATGACGACGAAGGCGCCCTCCATGTCGCCAAAAAATTCTTCGGCGGCATCGACGGCGCCCCGTGAGGCATTTTCCATGAGGACGATGCCGGGAATTCCGTATTCTTCGATCGCGGCCCTGTCACAGGCGCGCATCTCGTCAGATGTGTAGACAGGAAGCATATGCTTCTAGAATAAGCGGCCCATCCAGTCGAGTATCCACGACGGGAAAACGCCGATCAGCAGGATGCCGACGGCTGAAAGCGCGAGTGCAAAGGCACTGCTGCCGGAAAACACCGTCTGCTGGGGCTGTTCCTCTGTCTGGAAGAACATTACCACGACGACACGGAGATAGTAGTACACCGAAATCATACTGGTAATGACACCGATAATGGTGAGCCAGGTGTAACCGCCTTCGATTGCGGCGACGAAGATGTAGTATTTCCCGAAGAAGCCCGCGAGCGGGGGGAGTCCCACCAGCGAGAACATGAATACTGCCATCATCACCGCGAGCGTGGGACGGCGGTAATAAAGTCCTTTGAAGTTGTCGATGGCCGTGCCGCCCTGCTCACTGTTCTCGATCACCGAGGCGATGCCAAAGGCGCCGATGTTGGTGAGTGTGTAGGAGATCAGGTAGAACAGCACGCCTGCCAGACTGATCTCACCACCGACCGTGAGTCCGATAAGCATGTAGCCCGCATGCGCAATGCTCGAGTATGCCAGCATGCGTTTGATGTTGCTCTGTGCCAGCGCCACGAGGTTTCCAATCAGCATCGAAGCGACAGAGAGGACGGCAAACACGGTGTTGATGCTGCTCTCGGTGAACTTGAAGGTTGATGTGAAGACAAGCAGCAGGGCCGTGAAGGCCGCGGCCTTTGCGCCGGTGGACATGAAGGCGGAGACCATCGTGGGGGAGCCTTCGTACACGTCGGGCACCCACATGTGAAAGGGGACGGCGCCGACCTTGAAGGCGAAGCCGACAAGCAGCAGTCCGACCCCTGTCAGGAACAGGGGATCGGACTTGAGTGCCTGCAGATTCTGAGCGATTTCAAGAATGTTGGTCGTACCGGTGCTGCCGTAAATCAACGCGATGCCGTAGAGAAAGAAGCCGGTGGCGAAGGCGCCGAGAAGGAAGTATTTCAGCGCGGCTTCGTTGGCTTTGAGAACGCGACGGCTGAAGCCGGCGAGCACGTAGAGGCAGACAGACATCAGCTCGAGGCCGATAAAGGTCACGACGAGGTCGGTTCCTGTGGCAAGCGCCATCATTCCGCCGACTGCAAGGAGAATGAGATGGAAAAATTCTCCGTACGCGACACCGATTTTCGCGATGTATTCCCGGGAGAGCATTATGGTGAGTCCCGCCGCCACAAGGAATATGATATTGACAAGACTGGCGTAGCCGCCTGTCATCACCATCCCGTCGAAGGCTGTTCCACGGTGCGGGAACGTCCACACGGCCAGCGCGATGTTGCCGAGAATGCCGATGAGCGACACCCAGTACTCCGCTGTGTGCGAATCTTTCTTCAGCGCATTGATCATGATAACGATCAACGCGAGGAGAATCGTACCGGCGACCGGTGCGGTGTTCAGCGTATCAGTGAGCAGTTGTTCCATCGTGTATGCCTGAAATCGCAGTGTAAGGAAAAATCCTGGTTAGGAAAAATACAGCCACCAGATCAGGATGAAGATCGGCAGCAGTATGGGTATTGAAAACTTGATCATGTAGCCGAAGAACGAGGGCATCTTCGCGCCCATCTGTTCGGCGATGGACTTCACCATGAAGTTCGGGGCGTTGCCAATATACGTCATCGCACCGAAGAAGACGGCGGAAACGCTGATGGCCATCACGTACAGCGGGTGCACGCTGATCAGCTGTGACACCTGGATGTCGCTGAGCGGCACGCTGTTTGCGGCCACCATGCTCGGGTGATATTCCACGAGCGTCTTGACCGTCATACGTACTTCCTCGGAATACTGCATGAAGTTCGGGGCGTGCAGCGCACCGTTCGCAATGACTTCCTGCACCTGGTGAATCAGGTCGGGCTGGACGAGCAAACCGATTTCGGCGCTCAGGAAATTCAGGTACGTCGGCGCATTGTCGAGGAAGGAGGAAAGGATGCCCGTGCCCCAGTAAAACTGTCCCGGAGCCGTGATGCCGAGCGAACCGGCGTTCAGCTCGAGCCAGTCGAGGGCAGGCACCATCGTGGCGAAGAGCCCGAGGAAGAGGAAGCCCACTTCCTTGATCGGGAAGAAATTGAAGTCGTTGGCCTTGTGCACATGCTCCTTCGTCGTGTAATAGGAACCCGCGGCGGCGATGATCATGATGGCTTCGCGCACGAAGGGGGGATCCTGGATAAACACGGCGACGAGAATCATCAGCAGGAAGCCGATGTTGTGCAGTCCTTCCACCTTTGTCTTATCCCCGGCGTCATCCTGCTTGTGCCTGATGTCGGCGGGCATCTTCATATAGTAGAACCAGTCGATGGCGACGAATACCGCGAGAATCATGAGGATGGTCAGTCCCCAGATATCCCACACATACTCGAGCACCCAGAAAAAGGGTATGCCTTTCAGGTAGCCGAGGAAGAGCGGGGGATCGCCGATCGGGGTGAGTCCGCCACCGATGTTGCTGACGATGAAGATGAAAAAGACGATGTGGTACGCGTGCAGACGCGACTTGTTGTTGCGGAGGAAGGGACGGATGAGAATCATCGACGCGCCGGTGGTACCGACGATATTCGCGAGTACGGCACCGATGGCGAGGATGATGGTGTTTTTAATGGGCGATGCATAGCCCTGCAGGGCGATGTGCAGCCCGCCCGCGACGATATACAGTGAACCGACGAGGGCGATGAAACTGAAGTACTCGATTCCCGAGTGCAGCATGCGCACGGGATTCTGAAGGAAAAAGACATAGTAGATGATGGTGATGAGGCCGAGTCCGATGGCCACATGCGGAAAATAATGATGCCACCAGTGTCCGTTGATGAAAGGCATGAGGGCAATGGCGAGCAGGAGAAGGATGAAGGGAATCACCATAAGGGGATCGGGCTCAATTAAATGCATTTCACCCGCCTCCGACGCGAAGGCCGGGACGTTGAAAAGCATCAGAGCCACGAGCGTGGTCATACACGCTCTGAAAATTCGGGAAAACGGTTTCAACAAGGTGCTCCTGTGCATTTACTGGTCTGAAACAGTGGTTGACAGCAATTCACCACGCTGTACCTGTTCCAGCTTGTCGACGACGCGCTGCATCGTGGGTTCGGTTTTCTCCATGAAGGTGCTCGGATAAATGCCGATCCACACGATGAAAAGCAGTATAGGCAGGAGCAGCCCGATTTCACGTGACGACAGGTCGACAAGTTTGCTGTTTTCCTCGCTGCGGGAGACACCGAACACCACGCGCTGGAACATCCAGAGCATGTAGACGGCCGCAAAAACCACGCCCGTGGCAGCGAAGATGACGTACCAGTGCGAGCCCAGTACAGTGGAGTTGAAGGAGCCGAGGAGGATAAGGAATTCCCCGACAAAACCGTTGAGTCCGGGGAGGCCGATCGATGACAGTGTGACGATCATGAAGAACGTCGAGAACACCGGGATCTGTCGGGCGAGTCCGCCGAAATCTTCAATCATGCGCGTATGACGTCTGTCGTAAATCATGCCGACGATAAGGAAGAGTGCGCCGGTGGAGAGACCATGATTGATCATCTGGATGAGTCCACCCTGCAAACCCTCAATCGTCATGCCGAAAATGCCGAGAAGAATGAAACCCATGTGGCTGACGGAGGAATAGGCCACAAGTTTTTTCACATCCTTCTGCACCATGGAAACGAGTGCTCCGTATATAATGCCCACCACGCCAAGCGCGGAAAGGACGGAGGCGAATTCAATGGAAGCCAGCGGGAAAAGCTGGAGGTTGAAACGGATCAGACCGTAGGTCCCCATTTTCAGCAGCACACCGGCCAGGATAACCGATCCGCCGGTGGGTGCCTGGACGTGTGCGTCCGGCAGCCAGGTGTGCAGCGGGAAGGCGGGAACCTTGATGAGAAAGCTCAGCGCAAAGGCCGCGAACATCCATCCTTGAATGTCGAGCGGAATCGTCGGCGCGATGTCGAAGAGCATGGTAATGTCGGTGGTGAACGTGCCGCCCGGAAGGGTGGAGGCATAGTAGCCCAGCCAGATAATGGCGATGAGCATGAGCAGCGAACCGACCATGGTGTAGATGAAGAACTTCACCGTGGCGTAAATGCGCTCTTTGCCGCCCCAGATACCGATGATGAAATACATCGGGATGAGGATCAACTCCCAGAACACGTAAAACAGGAAGGTGTCGAGGGAGGAGAAGACGCCGATCATGGCCGTTTCAAGCAGCAGCATGAGTGCGACATAGGCGGGCACCTGCTTCGTCACGGATTTCCACGACGAAATCAGCACGATGGGAGTCAGGAAGGTGGTCAGCACCACCAGCAGCAGGGAAATCCCGTCGAGTCCGACATGATAGCTCACGTTGAGGGCGGGAATCCAGCTGACTTTCTCCACGAACTGCATCGCCGGATTTGCCGGGTCGTAGGCAAAGAACAGTTCCAGCGAGACGAGGAAGTTCAGCAGCGAGGCGCCGAGTCCCGTCCAGCGGGCGGCTCCGTCACTGCGGCGCGCGAGCAGCACGGCTGCGAGGCCGATGAGGGGGAGAAAAAGTACGACGTTGAGAACGTGTGGAATCATCGTGTTGTATCAGCTCAATATGATCAATCCGAGAACGATAACGATACCGAGAACGATCAGGGCGGCGTAACTCTGCACGACGCCTGTCTGGATCACGCGAATACTGCGGCTGACCCATGCGGTCAGTGTTGCGACGCCGTTGACGATACCGTCAATGATGCGTACGTCGAACACGCGGAACAGGAAGCTTTCCGAGGTCTTCACGAGGGGACGCACGACACTGCCGTTGTACCCCTCGTCGACATAATACTTGTTGGCAAGCAGGCGGTAGAGGAAACCGGTTTTCGCGGCAATCTTGTTGTCCGCTTCCGGGTTCTTCAAGAACACCGAGCGACCGAACCAGAAACCGATGAAGCCGATCGCGACGCTCACCGCCATGAGGATGTACTCGAGCGTGTGATTGTGATGCTCGGCCAGCGCCATGGTGTGCTCCGCCTGTGCGAAAATGGGATGCAGCCACTGGTGAATGGCGTTGCCGCCGCCGAGCACGGCGGGGATGCCGATGAAGCCGCCCACAATGGCCAGGAAAGCAAGCACGATGAGCGGAATGGTCATCGTGGCCGGGGATTCATGCGGATGCTTGTCTTTCGCCCAGCGCGGCTCGCCTTCAAAGGTGAGTGTGACCATGCGGAACATGTAGAATGCCGTCATCAGTGCTGCCAGCGCACCGATGCCCCAGAGCAGTACCGAGCCGTCAGCGAAGGATTTCCAGAGAATCTCATCCTTGGAGAAAAACCCTGCCAGCGGCGGGAAGCCCGCGATGGCGAAACTGGAGATGAGGAAGGTCCAGTACGTCTTCGGCATGACGCTCTTCAGTCCGCCCATGTAGCGAATGTCCTGCTCCTCGTGCATGGCATGAATCACCGAACCGGATCCGAGGAAGAGGCAGGCCTTGAAGAACGCATGCGTCATCACGTGGAAAATACCAGCGGTGAAAGCGCCCACACCGAGGGCGAGGAACATATATCCGAGCTGGCTGACGGTAGAGTATGCCAGCACTTTCTTGATGTCGTTCTGTACGAGTCCGATAGACGCGGCCATGATGGCGGTGAGCGCACCGACGATGGCGACGACCATCATGGTGTCAGGCGCCAGTGCGTACAGCGCGGAGTTGCGTGCCACCATGTAGACGCCGGCGGTAACCATGGTTGCGGCATGGATCAGGGCGCTGACGGGGGTGGGACCAGCCATGGCGTCGGGCAGCCAGACGAACAGCGGGATCTGCGCCGATTTTCCGGTTGCGCCGATGAAAAGCAGCAACGTGATCCAGAACACGGTGCTGTTCCCGACAGCCAGGTGTTCCGAACCCTGCATGACTTCATTGAACGTCAGCGAACCGAATTCCTTGAAGATCAGGAACATGCCGAGCATGAAGGCGAAGTCGCCGATGCGGTTGACCCAGAAGGCCTTGTTGCCCGCGTCACCCGTCCATGTAATGCCCACGCCGTCGAATTTCTTGTCGTACCAGAACCCGATCAGGAGGTAGGAACAGAGTCCGACACCTTCCCAGCCGAGGAACATCAGCACGTAGTTGTCGGCAAGGACGAGATTCAGCATGGCGAAAATGAACAGGTTCAGGTAGGTGAAAAACCTCCAGAAACTGCGGTCGCCGTGCATGTAGCCGATCGAGTAGACGTGAATGAGGAAACCGACACCCGTGACAACGAGGGTCATGAAGATGGAAAGCTGGTCGACCTG